>DASWRX010000185.1:0-20995 GCA_036402955.1 Thermoanaerobaculia bacterium
GACTGAGGGGCCCGCTACGGGAGCTCCACGTCCCCCTGCGGGCAGACCAGGGAGAGCCGGATGCGGGGTTCCCTGCCCTCGCGCACCTCCACCTGGAGGCCGGCCGCTTCCAGGGGCTGCCGCAGGGTGTCCGGCGCGGGATCCTGGAGGGAGAGACCGGCCAGCCGGCAGCCTCCCGGGGAGGTCGCCGAGGGATGCGCGCCGCCGCGGCCCCAATCAATGAAGAACGGCAGCAGCGGGCTCGACGGCTCTCCATAGGCGAGCGTCTTCCAGGCCAGCCGCGTGCCGTCCGGCAGGTTCCGCCCGCCGGGACGGATCTCTCCCGTCGGCACGCCCCGGCTCCGCAGGCGCTGCTGCAAGGCCGGCAGATCCTCGGACCGCACCGCCCATCCGATGGGCGTGAGCGCGGTCAGCCCGCGCAACTCGTCGGCGTCCCGGTTTCCCCGCTCCTCCGGATTGGGCGCCAGGATCTCCAGATAGTGATTCCCGCCGAGCGAGATCAGGGCGTTCTGCGTGCCGCGTCCCGGATGGGCGCCGCCGAAGACCGCCCGCACGCCGGTGAGGCGCTCCAGCTCCGCGGTGCCCTTCTGAAGATCGCCGATGCCGAGGATGACGTGATCGATTCGCGACAGGTCGGTCATCGGGGAACCACCTTTTCCCTGCGGCCGGGGAGCCGTGGCGCAGGCCAGACAGACGAGGCCGAGAACGACGAGGAAGAAGACGGCGAGGAGACCGCGGCGAGAGATGCCCTTCATGGTGGGCTGATCCTACATCGAGCCGCCCCGTCGGCCGTGGATCAGGACGCCGCCATCAGCCGTTCGTAGTCGGCCGGCGTGTCCACGTCGAGCTCGGCGTCCGGGAGGATGAGGCCCACGGCTTCGTCCTCGTGCTCGCGGAGGAGGCGGTGCGCGCCGCCGGCGTCGCCCTGGAGCCGGGCCAGCTCGCCGAAGAAGCGGGACGAAAAGAGCGCCGGGACTCCGAGCCGGCCGTCCTGCTCGCTCGCCACGAGCCCGGCGCCGGTGCGGCGGTGCACGGCGATCAGGCGCTCAATCGAGGAGGACATCACGAGCGGCTGATCGCCGAGCAGGAAGAGGACGGCGCCCGTCTCCGGGGCCCGGTCCATGAGGAACCGCACGCCGGTCCGGATGGAGGCGCCCTGGCCCTCTTCCCAGTCCAGATTCCAGATGATCTCGACCGGCAGCTCGTCGAGCGTGGGCGCGACCACGGCGGCGTGCGCGCCGAGCACCACGAAGACGCGGGACGCGGACGACTGGAGCGCCTGCTCCACCACCCGGCGCAGCAGCGTGCTCCCCTGGAACGGGAGGATCTGCTTGGGCCGTCCCATCCGGGTCGACGCTCCCGCCGCCAGGACGAGCACGGCCACGGGAGCGACGCTGCCGGTCTTCTTGGTTTCGCTCATGGCTCCGGGTCGCTCGGGTCTAGCGAGCGCTCCACCTCTATAGGTGCGCCCTGAGCGCCGTTTTGCGCCCGGAGCGGGCAAACTTCCTCACAGCAGCTTGTCCGGCGTGATCGGCAGCTCACGGATTCGCCGGCCGGTGGCGTGGTACACGGCGTTGGCGATGGCCGCGGCCACGCCGGTGATCCCGATCTCGCCGATCCCCCGGCAACCCAGCGTGTTGATGATCGGATCAGGATGGTCGAGCAGCGCCACCTCGACCTCGGGGACGTCGGCGTTGACCGGAATCAGGTAGTCCTGGAAGCTGTCGGTGACGGGCAGGCCGGTCCGCGGATCGTAGACCGTGTGCTCCATCAGGGCCATGCCGATCCCCATGGTCACGCCGCCCATCACCTGGCTGCGGCTCAGCTTCGCGTTCAGCACCCTGCCGACGTCGATGGCCGAGACCCAGCGCGTCACCTGGACGCGCGGCAGCAGCGGATCGATCTTGACCTCGCAGAACTGCGCGCCCCAAGAGTGGATGGAGTATTGCTTGGTTTTCGCGTCGTCGGGCTTGACGTCCGCCTGCGCCTCGATCGCCGGCAGCCGCGAGCGGGACAGCAGGTCGGTGTAGGCGATGCCGCGCGACGGGTTCGCGGCCACCACCAGCCGGCCGTTGGCCAGGGCGAGCTGATCGGCCGGAAGCCCGGCGAGCGGCGACTCGGGATCGCCGGTGGCGAGCTCCGCAAGCTTCGCCTTCATCGCCGTGCCCACCTGCACGACCGCCTCGCTGACGCTCGCCGCCGTGTTCGAGCCGCCCGACACCGGCGCGTCGGGGAACTCGCTGTCGCCGAGCTCGAAGGTGACCCGCTCCACCGGCAGACCGAGCGCGTCGGCCGCGACCTGGGTGAAGATGGTGTAGGAGCCGGTGCCGAGGTCCTGCGTGGCGGCCTGGACGAGCGCGTGGCCGTCCGCCGAGATCCGCGCCCTGGCCGACGCCGGCCGGCGGTTGCCGGGATAGAGCGCGGTCGCCATGCCCCAGCCCACCAGCAGGTCGCCGTCCCTCATCGAGCGGGGCTTGGGGTTCCGCTTCGACCAGCCGAACGTCTCGGCGCCGCGCTGGTAGCACTCCTTGAGGTGTTTGCTCGACCAGGGCTTGTTCTCTCCCATGTCGCGGTCGGCGTGGTTGCGCAGCCGCAGCTCGAGCGGGTCCATCCCCAGCTCGTAGGCCAGCTCGTCCATGGCGGATTCGAGCGCGAAGGAGCCGGGGGAGTCCCCGGGCGCCCGCATCGGCGTCGGCGGCGCCACGTTGACGCGCACCAAGTGATGGGGAGTCGCCACGTTCTCGCAGGCGTAGAGCAGCTTGCTGGTGGTGATGCCGCACGGCTCGATGAACTCGGTGGTGGTGGCGGTCGGCTGCAGGGTCTCGTGACGGATCGCGGTCAGCGTGCCGTCCCGGCGGGCGGCGAGCGTCATCGTCTGCTCGGTGGGCGGCCGGTGCCCCACCGAGGTGAACATCTGCTGCCGCGTCAGGTTGAGCTGCACCGGGCGGCCGGTCATCTTCGCCGCCATCGCCGCCAGCATCGTGTGCGGCCATTGAAAACCTTTACAACCGAAGCCGCCGCCGGTGAACGGGCAGAGCACCCGGACGTTCTCCTTGGGGATGCCGAATGCAGCCGAGAGCACGCCGCGGGTGCCGATCACTGCCTGCGTGGCGTCCGCCACCGTGAGCCGGTCGCCCTCCCACGAGGCGACGGTCGCCGAGGGCTCCATCGGATTGTTGGTCTCGACCGGGGTGGTGTAGGTCTGCTGGATCTTGACGATTCCGGGCGCCGCCAGCGCGCCGTCGACGTCGCCGCGGCGGTGCTGCAGATCGCGCCCCATCGCCTTCTCCGGCAGGTAGGCGGTCGCTTTCGCCTCGGCGATCTCCAGCACCGGCTTCTCCTCGTGGTAGCGCACCTTGACCAGAGAGGCGGCGTGCCGCGCCTGGTCGAGGGTCTCCGCCACCACCAGCGCGACGTGCTGGCCGGCGTAATGGATGACGTCGTCCGAGAACGGCAGCCGGTCGTCCCCCAGCTTGCCGCTGGCCGTGGGCTGCGCCTTGGCGCCGCCCGGCGCCTTCTTGAGCTTCAGCGCGTTCTCGTGGCTGATCACCGCCAGCACGCCGGGCGAGCGGCGGGCGGCCGCGGCGTCGATCGAAGCGATCCGTCCCTTGGCGATCGTCGACTGTACGAGCACGGCGTGGGTCAGGCGCCCGTGCCGGAACTCGGCGGCGTACTTGGCGGCGCCGGCGATCTTCCGCCGGCCGTCCACGCGATCGATCGGCTTGCCGACCGCGCCGCTGCGGCCATCTCTTCTCGCGGGCGCGGCATCGTCCAGATCCAGGATGTTCATACTCTTTTCTCCGCGGCCGTCGCGAGGGCCCGGGCGAGGGTCCGCTTCGCCAGCTCGATCTTGAATCCATTGTCTTTCTGGGCACGGGCGCCGCGCAGCGCCGCCTCGGCGGCGGTCCGGTAGGTGGCCTCCTCCGCCTTGGCGCCGGTGAGCGCCTGCTCGGCCTCGCGCGAGCGCCACGGCTTGGTCGCGATTCCGCCGAGGGCCACGCGGGCGGCGCGGATCCTCCCGCCGCTCCCGCCGTCGATGTCGAGCGCCACCGCCGCCGAGGCGAGGGCGAACTCGTAGCTCGCGCGGTCGCGGACCTTGAGGTAGTGCGAGCGCGCGAACCATGGAGTCGCCGGCAGCTCGACCGCGGTGATCAGCTCGCCGTGCTCGAGCACGCTCTCCTTCGCGGGATTCTCGCCGTAGGAAACGTGGAAGTCGGCCAGCGGGATCGCCCGCTCGCCGCCGTCCGGCCGGCGGGTGTGGACCACCGCGTCGAGCGCCGCCAGCGCCACCGGCATGTCGCCGGGGAAGGTCGCGATGCACTTGTCGCTGGTGCCGAGCACGGCGTGGATCCGGTTGTAGCCGCCGAGCGCCGAGCAGCCGGCGCCGGGCGTCCGCTTGTTGCAGGCGTAGACCGTGTCGCGGAAGTACTGGCAGCGCGTGCGCTGCATCAGATTGCCGCCGACGGTCGCCATGTTGCGGAGCTGCGGGCTGGCCCCGGAGAGCAGGGCCTCGGAGAGGACCGGATAATTCTTGCGGATCGCCGGGTGGTTGGCGAGATCGCTGTTGCGCACCATGGCGCCGATCCGCACGCCGCCGCCCGCCAGCGGCTCGATCTTCGCCAGCGGCAGGGCGTTGATGTCGACCAGCGCGTCCGGCGTCTCGACGTCCAGGCGCAGGAGATCGACGAGCGTCGTGCCGCCCGCCACGAACTTCGCGCGCGGGTCCCGGGAGACGGCGGCGACCGCCTCCTCGGGGCGGCGAGCGTGCGAGAAGGAGAACGGGTTCATGACCTCCCTCCCTTCGCCTCGCGGACCGCCGCGACGATGTTCGGATAGGCGCCGCAACGGCAGAGATTGCCGCTCATACACTCGCGGATACCGGCGGCATCGTCCGGGCACCCCTCGGCGAGGAGGCCCACGGCGGAGACGATCTGCCCCGGCGTGCAATAGCCGCACTGGAAGGCATCGTGCTTCAGGAAGGCCGCCTGCACCGGGTGGAGGCGATCGCCCTGGGCGAGCCCCTCGATGGTCGTCACCCGCTGACCCGAGGCCATCGCGGCCAGGGTCAGGCAGGAGAGGACGCGGCGGCCCTCGACGAGCACCGTGCAGGCGCCGCACTGGCCGTGGTCGCACCCCTTCTTGGTCCCCGAGAGGCCCAGCTCCTCGCGCAGGATGTCGAGGAGGCTGGCGCGGGGATCGATCCGGAGCTGCCGCACCTGCCCGTTCACCTGCAGCGTGACCGGGAACGTGCCCGCTCCCGCGGCGCCTCCCGGAGCCGCCGGATGCAGCGGCTTCCCGACCGCCTTGACGCCGGCCGCGGCGAGGCGGACGATCGGCACCGCCCCGGCGGACAGGCCGAGAAAGACCCGGCGGCTCAATCCTTCCTGTTCCTGGCTTGTAGTTTCTACCGGCGTCTGCTGGATGGTCTCTGCAGCGTTCCCTGGAGTGTCATCCCTCTTCACGAATGCCCCCTTCCTTCGCCGCGCCTGGCAGCGCGGGCTCGGGCATTTTGGTGCAAAAAACGTTCCCCGACGCTTTGCCTCGCAGATCCGTAAGAGTCCCCAGGAATAACTAAGCTCCAATGGAGTCTGCCAATGAAAAGACCAGGAACCACCGTCGCCATCCTGCTCGCAATGCTGCTGACGCTGGGAGGGAACGCCCGGGCCAGTCACCGCTGCACGTTGGACCTTTCAGCCCTCGTCAGCACTCATTCCTCTCTGGACGTTCAGGCCGAGCCGGACAACGCGCCGTGGCCTCTCCCGGTGCACATCAGCAGCGACATGCTGATCAGCGCGGGCGGCGCGGCCACCCTGATGCGCACCGACACGCCGTTCAACTCACCGAGCAGCCGGACGTTTCTCTCGGGCCTGCTACAGAACAAGCTGCTCACACAGCTCCAGGCGGCGGTCGCCGATGGGTCAGCCGGTCCGACGCCGGACTGCTATGTGCCTTCCGATCCGGATCCGCCGACGGGCGAGTCCACCAGGGGCTTTCGATACATCACTCTCTACCAGCGGTTTTCGGTCTCCACGTTTTACGTCCAGCATGCCGATCCGGACGCGACGCTCCTGCCGGCTTGCGAGACGCCGGTGGCGGCCCTTGAACGAGCGCTCCAGGCAGCGGAGAAGACCTTGCGGAACGGGGACGTCCGCCCCCTTCAATGCTCTCCCAGATAGGCAGCGGTCACTCCGCGAGCCAGGTCTCGATTTTTTTGTAGACTTCCGGCCGGCTGAGCAGATCGAAATGATGAATGCCGTGAGCGATCCATTGCCGGGACTCTGGAATGGACAGGGTGCGGCCTGGTTCTTCATGCTGACCCAGGGCGCTGTTCACGAGGACGAGCCCGTCGCCGCTGTCTTTTCCCGTCGCCGCCGCGATCGCATAGCAGTCCACGCCCTCCGGCAGGGGGAGCGACCGCCGGAGATCTCCGGCGGGCTCGAACCGGTCGCGCCCTTCCCAGTCCTCGTCCAGCAGGTTGCCGTGGCGCAGGTCGGTGATGCCGGCGCTGCGGATCTTGCCGAGGCGGGCGAAGGGGGCCGTGTACTGGCTGATCCCCAGGGCGGCATCCACCCAGTTGCCGCCGCGCTCCAACGCCGCGCCGTGGTGGGGCGTGCCGAGGAAGACGAGTTTCTTCAGATGCCGCGGCCACTCGTAACCCGCGGCGTTCCCGTAATGGCAGGCGCTACGGGCGACGAGGCCGCCCATGCTGTGGCCGAGGATCGCCAGCTCCGCCACCGGCACCGGCCATCGCTTCAGCAGGGCCGCGAGCTGATCGGCGAACGCGCGGCCGTTGGTTGAGATGTGCAGACCGCTGTTGTAGCGCAGATAGACCGGCGTGTACCCCAGGTCGCGGGCGAGCGCGGCGCCGTGGTCGTGCCCCTGCCGGCGCCATTGCAGATCGTTCATGCACAGGCCGTGCGCCAGCACCAGCAGCCTGCCTCCGGGTGGCCCGTCCCGGCGCAGCCGCATGGGGATCGCCAGCGGGTTCCGGGAGGCGGCGAGATGATCGCCCAGCACGCCGTTCAACGCGGCCAGCACGGCTTCGCGTCCGCGCGGCGAGCTCCCCTCGCCCTGCGACGGCTCCAGGATCGGAACGAGCCGCGCGAACACGGCGTCCGACCCGCCGCCCACCAGCCGGGTCACCCCGCGCACGCCACGGTAGACGAGCCCGGTGATGCCCCGCGTGCGGCCCTGCGGCGCGGCGGCGATACCTGGAACCCGGACGATGTTGTGGTGCAGGGCCTCCACCAGATCGGTCACCCCCGCCGTGGCGTCCGTCGCCAGCCGGGCGAAGCCTTGCAGGTCGGAGGGGTGGACGGGGATTTTACGGTTCATCGCGGGGCGGCGCCGCTCGCAGGAAGGTTGGCGGCCGGAAAACGCTCCGGCCGCCGACGCATCCTATACGATCGAGCCCCTCATCGATGAGGGTGAATCTAGTACCAGGCGTTGCCCTCGGGGTTGATCAACGCCTGCTGGAGGCTCTGCCGGGCGGCGGCGACCCAGCGGGAGAGCTCGGCGTCGTATGGCACGACGACGTAGCGGATGATTCCGGCCGCGGCGTGGAGATGGTTGTGGTAGGCCGCGAAATCCTTCTCGGAGCTCTTCGAGCCGAGCGTCGAGCCGAGGCCCGGCGCCAGGAAGACCACGTAGACGGCGTTGGCGTCGATCGGCTCTCCGCCGCCCACCAGCCCGTCCAGGCGGGCCTGGATCTCGAGATCGTTGATCGTCTTGCCCGCCACCGGATCTCCCGCGGGGTCCTCGAGGAACCCGGCGGGCTCCCACGGCTTGATTCCGTAGCGGGAGAGGGACGCCGCCGCCGGGCTCCCCAGCTCCTTCATCACCTCGGCCTCCTTCGCCCGGTTCTCCCGGTCGCGCCAGCCGCTGCCGAGAAAGACGGCCTGCACGGCGCCGTGGGCGACCACCGGCCCGCCGTGGTAGCTGGCCTCGCCGGCCGCGACCGCCTGGCGGGGAATGATCTGGGCCCGGCCACCGTCGTCGTCGAAGACGACCGTGCCCCGGGGGGCCTTCTCGAGCACGGGCGGCGCGGGCGCCGCGGCCGGCTGGGGCTTCTCGGCGGCCTGGAGCCCGGAGCCGCTCGTCAGGACGAGAGCCAACGTTGCGAGAATGAATGATCTGTTCATGGTTCTCCTCGATTCCCCTGGGCTACTGGACGTTGAGGGCAAAGTCGTCGACGACGAACGATGTCTGGTTGATGGAATCCTCGGTCGCGGTGAGGTACACCTGGATCGTCTGGCCGATGTAGGGCGCAAGGTTGAACGACTTCAGAGCATACCCCGTGTTGGCGTTGAGGTTGGAGTAGGTGGCCAGCGTCGCGAGGACCGTGCCGGACGAGTTGCGGATCTGCACCTTCATCGTGTCGTAGGCCGTGGTGGTCGTGGTCTCGGCCGTATCGATGTGCAGCCAGAAGGTCAGCGTCGCGGAGGTGTTGGTCGAGAAGATGGCGACCTGCTGGTAGAGCGTGTCGGTGTGGGTGGTTCCGTAGCCGTCGAGCCAGGCCTTCCAGGTGCCGCCGTGCGCCGGCTCCGACGAGGAGTTGGTGATCACGCTGGCGGCCGCGGTCCAGTTGGTGGTCCCCGACTCGAAGCCCGGGTTCTTGAGGATCTGCGAGCCGCCGCCGGCGGCGGTGATGGTCAGGCTGAGCGGCGCCGTGTGGGTCTTGCCGCCGCCGGTGCCGGTGATCGTCAGGTTGTAGGTCCCTGCCGCCGCCGTTCCCGTCGTCACGGTGAGCGTCGAGGAGCCCGCGCCGGGCGCCGCGATGGAGGCCGGCGAGAACGACGCCGAGGCGCCCGCGGGGAGCCCCGAGACCGCGAGCGAGACCGCCGAGTTGAACCCGCCGCTCACCGTCGTGGAGGCGGTCGCGGTGGCGGTGCCTCCCACCGTGGTCGATACGGAGGACGGCGAGACGGTCAGCGAGAAGTCGGGCGACGCGGTGGTCGTCACCGTGAACGACACGGTGGTCGAGTGCGTCTTCCCTCCCCCCGTGCCCGTGAGGGTGACGGTATAGGTGCCGGCGGCCGCGGAACCCGCCGCCAGCGTGACCGTGGACGAGCCCGCGCCGGGCGCGCCGATCGACGTCGGGCTGAAGGTCGCCGAGGCCCCCGCCGGCAGGCCCGAGGCGCTCAGCGAGATGGCGGAGTTGAAGCCGCCCGAGACCGCCGTCGTCACCGTCGTGGTCGCCGTGCCCCCCTGCACCGCCGACACCGAGGACGGCGAGGCGGAGATCGTGAAGTCGGGGCTGGTGCTGGGATTGAAGACGATGCTCAGCACGGGGTGGAGCTCGATGCCGTTCGGCGCCACGCCGGTCTGGCCGTGCAGGAAGTCGAACATGCCGACGCCGGTGATCTGGACCGGGATGTTGGCGGTCTGGAAGCTGCCGGTGGGAGTGAACCTGGCGTTGAACGCCGAGCGGGCGCTGGTGATCTTCGACAGGAACGGGCTGCCGGACCCCACGCAGGAGGGCAGCGGGATCTCCGCGATCAGCGTGTTGCCGGAGGCGTCGGACAGAATCAGGTGGTAGTCCGAATCGCTCTCGAGCTTGTACTGGGTGAGAGTGGCGTTGAGCACCCAGACGGTCGTCTCAAAGGGAGACACGCGGTTGTTGGCCGGAATCGGATTGGGAGCGGTCCAGCCCCGCATGGTGGTGATGGTGTTCGCCGTGGTGGATGAGACGTTGACCTTGCCGACGTCCGCGTCGGTCCCGGTCTTCACCGACCAGCGTTCGACTCCGCAGCTCTGGGCCTGTAGGTAGGGAGGCGCAAGCGACGCGCCCAGCAGAAACACGAATGCTAGAGCTCCTCGACGGACGTGGACTCTCATGGGGCCTCCTGCTCAAAGAAGACGGTCAAAGGGAACGGAAACAGACGGGTGCTACTACTAGAGCAGGTACGGCAGGTCAGGCCGAATGAGCCGGGAATCGGCGGAATTCAAAACGTTTCGTGGATGTTACCGGGCGGCAACACCGATTCGATATCGAAGCCGGGATCTATTCCCGTCTCTACGATACGGGAAGCGGGCTCACCCAAGCCACCCGCTCGCCGGCCGCCTGATCGAGGATCTTGGCCAGCCGGCGCTCCTCCGCCAGGCGCAGGAGGTACCGGATCTCGTCGGGCGTCAGGTCCGGATGGAAGAAGTCGAAGACGAGGACGAACCGGGGCTCGTCGCTCTCGTTCCACGCGGTGTGGAGAAAGGAGTCGTCGAACACGATGCAGCGCCCCTCCCGCTGCTCGACCTCGTGCTCGCCGATCTTGAGCCGGCAATGGCCGGGAACCCGCAGCGGCAACTGGCAGCGCAGCTTCGCGTTGGTATATCCGTAGTGCGGCGCGATCTGGGTGTGGGGGGCGAGAGCCGAGTGGAGCGAGGTGCCGAACTCGGCGACGCCGGGGATCGAGCTCAGGATGCGGGCGGTCTCCGGGCACAGGCGGCAGGTCTCCTCGACCTTCTTGCCGAAGACCCAGAAGTAGGAGGCGGCCCACTCCCCCGTGGTGGTCTGCGAGCGATAGACGGGGGAGAAGCCGGAGCCGCCCCCCGCCAGCCGGTCGAACTCGTCCCGGATGACCGGAAAGGAGCTCTCGAGCACGGTGACCCAGGGAAAGCGCTCGCGATCGTGGATCTCGCGCGTCTCGAGCCCGGGATAGAACTCCGCCGGCCGTTGCAGCGGGAAATGGGAGAGCAGCGGAACCTGCGAGACGCCGGTGGCCGTCGCCCGCTCGAACAGGGCGAGCCGCGAGGGCGTGTACGGGCTCGTTCCGGCAACCCGCAGCAATCCCTGCCCGATCCACCGCCGCAGGAGATCCCGGAAGCTCTCCCGGTCGAGGTCCTCCCACTCCTGGATCGCGGCTTCGTAGGCCGCCTCCGCCGTCCGCGACTGCGCGAAGGGGAGGAGGAGGGTGACCCAGTCCTTCGGGACCTCGGGGCTCTCTTCTCCCGCTCCGCTGTCCAGTTGCAGGCCGCCCGAAGGCGTGGGACGAAAGCTCAAGCCCGCGGGGATCGCGTACCAGGCATGCCAGTCGAAATCAGGGTCGGCGTCTTGCATGAAAATCGCCCTCGTCGTCTTCGGGCTCGGCGTCTTCGTGGACGACTATAGTGAACGACTATAGCAGCACGCGCTGGTGTAGAATTGTTTCAATCTCAGTCATTCGCCTGCCGGCACCGGCCTGCGGGAGGGTACGCGATGGATTTCACGCTCAGCCCAGGGCAGCAGGAGCTCCAGCAGCGGACCGCGCGGTTCTGCGCCGCGCATCTGACCCCCGCGGCCGCGGAGGCTCTCGACCGGACGACCGAGTTTCCCGCTCCGCTCTACGCCGCGATGGCGGCGGCCGGCCTCCTGCGGCTGGCGATCCCCGTCCCCCTGGGGGGCGAGGGGGGAGATCTCTTCGACGTGGTGCTCGTCACCGAGGAGCTGGCGAAGCACAGCGGCACGGCGGTCAATCTCTATCTGGTGAACGCGGTCTTCGCGGGCGCTCTGCTGCTGCTGGCCGGCTCCGACGAGCAGAGGCGGACTCTGGTGCCGCGCCTCGGAGCCGGGGAGTGCAAGCTCGCCTTCGCCATGACCGAGCCCGGCGCCGGCTCGGATGCCGCGGCGATCTCCACCACCGCCGTGGCCGACGGGGACGACTTCCTCGTGCAGGGCACGAAGCTCTACACCACCGGCGCGAGCGTCGCGGATTTCATCCTCACCGTGGTCCGGACCCGGCCGGAGGAGAAGGCCAGCCGGGGCACCACCCTGCTCCTGGTCGCGCGCCAATCCCCGGGCCTGGAGATCCTCCCGATGGAGAAGATCGCCGGCAACGCCTTCGCCTCGTGCGAAGTGCGCTATCACGGGGTGCGGGTCCCGGCGGCGGGGATCCTGGGCGGGCCGCAGGCGCTCCATCGCGGCTGGGAGCCGCTGATGCTGAACGCCGGCACCGAGCGCCTGTGCGTCGCCGCCTCGTGCCTCGGGCTCGCCCAGGCCGCCTACGGGGAAGCCCGCGAGCACGCCCTGCGGCGCGAGCAGTTCGGCCAGCCGATCGTCGGCTTCCAGGCGATCCAGCACGCGCTGGTCGAGATGGCCACCGAGATCGAGGCGCTGCGCTGGCTCACCTATCACGCCGCCTGGCTCGCCGCGCGCAACGAGAGCTGCGCCGTCGAGATCGGCATGGCGAAGCTCGTCGGCGCCGAGGAGCTCAACGCGCTGATCCTGCGGGCGATGAAAATCCTCGGCGGCAAGGCCTACCTGAAGAGCTCGCCGCTGCAGCGCTTCCAGCGCGAGGCCCTGTTGTCGTACTTCGCCGGGGGCACCTCGGAGATCCAGAAGAACCTGATCGGCCGCCTGCTGGGTCTGGTGCCGGGGCGGTGACGGTTTCTTGCGCTCCGCCCGGAGCGGACTATGCCGAGCTGAAGCGCCGCCTCAAGGCCGCCGGCCTGTTCGAGCCGCAACCGGGCTACCACGTCGCCAAGCTCCTGCTCGTGCTCGCCCTGCACGCGGCCGGATGGGCTCTGGCGGCCACCGCGGTCACCTGGAGCGGGCGGCTCGCGGCAGTCCTCGTGCTGGCCTGCGGCACGGTGCAGAGCGGGATGGTGATGCACGACGCGGGTCACCGCTCCTGCTTCCGCCGGCGCCGGGCCAACGACGCGCTCGCCCTGCTGTGCGGCAACTTCCTGATCGCGATCAGCGCCGGATGGTGGGTCCAGGAGCACAACCGCCATCATGCCGATCCCAACCGGGACGAGGTCGATCCGGACATCGACGTCCCCCACCTCGCGTTCAGCGCCGCCCAACTGCGGCGCAAGCCGCGCCGGCTCCGCGGGCTGATCCGGGTCACACAGTCCGCGCTCTTCCTGCCGCTGCTGCCGCTGCAATCGATCTATCTGCGGGTCGGCTCCTACATGCATCTCGCGGCTCACCGGACGCGGTGGCGCCGGCTGGAGATCGCCCTGCTGATCGCTCACTACGCGGCGTACTTCTGGCTGGCGTTCGGGCTGCTGGGGCTCCCCGCCGGCCTGGGCTTCATCGCCGCGCACCAGGCCCTCTGGGGCTTCTACGCCGGCACGGTCTTCGGCGCCGGCCACAAGGGGCTGCCGCTGCTCGACCCGGAGGCCCGGCTCGACTTCCTCAGCCGCCAGTTGGCGATGACGCGCAACCTCCGGCCCGGCTGGCTGGTCGACGTCTGGTACGGCGGTCTCAACTTCCAGATCGAGCACCACCTCTTCCCCGCCGTCTCGCGCGGCCGCTTCCACCAGGTCCGCGCGGTGGTGCGGGAGTTCTGCCGCGAGCGCGGCCTCCCCTACCAGGAGACCGGGGTCCTCCGCTGCTACGCGGAGATCCTCGGCCATCTCGCCGGAGTGCGGGAGGCGGCGTAGAGCCCGGCGCTCAATCGGCCGGAAAACCGACCATCTCGTTGCGCTCGGGGTCCCACAGCTTGAGGCGGAAGCTGGTCACGACGTCGCGCCAGCCGAGGGTGGTCCGCGGCGGATCGCGCAGCTCGGGGATGCGCTCCATGACCTCGGGCAGGCGGTAGAACGGGATCCGTGGATTCAGGTGGTGCACGTGGTGGAATCCGATGTTGCCGAAGAACCACCGCGCCACGGGGCCCATGGCGATGAACGCCGACGAGTGCAGCGCCGCCTCCGCGTAGGTCCATTCGCGGCGCCCGCGGATCTCGACCGCGGGAAAGTTGTGCTGCACGTAGAAGATGTAAGCGCCGAGGGCGGAGGCGACGGCCTGCGGCACGACCACGGCGAAGAGCATCACCGCGGCGCCGCCCAGCCTCCAGGCGAGCCCGAGCAGCAGCAGGTGGAGCGCCAGGGCGATCCCGGAGTCGAAGTTGCGCCAGGGCCGGCGCAGGAAGGGGCGCAGGCACATGCCGGCGAGGAACACGGTGACGTAGCCCGCCGCGATGGTGAGCGGATGGCGCGCCCAGCGGTACTGGAGGCGCTGGCGGGCGGACATGCGGCGCCATTGCGCCGTGGTGACCACCGGATACGAGCCGATGTGGGAGCCGGCGATGCGGGCGGTGTGGAGGTGGTGATAGTTGTGCGTCTCCCGCCAGATGCGCGGCGGGTTGAGGGTGAGGACCCCGTACGCGGGGAAGAGGACCGCGGCGAGCTTCGAGCCGCGCAGGAGCGAGCCGTGCATGTAGTCGTGATAGAGGATGAAGCAGCGGACGATCAGCAGCCCGGCGAGGACCGACAGCAGCGCCCGCGCCCAGGTCACGTCGATCCACACGGTGGCGGCGAGCGTGGCGGCGAGCGCCGAGAAGCCCACCAGGGTGTGGCGCCAGCCCGCCCGCCGGTCTTCCTCGATGAAGGGCCGGGTCGCCGCCAGCAGGGCGCGCTCCGGGCGCGGCCATTCCGTCCTACCCTTCGTCGTCCGTTCCAGGCTCATGAGGCTCCTCCCGCGTCCTCTTCGCCCCAGCGCGGGCAGCCGTCGAGATAGGCCCAGATGCGCTCCAGCCCCTCGCGGACCGGCTGAGGGATCCGGATCAGTGTACGGCCATCCCTGTGGATCAGGAGTTGCCGGGTGCGTCCGCGCAGCACCTCCGCGGCGTCCGAGCAGCGGACGATCCGGTACTCGAACAGGAGATACGGAAAGGGGAGCTCGGGCCGCAGCAGGGTGCACTGGATCTCCAGCTCGTCGTCGCCATAGGCCGGCGACGTGTACTCGACGGCGACGTCGACCATGGGCACGGCGAGCCCCTCCTCCAGCAGCCGCTGGGCCGGCAGACCGAAGCCGCGGACCAGATCGGCGCGGGACATCTCGAAATACGACAGGGCGTGGCCGTGCCACAGGAAGCCGTAGGGATCGGTCCAGCCGAATTGCACCCGCGCCTTCAGGCAGTGATAGCCCAGGCGCCGCGTCGGGAAATTCGTCGGTCCTCTGCGAGACATGTTCAGGCTCTCTCACCCGGCTGTGGAGCGGCGCCGGCGGCGGGGAGATAGCGCGCCGGCAGCATGGCGGCGATGGCGTCCACGATCCCGCGGGTGGTCTCGTCGAGCCGCGAAATGTCCAGGGAAAGTACGTCCAGGGAAGGGGCGTCCAGCACGATGGGAGCTCCCAGGCACAGGTACACGTCCGGACGCCGCAGGCGCCGCAGGGAGGCGCCGATCCGCTCGGTCCCCCAGACCGCCGCCGGGATCAGCGGCGCCCCGGTCCTGGCCGCCAGGTAGGCGACGCCGTTCTTGCCCTCGTGCAGCCGGCCGTCGCGGCTGCGGGTGCCCTCGACGGCCACGGCCAGGCAGCCCCCCTCCGCCAGCACCTCGAGGGTGGCGCGCACGGCCGCGCGGTCCGGCTGGCCGCGCCGCACGAAGATCGCGCCGGTGGCCGCGAGCAGCAGACCGAAAGGGTGGCGCCGGTAGCGGTCGGCCGCCAGCGGACGCACCCGCAGGGGCAGCATGGCGAAGACCAGGGGGCCGTCGAAGTAGCTGAGGTGGTTGACCGCGACGATCGCCGGTCCCCGTTCCGGGCAGCCCGCCAGGAAGGTCACGTGGACCCGGGTGAAGAGATGGAAGAGGGCGCGCATCAACCCTCGCAGGAGATCGTAGAGCCGGGGCCGGAGCCGCGGAGCGTGGCACTTGAGGCCGCCGGCCGGGTGCTCGACGGCCGTCATGCCTGCACGGTGTGGAAACGCGCCCGCAGGCCGTCGGAGACCGCGAGAGAGAGCTCGGCGCAGCGGCGCAGGTTGAGGGACAGGCGCTCTCCCGGGTCCTCGGCGAAGCCGATCTCCGCGGCCGGGCGGCCGTCGCGCAGGATGCCCAGCGCCTGCGCGGCCAGAAGCTTTCCCACCGCCTCGAAGTGGCTGGAGAAGTCGGCCACCCCGCCGGCGGCGACGATCGGCCAGTTGTTGACCCAGAAGAGGGCGGCGCCGCTCCCGGTGCACCATTCCCGGAAGCGGTTCGCCGCGTGCTCCATCAGCACGGTGTCGTTGAAGCCCACGAAGGCGGACCTCTCCACCGGCGCGGCCCGCAGCCCGGCGAGCAGCTCGTCGACGGACGAGAACGGGCCTTCGTAGTAGCGGCAACCCAGCCGCTCGGCGAGGAACTGGACGCTCCGGTGGCCGCTCCAGCCCGACGTGCCCGGAATCCAGAAATCGGTGTGCCGGCGGCGGAACTCCTCGTAGCCCGCCCGCACGTTGGGGAAGGCGAACTCCGATCGCAGGTTGATCGGGATGTAGACCGCCTCCAGGCGCGGGATCAGCTCGCCGAGCAGCGAGAAATTGCGGTAGCTCCAGATCAGCGGCAGGTTGAGCCGCACGCCGGCGACGTTCGGCTGGCGGATCAATTCCAGCCCGTTGTTCTCCGGATGGGCGCCGAAGTAGAGGCTGGGGATCTCGCGGCAGACCCGGGCCCAGCGCACGATCGAATCCGTTCCGGCGCAGATGGCGAGTTGCACCCCCTGGTCCAGGCACTCGCGATGGAAGGCCGCGACGGCGGCCGCCTCCCTGGGGAGCTGCACGAAGTCGAGGGCGAGCTCGTTGAGGCTCGATCCCTGATGGATCAGGCCGGCGACGAAGCCGTGGAACCAGCGGTTCCGGCGCCCCATGGCGCTGAAGGGCCCCTCGTCCCCCGCGTAGATGTAGGAGCTCAGGACCCGGACGCGGTAGCTCATGCGGCCAGGGACCGGTCGATGAATTCCAGGAAGGAGGCCATGCTGAAGCCGTCCCGGCCCTTGAGGGACTCCTGGTCCACCCAGTCGTCGAGGACGATCCCCTCGCCGAACATCTGCTCCACCCAGACGCCCAGCTCGACCAGCTTGAGCGAGTCGAGGCCGAGGGTCTGGAAGGACGACGTCTCGGTGACCTCGGCGGGATCGAGATCCGGGCTGGTCTTCAGGATCGCGGTGCGGACCTTCTCGAAGGTCTGGTTCCTCTCCATGCCATTCTCCTGCTCAGGAAATCGGCGCCACGGCGGCCACGGCGGCGGCCGGCGCCGAGGCGGCGGGCAGCGGCGCGCCCGCGCGCCGCGTCTCGTAGCCCCGCAGGCGGGTCCGGCTCACCACGTAGGGCTTGCGATTCCGCGGCGAGCTGGATTGCGGACCGTACTCGTAGCGCCGGAAGGCGTCGGTGCGGATGGGACGCTCGCCCTCCCCCCGCGCCTGGTACTCGGCGTCGGCCTTGCGCATCAGGTGATCGCGATAGACCCGCTGCGCCTCGTCGGGGCGCCCGAACAGCTCCTGGACCTCGCGGTCCAGCTCCCGGGCCCGCTCGCGGATCCCCGGGTTGGGACCGAGCGCGGCCACCGCCGGCAGGATCGTGGCCTGGCTGCGCACCCTGCGCTCGAAGAAGACGGCCTTGTCCTCGCGCAGCCGGGGATGGCGCGACCTGCGGCAGTAGTGGTATCCGTTGAGGTTGCACTGCAGCATCCGCAGCAGCGAAGGGCCGAGGTCCTGGTACATGCGCCGGTACAGCCCCTCGACGCGGCCGAGGAGCTCGCCGAAGGTGAACTCGGTCGGCTCGAAGGTCTGGCCGTAGAGGTGATAGTTCCGCCAGGGGAACTTGCGCGCGTCGGCGCCGCCCACGTCGTAGCGCTTGCCGATGGGCATCTCGGGCTCGACCGTCAGGACGGAGATCTGCTGGAACGTCGGATCGAGGCGGACGAAGTGGTCCTCGTCGCGGGAGATGTTGACGCGGTCCTGGCAGTCCAGACCCATGATCCACGAGCCGATGGTCTTGATCCCCAGGCTGTGGAGGGTGCGGAAGGTGTCGACCGTGAAGGCGTTGCGCTCGTCGAGGTCGAGCTTCCCCTGCTGGTCCTCCCCCCGCGTCTTCTTGAGCCGGGTGAAGTAGGACTCGACCCCGATCCAGACCGTGTCGAGGCCGTTGAGGAGCAGCTCCTCGGGATCGTAGCGGGAGATCGCGCTCAGCGAGCCGAACGTGAAGTAGTTCAGGTGGCGCAACCCGTAGCGCTCGTCCTCGCGGATCAGCCGGCCGAGGGCGTCCACCCGCTCCTTGTAGTCGAGGAAGTTCTCGTCGTAGACGTTCACCGTCGAGGTGAACGGATTGACGTCGCAGTAGTAGAGCATCGCCTCGTACAGGCCGCGGACGTCCAGCACCTCGAGCAGACGCCCCTTGGTGTAGAAGGAGGTCACGCAGAAAGGGCATTTCTGGGTGCAGCCGAGGGCGGCCAGCGCGGCGCCGACCGTGCCGCGCGAGCGGCGGGCCAGCCAGGGCAGCGTGGCCCCCGACTGCGGCAGGCGGCACTGGACGGGGCGGTCCGCCTCGCCCAGCAACTGGCGGAGGAAGTGAACCCCTTCGCTGCGGCAGATGAAGTCGTGGTCCGCGGTCCGCCGCGCCGCCTCCGCGTCGGGCAGGCAGATGACGCCGTAGCCGCCGATGACGATCTTCGCCCCGGGGCGGAGCCGGCGCACCGCCGCCGACATCAGCGGCAGCTTGTCGAGATCGCGGTTCATGAACGAGATGCAGACGTAGTCGTAGTCGGCGGCGCGCAGCTCGGCCTCGAACTCCTCGAGGCTCGGCCATTCGAGCACCACCGAGTCGGCCTCGATGTTCTGCGCCAGCAGGTGGACCGGCCAGGAGTGGGCGTGCTCCTCGAGGGTGAAGATCCCCTGCCCGCGGGTCAGGCGGTAGGCCATCTGATCGGTCGCGGCCCAGCGCTCCAGCAGGGGCTCCGGATCGTAGACGGTGCTGAACAGGACGCGCGTCATGGCAGAGACCTCCACGGGTTCGTCGGTGGCCGGCGCCGCGCCGCGGCCCTCATCCGGACACCTGTTCCTGGATCGCGGCCACCAGCTCCCGGGCGCTCTTCAGATCGAGCAGGAAGTCGTCCGAAAAGGAGACGCCGAGGCGGCGTTCCAGGCGGTCGACCAGCTCCAGCGTGGTGATCGAATCGATCCCCAGGCCGTCCAGATCGTCGAGGCTCCGCACGGCGCGGAAGTCCGCGGCGCGGGAGGGGGCCACGGCTTCGAGCGCCCGCCGGATCTGCTCGATGATCTCTTCCGTCGTCATCGCATCTCCTCGCCTCAGCCGGCACCGATCCTGAGCCGCGCCCACAGCGAACGGGCCACCTGCCGCGACAGATCGAGCAGGCGGGTGCGGGCGGCGGTCATCCGCGACCCCGCCTGCCCCAGCTCGTCGTTCAGGTACATCTCCCGGGTCTTGCGGCGCTGCAGCTTGCCCGACGACGTCTTGGGCAGGCGGTTCCTGCCGAGCAGGACGACGTCGCGGGGCGCCAGGCCGGTCTCGGCCTGCACCACCCGCTTGATCTCCCGCACCAGCCGCTCCTCGTCGTCGGCGGCCGCCTCCAGGACGAGCACCAGCTCCTCGGAATCCTCCCCGGGCACCGAGAAGGCCACCACGTTCCCCTTGCGCACGCCCGGCAGGCTGCCGACCGGCCACTCGATCGACTGGGGATGATAGTTGCGTCCGTGATAGATGATCAGGTCCTTGATGCGGCCGGTCACGTAGATGTGCCCGTCCAGCAGGTACCCGAGATCGCCGGTGTGGAGCCAGCCGTCGCGGAAGGTCTCCCGGGAGCCCTTCTCGTTGCGGAAGTAGCCGGGGGAGACCGACGGACCGTTCATCAGGATCTCCCCTTCCAGCCCCTCGGCGAGGCGGCGCCCCGCCTTGTCGACGACGACCACCTCGTGGCCGGGGATGGGGACGCCGCAGGCCACGTGCGTCAACGTCGGCTGGCCTTCCCGGGGCGGCGCGACCACGCCCTCGGCGCGGTACGTCGCGGCGTCGACGACGTTGAGGCGCAGGCCCTCGTTCATCGGGGTGAGCGAGGTGGTCAGCGTCCCTTCCGCGCACCCATAACCGGGACGCACCAGATCCGGGGCCATGCGGGCGTGCCCCGCGAACCGTTGCGAGAACGCGTGGATGGTCTCCGGGTGGACCGGCTCGCCGCCGCAGCCCAGGACCTTGAGACAGGAGAGGTCCCAGCCCGCGAGCTGCTCGGACGTGGCGCGCCGGGCCACGAAGCCGTAGGCGAAGTTGGGGCCGAACGAGATCGAGGCGCGATGGCGGTGGATGGTGTCCATCCAGGTCGTGGGATCGCGCAGGAAGCGGAGGGTCGGAATGAAGATCACCGAGATCCCGGAGCACAGCGGGGCCACCACGAAGCCGATCAGGCCCATGTCGTGATAGAGCGGCAGCCACCCCATCACCGTGCCCGGCGTGTCGCCGCGGAATGCGCGGGAGATGAGGCGCTGGTTGGCCGACAGGTTGCCGTGCGTGATCACCACGCCCTTGGGGTTGCCTGTGGAGCCGGAGGTGTATTGCAGCAGGGCGATGTCGGCGCTCTGCGCGACCGCGCCCGCGCGCACCGGCTCGTCGACGCACGGCAGGTCGTCGGTGCAGCAGACGCCGCCGACGGGACCCGGCATCTCCTCGAACAGGCGCGCCAGCCGCAGGCACTCGGACGTATCGGTCAACACCACGCGCGGACGGCAGTCCTCGATCACCTTGCGCAGCCGGCCCAGGTGTTGCTCGCTCGCGGGCGGATACACCGGCACGGCAATCGCGCCGGCCAGCAGGCAACCGAAGAACGCGGCGACATAGGCCAGGCCCGAGGGGTAGACCAGCAGCACGCGCTCGCCGGGGCGGCATCCGCGCTCGGCCAGCGCGCCAGCCACGGCGGCGGCGCGGGCATGCAGCTCGCCATAGGTCAGTGTCTCGTCGTTCAGCTTGCGATCCTTGACGAACACGAAGGCGGTGTCGCCGGCCCGCGTGCGGGCGAGTTCTTCCAGCCGGTCCACCACGGTGGCCCTCTCCAGGTCGCGCATGTTTTTGTCCAGGTCACTCATGTCGATCTCCATGTCGGGCCGGCGTCCGGCCAGCGGGAAGCGTTTCGGTGATTCGAAGTCGACGCGCGGCTCATTCATCGAGCAGCACCGTCAGCCAGGGATCCTTCGCACAGCGATAGGCGACGCTCAGGACCCAGGCGTCGCGCGGCCCGGCGAAGGTCCGCACCGTGTAGGCCGGCCGCGTGCCCGCACTGGCCTTGGCCGGCAGCGAGCTCCAGCCCACCGCATCGAAGCCCA
>DASWRX010000186.1:0-12559 GCA_036402955.1 Thermoanaerobaculia bacterium
GATGAACCACCAGGTGATCCGCCCCACCTCCTCGCCTTTCCAGAGCTGGCGGATGGCGAGGCTGTGGCCGGTGGCGAGAGGCGAGTTTCCGGCCGTGATCGTGAAGGCGGCCGGCGAGGAGGCTCCGGCGGCGAGCTGCACGCCGCGGATCGCGGTCCGGGGTTGACTCGGCACGCTGAGCGGCTTCGCTCCCATCAACGCCGGCTGGCGCTGGCGGAGCTTGGCGGCGAGAGCGTCGGGCACGGTCAGGGTCACCGCCGCTCCGGCCGGCAGGCGCTGGATCACCTCGAGGTCGAAGTGGCGGGCCTGGTCCGGCGTGCCGGCGATCAGGAAGGCCAGGTTCGTCACGGCGCTGCCGGTCTTGATGGGGTAGGCGTTGCGCCAGGTCACGCCCGGACCCCGCAGGAACGAGCGGGCCTCGGCCCAGTCGAAGTACGGAGGACCGGGAGGCAGGATCGTGGGCCGCTCGAGGCCGGCGGGCACGTTGGGGATGGGGTCCCAAGGGACCTGAACGGCCAGGAGGCTGTAGGGCGGCACGACGCTGCCCGGCCAGAGCGGCGAGGTGCTCTGAGGCCACGACAGCCTCAGATCCAGCTTGTTCGGCAGCAGCGGCGACGACAGGCTCGGGCCCAGGGGTGGCGATACCGTGAGGATGTCTCCCGGGGCGACCGCCGGAACCTCGACGGCGCCGAGGGGGAGCCAGCGATCCGGCGTGATGAGCGTGGCGGCCGGGCTCGCGAAGAGCTGGACCCTCGCGTGGTCCGCGCGGCCGCCGCGATTGCGCAGGCGGACATAGACGTCGCTGGGGTAGATCAGTCCCGGATCGGTGGGATCGATCAGCCTTCCGGGCGCCTGGGTGTTGGCCCGCAGGCCCTCGCCGAAGCGGGACATGGCGGCCGGCGGGCTTCCCTTCCACACCAGGATGTCCGGGCTGGAGCTGATCTCGTCGGCCGGAGCGGGCCGCGAGCCGTCGTCGCCGACGTGGCGCCGCATGTAGATGCTCGCCACCGATCCCAGGCTGCCGCGGACGATGGCCTTGAGGTCGGGCATGATGCCGATGAAGCCGGCGACGTTGGGTCCCTGGCGGGTGCCGGTGGCGGGGTCCGACAGCAGGGTCCGCAGGGCGCGCGGATCCAGCCAGGGTCCGTTCGGGGTCTTGTGGAGGGCCTGCACCAGGGCGGCCGCGCCGGCGACGATGGGGGTGGCGCTGGAGGTGCCGTCGAAGACGTTGGTGTAGAAGTTCGTGGCCACCGTCCCGGCGAGATCGCCGAAGCCGCAGGTGGTCACCGCCTCTCCCCAACCGAAGCAGTCGAGGCGCGAGCCGTAGTTGGAGAACGGTGCCCGATCGTGTGGGATCGCGGCGCGGGCGGCGCCGACGAGGATCGCTCCCGAGTCGACGAACTGCGGGCTGGAGCGGTTGAGGCTGCGGCCGGTCTCGGCGACGGCGTAGCCGTCGAGGTTGATGCCGCCGTTGCCGGCCGCTCCGACCACGATGACGCCCAGGCCCGAGGCGAGGCGGATGGCGTCGCAGTCGGCCTCGTCCACCTCGGTCGGCAGGAGGGACCGCTGCACTTCGAGGACGAGGATGTCGCCGGCCTGCACGCCTTGACCACCGATCCGCGCGAGGGTTTGGACGATGGCCGCCGCCACGTGGCCGCTGGTGCCGGCGAAGGGATGGGAGTCGTTCTTCGATCTGTAGTGCGACGCGAGGAGGAACTGTCCGGGGCCGGAGGCGGCCCCCAGGACGCCCTGACCCGTCGCCGCCAGTTGGCCGAGCACGGCGGCGCCGTGGTCGCCGGTGCTCCCCTCGTTCGGGGCGCGATTGGCCCCATACAGGATGTTGGAGTCCCGCACGATCCAGTTTCCCGTGCTGTCCTTGAGGTCCTGATGTCCGAGGATCCAGCCCTGTTCGAGGTCGCAGACCGTGAGCTTCGCCGTCGTTCCGGCGAGGCTCTTCCAGGCCCACGAGGCGCTGATCCCCACCGGGGCGTCGTCGAGGTAGCCCTGGTCCTCGGCGAAGAGCTGGCCCGCCACCGTCGTGGTGACATTGGGATCGGTCGCGGACAGCTCGCGGTAGGCCAGATCGACCTCCGGCAGAGTACTGAGGCGCTTCAACACCTCGTCCACGAGATCGGGGTGCTGCCGCAGGTCGATCCGCCAGTAGGCGGTCAGGCTGTGCAGAGGCGGGAAGGGCGACGTGGCGGCCGAGGTTTCCAGGCTCCGGATCTGGGCGAGGCAGGCTGAGCGTTCCAGGGGCTCCCCGCACTCCCGATCCCTGAGCTCCACGAGAGGCCGGGAGACCAGAACACCGGCCGGCGGCTGCGGGAGTGCGGGCGACGCGGGCGTTCCTCCGGTGGCCGGGGCGCTCCCGGCGGCCGGCTTACCGAGGGCCTCCAGGCTCGGAGACGAGGTCCGCAGGCTCGCGGTCGTGGTTGCGGTCGCCGTCGTGGTCGTGGTCGTGAGCGGCAGCTCGAGCGCCGCCTCGATCCCGGTGAGCTCCGGCTGGTGGCTTTTGGCGAAGGTCCAGAGGTTCTCGGCGAGGCTGTTGCCGACCAGGCCCGCGGCCAGCCGCGCGATGATGAAGCCGCTGTAGCTCCGCGAGGTCCCGCCGGCGGCCGGCGCCGGGGAGGAGCCGGCCGGTTGCGAGCCGGCCGCCGCCCCGCAGCCGCAGCAGCAGCCGCATCCACAGCCGCCGGCACCGTCGCCGGAGCTCACGGTCACCACCGTGTCGTAGCCGCCGGAACCGCCGGACGAACCCTGGCCGCCGGACGCGGACGGGAGGTAGCCGCCGGCTCCCGGATCCTCGGGGGGCGGCATGACGTAGTTGGTGCCGGGGTCTTCGGGCGGCGGCATCACATAGTTGGTCCCCGGATCTTCCGGCGGCGGCATGACGTAGTTGGTCCCCGGATCGGAGTTGCCCTGGCCGGGAGAATAGGTGGTGGCACGACCGGACGCGGCCCCGGCGCGCTCCTGGATGGTGATACGCAGATTGCGGTTCATGACGTCTCCTTGGTCGTTCGATGTCGAGGGACGTGGCATGCCGCCGCGCCCGTCTCTTCAATTCCCTTCGGCGGCGGTATGGGTGCGCGCCCCTGAGAACGACGACAAAAAGAGGTCAGCCGGAGAAGGGGGGCAGCGGCCGCCAGTCGCCCAGCAGGACGAAGCCGGCCCACTCGCGCGGGCGCCGGCCCGACTGCCGCAGGGCCCGCTGCGCTTCCTGGAGCGCCCGGGCCGGCGCCAGCCCTTGCGTGAACAGGCCGCGGTAGAACCGGATCATCAGATCGCGGGTGCCGCGGTCGTCCACCGGCCAGAGGCTCACCACCACCCGCGCCGCGCCGGCGTAGAGGAAGGCCCGCGGCAGGCCGCTCACCAGCCCCTCGCCGGGCACCTCGCGGCCGAGAGCCGTCTCGCAGGCCGACAGCGTCACCAGCTCGGCCGGCAGATCGAGGTCGTAGATCTCGCTGGCCGTGAGGTCGCCCGCCAGCGGCCGACCGGCGGCGTCGAGCCGTGACAGGGCGAGGGAGGAGAGGAGCGGCTGCGCGTCGTCGAGCACGGCGTGGGTGGCGAAGTGGAGGATGCGGAAGCCGTGCAACGCACCCTCGGCGACCGTCTGCCGGGTGGCCGCGAAGCCGGTGGCCCGGAAGGTCTTCGCGGCGGCGGGGAGCTCGGAAAGAATGGCGAGGATGGCGGCCGCCTCCTCGGCCGAGCCCGGCAGGCGGAGGGGAGCGGGGCCGCCGCGGAGCGCCGCGGTCCGCGCCGCCGGAGCTCCCAGGCGCGGGTCCTCGGGACCGTAGACCGGGTCGTCCACGACGGCCAGCCATCCCGGCACGGGGCGCCGGCCGGCGTGCAGGAGCCGCTGGGTGAGGAGGGTGGCCGCCGATGGGAGGTAGGCGATCTCGTGGCGGTCGACCAGAAGAGGCGTGGCGGCGCAGCTCGCGGGGTCCGCCGGCTCCGGCAGGGCGGCGAAGGGGAGGATCTCGAGCGCGCCGTCGGCCACCACCACCAGGCGCCGGTGGGCGAGCGCCGGCGTCACCGGCGCCAGGAGCATCCCGCTCAGCTCGCACAGCGCCGGCGGATTGTGCCCCGGCCATTCGAGGCTCCGCAGCCGGCGCACGGCGTCCAGGGCCCGGGGCTCGATCTCGTGCCGGGGGGGCAGACGGGCCGCCGTGAACGAGTCGCGGGTGACGGCCCAGACGGTGCTCTCCGGCTCTCCAAGCCGGTATTCCAGGAGGACCGTGTCGTCGTCCAGCAGCTCCCGCCGGACGGCGTCCAGGGAGACCGGATCGGTCCGCGCGAGCGAGGCCCAGAGCGGGCTGCGCCGGCGCAGCTCGCCGTGCAACGATTCCAGGGCCGCCACCCGCGCGGCGATGTCCGTCTGCAATGTATGGAGCTTCTCGACGGAGGCGTCGCCGGTCGCCAGGCGCCGCGACTCCAGGGCATTGAGCTGCCGCTGCAGGTCGCGCTCGCGCACGGCCAGAGCGGGCGCGGCGTCGCGCCGCAGGCCGGCGCCGGCTTCGCCGAGGAGATCGCGCAGCGCCCGCGCCCGGGCCCGCTCGGCGGTGACCCAGGCGTCCTCTTCCTTGCCCATCTGCATCAGCAGGTCGACGTGGAAGTCGAAGCGATCCCGCGCGGCGGCGAAGAACGACGTGCGCAGGTCCTCGCGGAGCACCGTGGGGCGTACCCCTTCGATGATTTCGAGAGCCCCGCGGCTTGCTGCCAGGGCTGCCGGCAGGTCGCCCAGAGAGCGCGCGCTGCGGGCGATACCGGCGAGATCATCCGCCGCGCCCAGACGGTCTCCCGCGGCGGCGAAGAGCGCCTCGCTGCGGCGGTAGGCGGCCTGGGCCGTGGCGCCGTCGCCGCGCCCCTCGGCGAGCTCGGCGGCGAGCTGGTAGACCGTGGGCGCGGAGCGTGGACAGGACTGGGTTTCGACGGCGTGGAGCGCCTCGGCGAGCCGCGCGTCGGCGTCCGGGCGCGCTCGTCGCGCGTCCTCCACCTGGGCGATCCGTGCCAGGAGCACGGCGCTGCCGCAGGGGTCGCTCTCCCGGCGCAATGCGAGGGCGGCCTCGAAGTCTGTCCGCGCCTCTGCGAGCCGCCCCTCTTTGGAGGCGATCCAGCCGAGTTGAGACAGCGTCCGCGCCCTCCACTTCTCCCACCGTGGCGGCCAGGCGTCCCGGGCCTGCAAGAGCAGATCGCGGCCCCGGCCCTCGTCGCCGAACTGGCGGGCATAGAGAACTCCCAGATTGTTCAGGGTAAAGGGACTCAAGGCGCGATCGTTTTTTTGGAACAGAGCCAGGGCGTCGTTGTACCGGTCGAAAGCGGTCTGCAGGTCCCCCTGGTCCTGAGCGGCCTGGCCGAGGTCGTGAAGGGCCTGGGCTGCGGTCACCTGGTCCTTTGTCTGCCGGGCCAGGGCGAGCGCACGGGTGGCCTCCCGGGCCGCGTCCTGGGGCTTCGCAAGGGGTAGGAGGACGGCAGCCAGATTGTGCCGCGCAATGGCTTCCCAGCGGGGGTCACCGGCGCGCTCGAAGTCGGCCGCCGCCTCGCGATATAGCTCGGCGGTGGCCGGCGTGTACTCGCCGCGGTCGATGTGCTGGCGGGCGATCCGCGCCAGGGCTTCGGCCTCCAGGGCGGTCTCGCCGAGCTTCTTCCAGGTCTCCCGCGCCCGCGTCCAGCTCGCCATCGCCTTGTCGGGCGGCAGCTTTTCGGCGCCGGTGAAGAGCCGGTAGGCTTCGGCAGAGTGCCGATCGGCCGCCGTGGCCAGCCGCAGGGCTTCGACGCGGGCCACGTAGCGGCCGGGGCCATAGTCCACGCCGCTGATGGTGAGGGTATGGACACCAGTCCGCTGAGCGACGGCCAGCACCAGCTCCGGGCCGCCGTCGCCGATCAGGCGGTCGGCTTCGAGCACCTGAGCGCCGGAAGGGTCCGTGAGGGCGACCTTGGCATCGATGCCCTGCTGATCCACCTCCAGGCGGAGCAGGGTCCCCTGCGCGAGCGGCAGCCGGTAGCGGTGGACCTCGCCGACGCGGAGCGCCGCCGCAACCGGCCCGCCGCCGGAGCGCAGCTCGCCACGAGGCCAGTCCTGGACCCTCTCCGTCGCGCGGCTCCGATGCCGGCAGGCGGTGCCGGCGAGGAGCGCGGCGCAGATGAGCGCCGGGGCCCAGCGGGCGACGGTGTGCCGGATCGCGCTAGCCGCCATCGGCCCCCGCGTTCGCCGGATGCTGGGGGTCCGGACGGACGATCCGCCAGGAGAACTCCTGAGGCTTGCGCGGCTCACAGCCGGAGAGGCGCAGCCGGTACTTCCCGGGCGCCGCGTCGCGCAGGAGAAGGGTGACGTTTCCCTGATCCCACTCCAGCCCCGAGACCGTGTTGTGGTCTCCGGGCGACGGCCCTTCGATGTCGGCCTGATAGCGGGGGCAGCGCTCGCGGGCGTTCAGCACCAGGCGCAGCGACGAGCCCGGGGCGAGCGCGAAGGTCTCCTCGGCGGCCGCGCGGCTGTCGGAGGCGAGCTCCCCGTTCTTCACGTTGGCGATGGGCTGGCGCAGCCCCCTTTCCACCCCTGCGCGGATGCCCAGGGTGGCGATCAGCAGAGCGGCGGCGAGCGACGAGAGCAGGGGCGGCAGCCGGCGGACCCAGGGCGCGGCGGCGGGCAGACGGGTCTGGAGGTCCCGCCAGCCGGCGCGCGTGGCCAGCTCGCTCGGGCCTTCTCCGGCGGCGGCTCCGGCGGCTTCGAGGTCCGCGAGGTCGAGGAGCGCGCGGGCGGCTTCCGGACTGGCGGCGAGCTGCCGGCCGAGGCGCTCCTCGTCCTCCGGCGGGAGGCGGCCGGCCAGGTAGTCGAGCAGCTCCTCGGGCGTGGGCTCTCCGGGAGGAGCGGCGCGCCGGGCCTCCTCGGCCAGGGCCGCGATCAGGGCTTCGGGATCGGTGAGTGGTCGGGTCATGAGTCAGTCCTCCAGATCCCCGAGGGCGTAGTCGGCCAGCTTCTCCTTGAGCTTCTGGCGCGCGCGGAAGAGATGGGCCTTCACCGTCTCGACCGAGATCTTCTTGACGGCTGCGATCTCGGCGTAGCTGAGCTGGTGGTGGAGGCGCATCGTCAGACACTCCCGCATCTGTTCCGGCAGCTCGGCCACCGCGGTCCGCAGGGCCCGCGACCGCTCCTCGCCGAGCAGGCTGTCGAGCTGCGGGCCGGGCACCGCCAGGGTCGCTTCGGGGTGTTCCATGGCGTCGCGCGACACCTCCACGGCCGCTCGTTTCGTCGTGGCGGCCGTCCGCAGCCGCTTCAGGTGGGTGGTCGTCGCGACCCGGTAGAGCCAGGCGGCGAACTGCTGGCGGTGCTCGTAGCCGTCCAGTCCCTTGTAAATCCCGAGAAACGTCTCCTGGGTTAGATCGAGGCAATCCTCGGGCGGCAGGCCCTTGCGGGCGAAGAAGCGCTCGATGGCGCGGAAGTAGGTCTCGTAGAGGAAGCGGAAGGACCCTTGCCGGTCGCTGCCGTCCTGGAACCGGCGGATGGCCCGGTCGACGAGATCCGGACCGGTCATGGCGGCATCCGCGGGCTGGCGTGGATCAGCAGCCGCGGACGAGTCGGCGACCTGTCCAGTCATCGAACCGCCTCCCGGCGACCTCCCAGGGAAGTCGCGGTTGCAAGAATTCCCGATAAGTATGGCACAGCCGGTCTGAGGTGTCCGGCCTCTCTGCGGCGGGCCAGGGCCGTAGAAATCGGCAGGGCCGGGGCGCTCAAGCCACTCGGCGCAACGCCAGGAGGGTGAGGTCGTCCACGCGCGGCGAGCCGTGGAGGAACTCTTCCATGTCCGCCCGGCAGGCGGCGAGAAGCTCGGCCAGGGGCCGGTGCCTCACCCGGCGCAGCACGGCGGCGGCGCGGCCGATGCCGTACTCCTCCTCGTCCGTCGTCGCCTCGGTCCAGCCGTCCGTGTAGAAGAGCAGCGTGTCGCCGGGAGCGAGCTGGAGGTCGCGGGTCGTGTACTCCGCCTCGCAGAAGAGCCCCAGCGGCAGCCCCGCGCCCTCGACCGGACGCACGCCGCGGCGGTCGGCGAGCAGCGGCCGCGGATGCCCGGCGCTCGCCAGCTCCACCCGGCCGCCGGGGTACAGCCGCGCCGCCAGCAGCGAGGCGTAGGCGGCGGGGAGGGTGACCTCGCAGAGCAGGCGGTTGGCCCGCGCCAGCAGCGCGGCGAGAGACATGTCGGGCGCCGCGAGGGCCCGCAGGAGCGCGTGCAGGTGCGCCTCGAGAAGCGAGGCCGCGACGCCATGGCCCGCCACGTCGCCCACCACCAGGTGCAGCGGCTCGTCCGCGCTCCGCGGCCGCAGCAGGTCGTAATGATCCCCGGAGACGGGGCCGAGCGGCTCCCAGAGCAGCGACACCTCCCAATCCCCGTGCTGGAGCTGGCGGGGCGGCAGGAGAGCGGCCTGCACGCGCGCCGCCGCCTCCAGGTCCCGCTCCAGAGCCTGCCGCTCGGTGGGGGAGAGGCAGTCGAGGCAGACGGTCACCAGGGGGTCCGCCGCCATCCGGCCCGCCTCGACGGAGCCCAGGCAGACGGCGCACTGCCCCCAGGTCCCGCCGTCGAGGCGCTCGAGGGCGCTGTCCACCTGGCGCAGCAGCTCGACGAGCTGGCTCTCGCGCACCGTGACCGCGAGGTCCGCCAGGCGCTCACGGCGCTCCAGGAGCTCGCCGCGCGCCGACTCCAGGACGGTCATGGCCTCCCTCCCGTGCCCTTGCACAGCAGCGCGATCTGGCCGGCGTGGTAGGCGTTGTGCTGGAGGACGCCGAAGAGCATCCCCCGCACCGTGGGATCGCTGCCCACCACCGGATCTTCGAGCTGGGCCTCGGTGAGATCGAGGACGCGGGCGTGCAGCGCGGCGTGGGCCGCTTCGAGCGCCGCGACCGCCGCCTTCCAGGCGCCGGCCGAGACCTCCCCGACCGGCGGCCAGTCGCGCTCGGCCGGCAGGTTCTGGAGCGCCTCGCCGTCGATGCGCCGCCGCGGCGCGTCGGTCCAGACCGTCAGGTGGTGCACGATCTCCCAGATCGAATGCGCGCCGGGGAGCGGCCGGGCGGCGGCGGTGGCCGCGTCGATGCCGGTGAGCGTCTCGGCCACCGCCGGACCGTGCCACGCGCCCCCCCGGAAGGAGCGCTCCAGTTGATCGGCGAGGCTCTGGACTTGGCTCATGACGGTCTCCTTTCGGATTTCTAACTTCCTATTCATCTCATGAGACGGCCCTCGCGCGTGCTGCCGGAGGCGCTCTCCCATCTCCGGCTCGCGCCTCGGGGGACGGAGCCGATCTGGGCGTGGACCGCGCCGGACGATCCTCTGGAAGGGTTCATTTTGTCACGAACGCGTGACGTTTCTCCTCTGAGAGCTCGACTGTCCCGCTGGAGGCCGCTCCTGCACCTTATTTTTTGAAGTATATTATCAATCTTCTAAGGAGAGCGCATGGACAGACTCGCGGGCAGGACCCTCGCAGGATTCCTTTTTCTCGTCACTCTCCTGGCGGTGCCGCTGGCCGTCCAGGCCCAGTTGCCGGCGTCGCCGCGCCGGTTCGTGGACAACCTCGACGTGCGGTGTTACCAGATCTCCAACCAGCCGCCGCTGAACCTGGCGCTGCGGCTGGATCACCTCAACCCGCTGTTCGTCCAACTGCACCTGCCGTTCGAGAACGTCGTCCTCCAGTCCCCCCAGCAGCTCTGCGTGCCGGTGGAGAAGAACGGCCAGACGCCGCCGCCGGATACCCTGCCGTTCATCCAGTACGTCGACTGGAAGTGCTACGGCATCTCGGGGCCGCCGATCAATCAGCCGTTGACGCTCACCCAGCTCAACCCGGTCATCTCGGGGCTGTTCGGCCCGACGGTCTCGGTAACGATGCAGGAGCCGCAGCAACTCTGCGTGCCGGTGCTCAAGAACAACGCCAACCCGCCGGCCAACGTCCTGCACCTCATCCAGTACCTGGACGTCAAGTGCTATCGGGTAGACAGCCAGGTGAACAGCTCCAGGGCGGTCACCCTGCGCCACCTCAACCCGCTGTTCTCGACCCTGTCGCGGGAGAACTCGACCATCGGGCCGGCGCCCCAGCAGCTCTGCGTGCCGGTGACCAAGAACCAGGCCCCGATCCCCACCGACGTCCAGCAGTACATCGCCTACTCCGACGTCCTCTGCTACCCGGCGACCGGCGTGCCGCTCGGCCAGAACCTGACCCTGAAGCACATCAACCCGGTGCTGGTGGCGAAGGGGCTGCCGGTGGAGAACGTATTCATCGGCAACAGCCTCAAGCTCTGCGTGCCGGTGGCCAAGAATGGAATGCTGCCGCCGGGCATTCAGTAGAGAGGGAAGAGCTCCTGGGTGGCGGTCACCGATCCGCCACCCAGGAATCTCCGGACGCCGGCCGACACACCTCTCCCATCCGGGGATGTCTCTCCGGCCGGCTCAGGAGCGGCGATCGATGCCGCTTAAGGGTGGCGCTTCATCGGGATCGACGGGGGCAGAGGCGGGACGGGCTCGCCGCGCTGCTTGAGGGCGTCGAAGTAGGAGTTGGAGAGGCTGCGCCAGACGGCGTCGTCCCCTCCCTGGAGCTCCAGCGACTCTCTGAGCTCGGCGGGGCCGGCCGGCTTGTCGGGCAAGGCGAAGTTCTCGACATGGATTTTGTATTTCAGGGTTCTCCCTTCGATCGCGTAGTCCTTCACCGACAGGACCAGCTTCTGCGGAGCGCCTTCCCCCTTCAGGTACTTGTACGAGGTCGCCACGATGCGGCCGTCGGGATGCACCTCCAGGTCGAAGGCCCGCAGCTTCTGGCCGTTGCCGCCGTCCTTGGGATCGGGGGTCCAGTAGGCGCTCCAGGTACCGACGAAGGGGCCGAGGGCCCCGCCGTGCGCGTCGGCCGACACCGGCCGGACGGTGACCTCCGAGGCCGCCAGGGCGATGCCGCCGAGGAGCAGCAGAGCCGCTCCCAGGGCCGCGCGGGCCGGCCGGGATCCCGCGCGAGGTTGGCTGTCCAGAATCCTCTTCATACGCACCTCCAGGGTGTGGGCGTCGAGGGCGCCCAGGGTGATGGAGGGCCGGGGGAGGCCGGCGCCGGCCGCCGCCAGAGCGAGCAGCGACCGCGCGTAGGCCTGGCGGCGGACGAGGCCGTTCACGACCGCCTCGTCGCAGGCCATCTCCCGGGTCTCCGTGAGCCGGCGGCGCAGCAGCCGCGCCGCCGGATGAAACGCGATGGGGAGGAGCAGCGCCTCGCAGAGCAGGCTCACGACGTAATCCCGGCGCCGGATGTGGGCCAGCTCGTGGCCCAGCGCCGCCGTCACCTCCTCGGGCGAAGCGGTGTCGAAGAAGCGGGACGGGAGGAGGATCGCTGGCCGCCGGACTCCCACGGTGACCGGGCCGGGGAGATCGGGAGAGCCGAGGATCTCGCCGCGGACGCCGAGCGCCGCGCGGCAGCGGTCCACGAGCGGGACGAAGGCGTTCGGGATCTCCAGCGGCTGAGCACGGCGGACGAGGCGGCGCGCTCCCAGCCAGGCGCGGCCCAGCCGCAGGCCGAAGGCGACGACGGTGAGGCCCCAGAGGCCTGCCCCCAGAGTGGCGGCGCCGGCCGAGACGTGGCTCGGGCCCGTTGGGAGCGCGGCGCGCCAAGCCGCTTCCGAAGCGCCCCGTTCAGGGATCTCGACCGGGGCCGCCGCGGCGCGGGTGGCGGGACGGGGGAGGAGAGGTCCGAAGCCGGCCGCCGCGGGGAGCGCCACGGCGACCCCGAGGACGGCGAGCCACAGGAGGTGGCGCAGGCGGGCCGGCGAGCGGTGCAGCAGGCGGTCCCCCGCGAGCCCCGCGGCCGCCGCGAGCGGCACCTGCCAGAGGGCGTTGAGCACGAAGGTGAGGACGGGCCATTCAATTGCCATCGCGATCCTCCTCACTCTTCTCACTGGTCTCGATCAACGCCGAGAGCTCGGCCAGCTTCTCCGGGGTGAGCTGATGCGTCTCGACCAGGCTCAGGACCAGGCTCTCGGCCGATCCCTCGAACATCCGGCTCACCAGGTCCCCCAGCGCCTGGCGGGCGGCCTGGGAGCGGCTCACCACGGGCTCGTAGAGGTAGGCGCGGCCGGAGAGCTCGCGGCGGACCTTGCCCTTGCGGTGGAGCACGTTGAGCATGGTCTGCACCGTGTTGTAGGCGAGCTTGCGCTCGGGGGCGAGCCGCTCCTGAACGGTCTGCGTGGCGGCGGGCCCGGTCTCCCAGAGCACCTTCATGATCTCCAACTCCAGCGGGGTCAACGGGTCTGAGGCCTTACGGGGCATCGGGATCTCCTAACGAATTAGGATGATAACGGGGGCGGGCGGGCATGTCAACTAAATTTTTAGGAGTTGTTCGCGAGCGGCAGAGCCGGGTTTACCCGGCTTTTTGGCTGAGGCGTAGCCCGGGCATTGATGCCCGGGCGTGGGCTCGGATACGCTCCGGGCCCACGCATGACCGCGAAATCCCGCCTCCCCCTCGTCGCCGCGGCGCTCTGGGTGCTGCCGCTCTGGGTGGTCCGCTTCCCGCCGATGGTGGACTACCCGCAGCAGCTCGCGCTCGCGGCGATCCT
>DASWRX010000187.1:0-11101 GCA_036402955.1 Thermoanaerobaculia bacterium
CGGCCCCGGCGCGGCGCAGGATCTCGGCCATCCGTTCCGAGAAGTAGCCGGTGCTGACCACCAGCGCCCGCTCCCCCGGCTCCACGAGGTTGGCCGCCGCCATCTCCATGGCCAGGGTGCCGCTGCCGGCGACGACGAACGGCTGGCTCGCCGGCCCGGCGCGCCAGACCTCCCGCATCCGCTCGAGCGACCGCCCGAACGCCTCGATCAGGCGCGGCGACGTGTGGCCCGGCGGCGGCACGGACGCGGCGGCGAGGACGGCCGGCGAGATTTCCACCGGGCCGGGGATCATGAGCAGCGGGGTGGAGGTGGCCATGGGCGTATGGTAGCAGGCGTTACGGTATCGGCAGGCCCCAGAGCTCGCGGCCGGTCACGCCGTCGTCAGCGGTGAAGAAGAGGTGGTCCGCCAGCGGCGTGAGCTGGGAGGGGGACGAGGAGGAAGGGCCGGGAGCGATGTCCTGCACCCGGCGGGTGCCGCGGGCGGTGCCGTCGCTCGTCCACAGCTCGCGGCCGTGGAGACCGTCGCGAGCGGAGAAGTAGAGGCGGCCGCCGGCCACGGTGAGCCCTTTGGGGTCGGAGGAATCGGCGCCGGGAACCACGTCCCGCACCAGGACGGTCCCCGGCGGCGTGCCGTCGGTCTTCCACAGCTCCATGCCGTGCGCGGCGTCCTGGGCGCGGAAGAAGAGCGTGCCGCCCACCGGGGTGAATTCCGGATCGTAGTACGGAGACGAGAATGGGAGCCCGGCGGCGGTGAGCATCTGGGCGTTGCCGCCGTCGAGCCCCCGCCAGAGCACGAAGCGGCCGTCGTCGAGGCTGTTGCTGCGGCCGAGGAAGAGGATGCTGCCGGCGAAGGCGGTGGGAAACTCGGCCTCCACGTAGGGCGGATTGCCCTGACCACCCGGCGGCGGATAGACCGCCACGGTGCCGGCGGCGGTGCCGTCCGTGCGGAAGACCACGGAGAAGCCGCCGCGGATCTCGAAGTAGACGGTCCCGTGCAGGATCGTGTAGCGCACGAGATCCTCCGAGCAGGGGCAGCCGAGATCGAGGATCGGATGGGTGCCGGCGGCCGTGCCGTCGCTGCGGAAGAGCTCCGGGGTCGTCTCGCGCAGGGCGGCGAAATAGAGGCCGCCGCCGAGCACGGCGACGTCGATCACCTGGAGGGTATCGTCCGGCGCGCGGAAGGCCTCGGCCGTGCCGGCGGCGGTGCCGTCGCTGGTCCAGAAGGCGAAGGACGGCGGATCGCCGGGGAGCGCGGCGACCAGGAAGAGGAGCCGGCCGCCCTGCACGCCGAAGTCGTGGAGCGCGCTCAGCCGTTGCCCCGGAAACGCGGCCAGGCGGACGGTGCCGGCCGAGGTGCCGTCCGTGCGCCAGAGGTCGGCCCCGTTGCCGTCCCCCTCGTCGAGGGTGAAGAAGGCGAGCCCGCCGGCGGCGGTGACCTGGGAGGCGCCCGCCGGGCCGGCGGAGGGGAGCGGCAGCGGCGAGGCCCCGGAGGCGTCGGCCAGCCACACCCCGCGCGTCCCGCCGTCGTTCGCCGTGAACACGACGCGGTTGCCGAGCACGGTGAGGTCCCGCGGATCGGAGGAGGCCCGCGGCCCGGGCAGCCCGCCGACCGGCCGGGTGCCCTCCGGCGTGCCGTCGGTCACCCAGGGCTGGGGACCGTGGTCGGCATCGGCGCCGGCGAAGACCACCCGCGAGCCGAGCGTGGCGAGATCGAGACCGGTTGGCCCTGCGGGGAGAGGTGCGAGCACGGCCGTGCCCGCCGCCGTGCCGTCCGTCCGCACCAGCCGGGAGACGCCGCCGGTGCCTGCGATGCCGCTGATGGTGGCGCGGAGCCAGACGGCGCCCGCCGCGGCGGTGAGCGCGGACGGGCTCGAGTCGCAGGGACCCGGGCAGAGGTCGGCCACCAGGCGGGTGCCCGGTCCGCTGCCGTCGCTCGTCCACAGCTCGGCGCCGTGGGCGAGATCGCGGGCGGCGAACAGCACGCGGTGATTTCCCAGGGCGACCAGCGAGGACTCCGGCAGCAGGGCGGGGCACCCCTCCGGGCAGCCGGTGACCGGCGCCGTCGACGTCAGCCAGCCGCGGCTGGACCACAGGCGCGGCCCCGAGATCCCGTTGTCCGCCACGAAGAGCACGCGTCCGCCGCTCGCGGTGATCTGATCGTTCCGCAGGCCGGGGTTGAAGTAGCTGCCGAGGCTGCCGTCCGCGAACCGCGTCAGCGGCCGGGTTCCGGAGCGGGTGCCGTCGCTGCGCCAGAGATCCACGAAGCTGGAATCCCTGACCGCCGGGAAGACGACCGAGCCGTCGCCGAGAGGATGGAGATAGTTGGTCACCCGCGGCAGGAAGTCGTGGCCGGATTCGGCGAAGGTCTGCACGTGGATCGTTCCCTGAGCCGTGCCGTCACTCGTCCACAGCTCGCCGCTGACGTCGCCGGACATGAAGAAGAGGCGCGATCCCGAGGCGGTGAGCAGCCAGAGGTAGCCGGGCGGCAGGCGCCGCACCAGCCGGGTGCCCGCGTCGGTGCCGTCGGTCGACCACAGCCCGAGAGCGTTCCTGCCGCTGCCCAGGAACCAGACCCGTCCCCCCATCGCCACCATGTCCTGCGCCGCGATTCCCGGCGTCTCCACCGTGCCCGCCGCCGAGCCGTCCGTGCGCCAGAGGGAGCACTGTTGCGTCGTATTGCAGGCCCCGAAGACCAGCCAACGACCGTCGAAGACCGCGGACGGCAGGTAGCCATAGGTATACATGGAGAGCGGCGGCGTCAGCGGGAAGGTGCCGCCCGGAGTGCCGTCCGTGCGCCACAGGCGGGGGGAGGCCGGCGGATCGCCGTAGGACTCGGCCAGGAAGAAGGCGAGGCCGGGGAGGCCCGCCACCATCACCGGCGGGCCCGAGCACTTCCCCCGCTCGCAGAACGCCCGCAACCCTTGAGTGCCGGCGGCGGTGCCGTCCGTCACCCACAGGCGGTCGGCGGGATCGTAGCCGTCGGCCCGGGTCAGGAACACCACCCCGGCGGCGGCCGTCCGGAGCTGCTCCGGAGCCGCGGGCGCGGGGGCTCCGGCGGCGGGAGGCCCGGAATCGACGTCGCGCACCAGCGACGCCGGTCCCGCGGCGAGCGCCGGCAGAGCCGCGAAGAGCAGGGGAAGGGCCAATCGGGTTCGCATGAGTCTCCTAGGGATCTCCCGGCGTCAGCGGCAGGAGCCAGAGCTCGCGGCCGTTCACGCCGTCGTCGGCGCTGAAGAAGAGGCGGTCGCCCGAGATCGTGAGCTCCCGCGGGCTCAGCGACAGGGTGCCGTCGGTCCGCCGGCCCACCGGCCGGACGTCCCCCGGGATGCCGCGGGTCACCCAGAGCTCGCGGCCGTGCTCGCCGTCGTCGGCGGTGAAGAACAGCCGGTCCCCGTCCGCGGTGAGCTCCTGCGGCACGGAGGACGCCGGACCGGGCGCGACGTCGCTCAGCAGGACCGTCCCCGCCGCCGTGCCGTCCGTCCGCCACAGCTCCTGGCCGTGCTCCGCCTCGCCGGCCACGAAGTAGAGGAAGCTCCCGGCGACCACGGCGGGGGTGGCGGAGGGATACTCGGGATCCACGCCGAGGACCTTGACGGACGAGGTGCCCAGGGCGGTGCCGTCGGAGCGGAAGAGGGCGTAGGGATGGGGCTGGTCGTCATACGGCGATCCGGTCTGGGCGATGAAGAACAGCGATCCGGCGAAGGAGATGAGATTCCTGATCCCGAAGAGGGGATCCGGGCTGGCGTCGTTCGGCAGCACCGTCGTGGTGCCTTCCGGCGTGCCGTCGGTCCGCCACAGCCCGTCGCCCGAAAAATAGAACGCTCCGCGGAAGGGAATGAAGGGAGCCGGCGGGTTGGCCAGGACGTCGACGAACGGGCGTGTCCCCGCCGCGGTGCCGTCGGTGACCCAGTCGTGGGTCCTGCCGTCCGCGTCCTCGGCCTGGAAGAAGAGCAGATCCCCCGCGACCGTCAGGCCGCTCACGTAGCGCAGCGGCAGCGAGAAAATCCGCGTGGTGCCGCCGGCCGTGCCGTCGCTCGTCCAGAAGCGGGTCTCGGCGTCCGCGACGGTGGTGAAGAAGAGCTTCCCCCGGAACACCGCCACCTGGGCCAGGTACTCGTCCGCGCCCGGCTGGAAGAGGATGGCGGTCCCTTCCGGGGTGCCGTCCGTCCGCCAGATCCGGCTCACGAAGTCGTCGGTCCAGCCGGTGAAGAAGGCGGCGTCGCCGAGCCGCAGAAACCGCGGCGGATCGTTGTCTCTCGTCGGGGACCGGCAATCGGTGGCCCCCGGCAGGCCCTGAGTGCCGTCGTCGCTGCTCCACGGCTGGCCGGTGCCGTCGATGCAGGTGAAGAACAGCACGCCGCCGCCGAAGGGGAGGAATCCTTGCGGATACGAGCTCGCGCCCTCCTCCACGGTGGCCAGGGGCTCCGTTCCCGCTGGCGTGCCGTCGGTCGCCCACAGCCCCGCGCCGGTGTCGGGCGAGGAGACCGGGAAGAGCACGCGGCCGCCGAGGGTCACGAAGAGGGGCGAGCTGTCGTCGGAGAGCTGGTCGGGGTGATCGGCCAGCGGCCGGGTGCCGCCCGACGAGCCGTCGGTCGCCCAGAGCTGGTCCTGGTAGAAGAAAAAGACCTTCCCCAGAGCCGTCCAGGCGAGGGCCGGCGCGGTGCCGCAGGAGCTGGTGCAGAGGTCGACCAGCTTCCGCGTTCCCGCTCCCGTGCCGTCCGTGACCCAGAGCGAGGTGTTCGCCGGCGTCCCGCTGCTGAACAGGAGCTGACCGGCGAGGGCTCCGGAGGCCGGCGCGTCCCAGATCTCCACGCCCGTCGGGCACCCCCCGGGACAGCCGCCGAGCGGCCGGGTGCCGGCGGGGGAGCCGCGGCTCGTCCACAGCCGGCCGTCGATCGCGAAGAGCAGATGGCCGTTCGTCGTTCCCACCCCACGGATCGGCAGCTCCCCGCCGTTCGGCAGGGGGGCGAGGTGGGTCAGGGGCTGGGCGGAGCGCGCGGCTCCGTCCGTGATCCAGAGCTGGTAATTTCCCTTTCCCTGGACGCCGAAAAAGACGGCGCGGTCTCCAAGGCCGGGAAAGACCCAGATCACCTGCGGGCCGCCGCCGCGGGCATGATCGAAGGGCGGCACCGGGCGGGTGCCGGCGGCCGTGCCGTCGGTCGTCCAGAGATCCGGGCCGTCGGGCTGGTAGTAGGAGCTCACGCCCTCGGTGAAATAGAGCCGCGAGCCCTGACGGAAGAGCGAGCGGGGGGAGGAGAACGGCGGCAGGCTGAGCACCCGCTGCGTGCCCCGGTTGGTCCCGTCCGATCGCCACAATCCGATGCCGGCGGGATCGTCGGCGAAGAAGTAGACGAGATCTCCGAAGCTGGCGAAGAGCCGCGGCGCGCTCCCTCCGGAACCCGGGACGATCTCCCGCAGCCGCCGGGTGCCGGCCGGAGAGCCGTCGCTCCGCCAAAGCTCGCAGCCCCAGGCCGGCGTGCAGGCGGAGAACAGCAGGACGTTATGGAAGACGATGGAGAACGCCGCCGGCGGGGCCGCGGGATCGAAGCTCGGGACGGCGCCCAGGGAGACCGTCCCTTCCCGGGTCCCGTCGGTCCGCCAGAGCACGCTCGGAGCCGTGTAGGTGTGGTTGACCAGGATGGGGGTGGCGAAGAAGACGAGCTCTCCCGTCGATCCCAGGATCTCGAGGTGGCCGGGAAAGGCCCGCAGCCGTTCCGTGCCCGCCGCCGTGCCGTCGGTCGTCCACAGCTCGCTCTCTCCTGCGTAGCCGGAGTCCTGGTGGACGAAGACCGCCCGCGAGCCGGCCCGGGTGAGCTGGGAGGCGATCGCGCCGTCCGTGCCCGGCGCGTGCGGCCGGGGATCGAGATCCCGCACCATGGCCGGCGTTGCGGCCGGAGCGGCGGCGGAGAGGCCCGCCAGCAGGGCGAGCAGGATGGCGGAGACTCGGAGCATGGACACTCTCCCGATCTGGAGATCGAAGCCGTCATTCTACGCGGACCGCGCGCCTCGTCAGCGGCCTGCATTCCATAGATGCGTTATACATGGGGAATGTCCGTCACCCCGCCCAGGCTCCGCATCGGCATCTCCGCCTGTCTGCTCGGCCAGGAGGTGCGCTACAACGGCGGCCACAAGCGGGACCCGTTCCTCGCCGACACCCTCGGCCGCTACGTCGAGTGGGTGCCGGTCTGTCCCGAGGTGGAGCTGGGGATGGGCACGCCCCGGCCGCCGGTCCGCCTCGAGCGCCACAAGGATGAGGTCCGCCTCGTCATGCCCAGCACCGGGGAGGACTACACCGAGACCATGCGCCGCTGGTCCGAGCGGCGGGCCGAGGCGCTGGCCGGCATGGACCTCGACGGCTATGTCCTCAAGAAGGATTCGCCGAGCTGCGGCATGGAGAGGGTCAAGATCCACAATCGCGCGAATGGCGCGGGTGGCGCGGGCGCGCCGGCGAAGGATGGCCGCGGCCTCTTCGCCGCCGCCCTGATGGCGCGCCTGCCGGACCTTCCCGTCGAGGAGGAGGGGCGGCTCAATGATCCGCTGCTGCGGGAGAGCTTCGTCGCCCGGGTCTTCGTCCATCACCGCTGGCGCGAGGGGGAGAGGGACGGCTGGACCCGCGCCGCCCTGGTGCGCTTCCACGAGCGGCAGAAGTACCTGCTGATGGCGCGCAACCAGGCCGCCCTGCGCCGCCTTGGCCGGCTGCTGGGGGAGACGGGGAAGGACACGCCCGCGGGAGAGCTCGCCGCCGCCTACCGCGAGGGACTGACCGGGATCCTGCGCCGTCCGGCCACCCGGCGCGGCCACACGAACGTCCTCCATCACCTCGCGGGCCACGTCTCGAAGGCCCTCGACCGCGAGGACCGCGCCGAGCTGGCCGGCACGATCGAGCGCTACCGTCAGGGGCTCGTCCCCCTGATCGTTCCGCTCACCCTGATCCGCCATCACGTCCGGCGGCAGGGGGTTGGCTATCTCCAGGATCAGGTCTACCTGGAGCCGCACCCTTACGAATTGATGCTGCTGAATTACGTGTGAACGGGCCTCCGCCTTGCGGCCCCCACGCCGATGCGAGATCATCGGCTTTCTTCTGGAGGGAGCCGTCATGAGAAAACTCACCCTGTCACTCATCAGCGCCGCGTTCCTGCTCGCCGCGATCCCGTGCTCGGCGGGCATCCACTACAAGTCGGTCAGCAAGACGGAGTCCGAGGGGACCCGCGCCCAGGGCAGCGACGTCCAGGCGGAGGGCTGGGTCGCCGCCGACAAGGCCAAGGTGGCCTTCCTGGAGAGCAACGGCAACCCCATGGCCCAGAAGGGGACCTACATTCTCACCAAGGACGGGGGCAAGACGCTCTACCTGGTCAATCCCAACGACAAGACCTACGCCGAGTGGAGCCTCCAGGGGATGCTCGGCATGGTGGGCGCCGTGATGAACGGCATGGGGCCGCTGCTCAAGGTGCAGTTCTCCGACCTCAAGTCGGACAAGGTCCTGAACGAGGACGGCGGCATGGTCCTGGGCCTCCCCACCCGGCACTACCGGTTCCACACCACCTACACCATGACCATCAGGGTGCTCGGCATGGGCAACACGGCGAACGTGGTGAGCGATCAGGACGTCTGGGCGACCACCCGGCTCACCGACGTCGGCCTGGGCGTCTGGCTGCGCGCCGAGCCGCCGCGGACGGGCAACGCGGACTTCGACAAGCTCATCGCCGCCCAGGCGGGCCGCTACGAGGGCTTTCCGCTGAAGGTCGTCACCACCAGCGTCTCGACGCAGCAGAAGGGGAACAAGACCACCCGCAGCACCTCCACGGTCCAGGTGACCGAGCTGGACCGCAACGCCGCCATCCCGGCCTCCACCTTCGAGATCCCCGCCGGCTACAAGGAGACGCAGATCGCCCCCACGCAGGGCAACGGGGGAGGGCGGTAGTTGAGGGATCGATCGGGGAAGGAGGACCAGCGCCAGGCCGAGCGTCTGGGGACCCGCGAGGTCTACCGTGGGCGCACCTTCGACGTCGACGTCGACCGGGTGCGCCTCCCCAACGGCCAGGAGGTGGAGATGGAGCTGGTCCATCACCGCGGCGCCGCCGCCGTGGTGCCGGTGCTGGACGACGGCACCCTGCTGCTCGTCCGCCAGTACCGCTACGCCACCGGCGGCTGGCTCCTGGAGATCCCGGCGGGCAAGCTCGACGGCGGGGAATCTCCCGAGACCTGCGCCGGCCGCGAGGCGGAAGAGGAGGTCGGCCACCGCCCCGGCAAGCTCGAGCCGCTCGGCTGGATCTGGTCCTCCCCCGGCTTCGCCGACGAGAAGATCTGGCTCTTCCTCGCCACCGGCCTCGAAGCCACCCAGCAGGAGCTGGAGGCGGACGAGGTCCTCTCCATCGAGCGCATCCCCTTTCAGGAAGCCGTCGACAAGGCCGCCCGCGGGGAGATCCACGACGCCAAGTCGGCGGTCGCGCTGCTGCGGGCGGCGCGGGTGTACGAGCCGCGATAAGAAAGGACCCGTCCCTTCGGGACGGCCCTCACTCCCCCAACCCCCTCTCTCCCATCCTCCCCCCCGACCGCCGGGAGAGAGGGGGCTCGCGCGCGGAGGTTGTTGCTTTCTCCCTCCTCTCCCGGCGGATGGGGGGAAGGCCGGGAGAGGAGGGCCGGGGAGGTGAGGGCCCGGCGGCGCCACGACGCATCCGCTCTCCGCGGCCCTCCGGATCGGCGCTCTTCACCGTGCCTCGGCCCGAAATCTGCATACCCTCCCGGCGCCGTTTTCGGCGTTTTTTGCTTTTCCCAGGAGAGAAAAACGAATGCGCTCCGCCATCCTGCTGGAACCTCGCCGGTTCGAGGTCAATTCGCTGGATACGCCCGCGCCCGGCGAGGGCGAGGTGCTCCTCAAGGTCCGCGGCTGCGGCGTGTGCGGCTCGGACATGGGGCCGTGGAAGGGACTCCAGGGCCTCGAATACCCCATGCGGCCCGGCGCTCCCGGCCATGAGATCTTCGGCGCCGTCGAGGCGCTCGGGTCCGGCGTCACCGGCCTCGCGGTCGGCGATCCGGTGACCGCTCTCACCTATCGCGCCTACTCCGAATACGACGTCGCGCGAGCGGACGACGTCGTGCCGCTTCCCCCCTCGCTCGCCGGCCGCGTGGTGCTGGGGGAGCCCGTGGCGTGCGCCGTCAACGTCTCCCACCGCGCCGGCGTCAAGGAGGGGGACGTGGTGGTGCTGCTCGGCACCGGCTTCCTCGGCGCCCTGATGCTCCAGCTCCTGCGCCGGGCCGGCGCGCCGAGCCCCAAGCGGGTGCTCACCGTCTCCCGCCACAAGCTCGCGCCCGAGATGGCGGAGCGGCTGGGCGTCGACGAGTCGCTGACCTACGAGGACGACGTCCACGGCCGGGTGGGAGCGGCCACCCACGGCGAGATGGCGGACGTGGTGATCGAGGCCACCGGCAAGCAGCGGCCGCTCGACCTCGGCGGCGAGCTGACCCGGGTGCGCGGCCGGCTGATCGTCGCCGGCTATCACCAGGACGGCCCCCGCACGGTCAACATGCAGCTCTGGAACTGGCGCGGGATCGACGTCGTCAACGCCCACGAGCGCGATCCGCGGATCTACAAGCGCGGCATGGAGGAGGGCGTGCGTCTGCTGGCCGAGGGCGGGCTCGATCTCGAGCCGCTGATCACACACACCTTCCCGCTGTCGGAGATCAACCGCGCCTTCGCCACCGCCGAGGAGCGCCCGGAAGGATTCCTGAAATCGGTCGTGCTGCCGGAGATGGAAGCGTGAGCGCGCCGCGGCCCCCGAAGTTGGGCTTCGTGGGCCTCGGCTGGATCGGCCGCATGCGTCTCGACGCCCTGGCCGAGGCCGGAGCCGCCGAGGTGGCGGCCGTCTGCGAGGCGGCGCCCGAGCGCCTGGCGCAGACGGGGGACGCCTATCCCCAGGCCGCCCGCTTCGCCGGCTTCGAGGGGCTGATCGAGCGGGCGGCAGAGATGGCGCTCGACGGCGTGGTCATCGCCACTCCCAACGCCCTCCACGCGCCGCAGACCCTGGCGGCGCTGGAGCGCGGGCTCGCGGTCTTCTGCCAGAAGCCGCTGGCCCTCAACGCCGGCGAGGCCCGGGAGATGGTGGCGGCCGCCCGCCGGGCCGACCGCCTGCTGGGCGTCGACTACTCCTACCGCTTCACGGACGGCGCCCGCGAGCTGCGGCGCCTGGTGCGGGCGGGCGAGCTGGGGAAGATCTTCAGCCTGGAGCTGGTCTTCCACAACGCCTACGGTCCGGACAAGCCCTGGTGCTTCGATCCCCGTCTCGCCGGCGGCGGCGCGCTGATGGACCTCGGCGTCCACCTGATCGATCTCGCCTTCTGGCTGCTGGACGATCCGCCCCTCCGCCGCGTGAGGGGAGGAGCCTTCCGCCAGGGCGAGCGCCTCGCCCCGGGCTGCGTGACCGCCGCCGGCGAGCAGGTCGTGGACGACTTCGCCAGCGCCTGGCTCGATCTCCAGGACGGCCACACCGTCGCCTCCCTCGCCGTGAGCTGGAACGCCCACGCCGGCCGCGACTGCGTGATCCGCGCCGCCCTCTTCGGCACCGAAGGCGGCGCCGAGTTTCAAAATGTCGACGGCAGCTTCTATGATTTCGAGCTGACGCGCTTCCGCGGGCGTTCCGCGGAGCGGGTCACCCGCGAATCCAGGGACTGGCTGGGCAAGGCGACCCTGGACTGGGCGCGGCGCCTCGCGGAGTCGAACCGGTTCGATCCCGAGATCGAGCGCAGCGTGCGGGTGAGCGAGGTGGTGGACGGGATGTACGGGCGGTAGGGGCGGCCCGGTCCGCGCGCATCACCGCCCTCTGGCTTTTCGGCATGGCCCGCTGGCTTTCCGGCATTGCCCAATGATTTTCCGGTCCTGCCCAATGGCTTTCCGGCATTGCCCGCCGGCTTTTCGTCACGCCCCTCCAGGGGGCCGCCTCTGCCCCTTGGCTTTTCGGGACTCCCCTCCAGTATTTCGGCACGCCCCCTCGGCTCGCCGCTGTTGCCCGTTGGAATTGCGGCACTGCCCATTGGAATTTCGTGAGGCCCCGCCAGCGGGCAATGACGAAAAGTCAGCGGGCAATGACGAAGAGTCAATGGGCGA
>DASWRX010000188.1:0-7042 GCA_036402955.1 Thermoanaerobaculia bacterium
GACGTGGGTGTCGACGCCGCCCGGCATCAGAGTGAGGCCGCGCAGGTCCCAGGTCGGGTTCTCCCGCGGCTTGGGGTCGATCGACCGATCGATCGCCCGGATGCGCGAGCCGTCGAGGACGACCGTGACGTCGGTCAGCGCGCCGCCGCGGCCGTCGAGGAGCTTGCCGACGCGGATCGTCACCGGCCCGTCGCCCTGGGACTTGACCGCGAAGGAGGTGCGGTACTGCGGGTGGGCCACCCCCGCGAGCCCGAGGATCAGCAGGATCAGCAGCAACGGGAGCGCGAAGCGCCACGTCTTCATCTTCATCATTCTTCTACCGTCCTTCAGGACTGCCGCCGCAGGGCCGCCTCGAGCCGCGGCAGGGCGGCTTCGATGTCGGCGCGCGAGACCGCGCCCACGCTGAGGCGGAACCAGCCCGCGTCCTCCGTGGAGCCGAAGGCCTGGAAGGGGACGACGCCGATGCCGGCGGCCTCCAGCAGCCAGCGGCGCACCTCCTCGTTGGTGCGCAGCTCGCCGCCGAAGGGGTGGATGCGGGCGGTGAGGTAGATCGCTCCCATCGGCGGGATGCTGTCCACCGGCAGCCCTCGGGCCTTCATGGCCTGGAGGCCGTGGTGCAGCAGGTCGAGGCGGTCCTGGAGCTCCCGCTGGAAGACGGTCTCGAACTGGTGGATGGCGGCCGGATCGTCGAGCAGGCCCACGGTCGCCACCTGCTCGGCGCGCGGCGCCCAGGCGCCGACGTGGCCGAGCACGGCCGACATGCGGGAGATGACGTCCACCGGCCCGACGCCCCAGCCGACGCGCAGGCCGGTGGCGGCGAAGCCCTTGCTGATGCCGTCGACGAACAGGGTGTAACGCGCCATCTCCGGCAGCAGCTCGGGCGGCGTCACGTGCGCGATGCCGCCGAAGCGGAGCATCCAGTAGATGTGGTCGTACATGAGGAAGAGGGGGCGCTCGCCGCGGCGGCAGCGGGCCTCGTTCTCCTCCAGCACCGCCTCGCAGATGCCGAGCAGGGCCTCGCGCGTGAAGGCGGTGCCGGCGGGGTTCAGCGGCGAGTTGAGGCAGAGCAGGCGGGCTCCCGGCAGCGCGCCGGCCAGGTCCTTCCGGGTGGGCAGGAACCGCTCCTCCGGACGGCAGACCACCGGCACTCCCACGGCCCCCATCATGTGCGTGTAGTGGTTGTTGTTCCAGCTCGGCACGGGGTAGACCACCCGGTCGCCGGGATCGCACAGGGTGCGGAAGATGCAGTAGATGATCGGCCGCGCGCCGCCCACGATCAGCACCGACTCCACAGGGTAGCGGAGGCCGAGCTCGCGCTCGTAGAAGCGCGCCACCGCCTGCCGCAGCTCCGGCATGCCGTTCGATGGGGGATAGTTGGTCTCCCCCTTCTCCAGGGCGGCGTGGATGCCCTGGGAGAGCCGGGCCGGAATGGGGAAGTAGCGCGGATCGAAGTCCCCCACCGTGAGGTTGCAGACGGGGCGGCCGGCGGCCATCAGGGCCCGGATCTCGCTGGCGATGCGGAGGATCTCGGAGCCGATCAGGCCGGCCGCCATGCGGGAGACCCGGTTGCCGGGGTCCGGCCCGGGGTCCCGGACGAGCGCCGTGAGGTCGAGGCCGGTCGCTTGGGATTCCATGGGCTGACTATGGCAGGATCGGGGCCGGCGTTCCAGGGGGGACGCGCAGGGATTTTCCTTGCCGTCGCTGCTATCCTCCCTCCTGGGAGAACCGGAATTCCATGAGCGAGCTGATCCTGATCGTAGACGACGAGCCGGGGATCCTCTCCACCCTGGGAGGCATCCTTTCCGACGAGGGGTACTCGACCCTCACCACCACCAGCGGCGAGAGCGCGCTGACCCTCTACGAGGAGAAGCGGCCCTCCGTGGTCTTCCTCGACATCTGGCTGGCCGATCGCGACGGCCTCGAGACCCTGCAGGCGCTGCGCGAGGCGGACCCCACGGCGGCCGTGGTCATGATGTCCGGCCACGGCACCGCCGCGACCGCCGTCAAGGCGATCAAGATGGGCGCCTTCGACTACCTGGAGAAGCCGCTCTCCTACAAGCGGGCGGTCGACGCCGCGGCCGGCGCGCTGGCCTACAAGCGCACCCTTCAGGAAGGGGGCCTCGGCATCGCGGGGACCGCGCCGGAGAAGCCGCGGGACCGCGCGGAGCGCGGCGATCGAGGAGATTCCGAGCGCCGCTTCACCGCCGCGCCGGACCTGCCGCTCCTGGCCGAGACCGGCCGCAACCAGCGCACCCTCGGCCGTTCGACGGTGGTCTACGGCCTCGGCCTCCACTCCGGCCAGCGTACCGGCATGGTGCTCCAGCCGCTGCCCGAGAACAGCGGCATCCACTTCGTGACTCTTCCCACGGGAGTGGAGATCCCCGCCCACGTCCGCGCCGTGGCCGAGACCGACTACGCGACCACGCTCGCGGGCGAGGGAGAGATCATCCGGACGGTCGAGCACCTGCTCTCGGCCCTCCATGCCTACGGCGTGGGGAACCTGCTGATCAAGGTCCACGGCGAGATCCCGGTGCTCGACGGCTCGGCGCTCGAGTTCTGCAGGATCCTCGACGAGGTCGGGGTGGCGGAGCAGCAGGAGCCGCAGCGGGAGATCGTGATCGACCGCCGCTACGAGGTGGGGGGAACGGGGGAGAAGGTGCTGGCGATCGAGCCGGCGGGCGAGTTCTCGGTCTCCTACCTGCTGCGCTATCCGCCGCCGGTGGGAGAGCAGTCGCACGAGTTCACGCTCGCCTCGGCGGCGGTCTACGAGCGGGAGATCGCGCCGGCCCGCACCTTCGGCTTCATGAAGGACCTCAAGATGCTCAACGAGCTGGGCCTCGGCTCCGGCGGGCGTCTCGACAACTTCATCCTGGTGGGGGAGGACGGCGTCGTCAACACCGAGCTGCGCTTCCCCGACGAGCTCGTCCGCCACAAGATCCTGGACATCATCGGCGACCTCTACCTGCTGGGCTATCCCATCCGCGGCAAGGTCACCGCCCGCCTCACCGGCCACCGGGACAACATCGCGCTGCTGCGGAAGATCATTTCCGGGTAGCGCCGGGGCAGGGCGGGACACCCCTCTGGCGCCCGGCGCCGACTTGGAATACACTCTTCCGTGCAGTGGTTCTGAGGTCCGTGCCCGGTTGTTTCGGGCCGGAGGGTGAGTGCCCCGCCCGGCTGGTCGAGAGGGTAGGGGGCTCAAACCGCCGGCCCTTGCGGAGTTGGGGGCTCTCCGGCTATACTGCGCGTCCCGCTGGCCGACCTGATCGAGGTCAGGGCGCCACGTCTGTTGACGCGCGCCGGCCTCTCAACGTAGACTCTGCGGGTTTCGCCGCCGATGGTCCCGCCAGGGACGGGGGCGGTCAACGTCTTCAAACCGAAGACCAATACCCTGAACACCGTTCGGGGCCGGAGTTTGGGCCGACGGACCCATCCAAGGGTGGGCCCGGGGCCGTGTCGCTCCGCGGAAGATCATCGGAATAACGGGTCGAGGAGATCTGGACGCATGCCTACGATTCATCAATTGGTGCGCAAGGGCCGCGAGCGCGTGGTGACGAAAACCAAGAGCCCGGCGCTGCAGGCTTCGCCGCAGAAGCGGGGAGTCTGCGTCCGCGTGTACACCCAGACGCCCAAGAAGCCGAACTCGGCGCTGCGCAAGGTGGCCCGCGTTCGCCTGACCAACGGCATCGAGGTGACCACCTACATCCCCGGCGTCGGCCACAACCTGCAGGAGCACTCGATCGTGCTGATCCGCGGCGGCCGCGTGAAGGATCTCCCGGGGGTGCGCTATCACGTGATCCGCGGCACGCTCGACGCCGTCGGCGTGCAGGCCCGGCGACAGGGCCGGTCGAAGTACGGCGCCAAGCGCCCGAAAGCTCAGGGAGGCAAGTAAGTCATGCCGAGGCGCAGAGAGGTCCCGAAGCGCGAGATCCTGCCGGATCCGCTGTACAACTCGCAGCTCGTCACCAAGTTCGTCAACGTGGTGATGAAGGACGGCAAGAAGTCAGTCGCCGAGCGCATCCTGTACGACGCCCTCGAGGCGATCCGGCAGCGCACCAACGACGATCCGATGAAGGTGTTCAAGAAGGCGATCGAGAACGTCAAGCCCGCGGTCGAGGTCAAGTCGCGCCGCGTCGGCGGCTCGACCTACCAGGTCCCCGTCGAGGTGCGGCCGGCCCGCAAGCTGGCGCTGTCGATGCGCTGGATCATCAACACCGCCCTCGGCCGCGGCGAGAAGACGATGCGCGCCCGCCTCGCCGGCGAGCTGATGGACGCCGCCGAGAACCGCGGCGCCGCGATCAAGAAGAAGGAAGACACGCACCGGATGGCCGAGGCCAACAAGGCTTTCGCCCATTACCGTTGGTAGAGACGGCAGAGATAACGAGCGGCAGAGAGCAAAGCGGAAAGAAGTCAGACCATGGCACGGCAAAGTCCACTGAAAGATACGCGCAACATCGGTATCATGGCCCACATCGATGCGGGCAAGACCACCACCACCGAGCGCATCCTGTTCTACACCGGGGTGAACTACAAGATCGGTGAAGTCCACGAAGGGACCGCCACCATGGACTGGATGGTGCAGGAGCAGGAGCGCGGCATCACGATCACCTCCGCCGCGACGACCTGCTTCTGGACCAAGCACCGCATCAACATCATCGACACGCCCGGCCACGTGGACTTCACGGCCGAGGTGGAGCGCTCGCTGCGCGTGCTCGACGGCGCCGTCGCCGTGTTCGACGCGGTGGCCGGCGTCGAGCCGCAGTCGGAGACGGTGTGGCGCCAGGCCGACCGCTACCGCGTGCCGCGCATCGCGTTCGTCAACAAGATGGACCGCGTCGGCGCCGACTTCGAGCGCACGGTCTCGATGATGCGCACCCGGCTCGCCGCCAACCCGGTGGTGATCCAGCTTCCCTGGGGCCGCGAGGACCAGTTGAAGGGGATCATCGACCTGCTCCAGATGAAGGGGATCCTCTACCGCGACGAGACCATGGGGGCCGACTACGAGCTGGTGGACATCCCCGAGGAGTACGCCGACCAGGCCCACAAGATGCGCGAGGCGATGGTCGAGGCGATCTCCGAGACGGACGACCAGCTCCTCGAGAAGTACCTCTCGGGCGAGGAGGTCACCAACGACGAGCTCAAGGCCGCGCTGCGCCGGGCGACGATCAGCAACCAGGTCCAGCCGGTGATCTGCGGCAGCGCCTTCAAGAACAAGGGGGTCCAGCCGCTGCTCGACGCGGTGGTGGATTATCTCCCGTCACCGCTCGACATCCCGCCGATCGAGGGGATCGATCCCGACACCGGCCAGCCGGTGATCCGCCACTCGGACGACAGCGAGCCGTTCTCCGGGCTGGTGTTCAAGATCATGACCGATCCGTTCGTCGGCCAGCTCGTCTTCTTCCGGGTCTACTCGGGGCACGTCGATTCGGGCTCCTCGGTGCTGGGCTCGAAGCGCAACAGCAACGAGCGCATCGGCCGGCTGCTGAAGATGCACGCCAACAAGCGCGAGGAGATCAGTGAGGTGTGGGCGGGCGACATCGCGGCGGCGGTGGGATTGAAGAACGTCACCACGGGCGACACGATCTGCGATCCCAAGCATCCGGTGGTGCTCGAGTCGATGAGCTTCCCGGAGCCGGTGATCGCGGTATCGATCGAGCCGAAGACGAAGTCCGACCAGGAGAAGCTGGGCACGGCGCTCGCCAAGCTGATGCAGGAGGACCCGACCTTCCGCGTCCACACGGACAAGGACACGGGCCAGACGATCATCGAAGGCATGGGCGAGCTGCACCTGGAGATCATCACCGACCGCCTGGTGCGCGAGTTCCACGTCGGCGCCAACGTCGGCAAGCCGCAGGTGGCCTACAAGGAGACGATCACCCAGGAGGCCGACGGCGAGGGGCGCTACATCCGCCAGACCGGTGGCCGCGGCCAGTACGGGCACGCCAAGATCCACATGCGCCCGACCACCGAGGGGGATTTCATCTTCAACAACAAGGTGGTGGGCGGCACGATCCCCAAGGAGTTCATCAAGCCGATCGAGCAGGGGATCAAGGAGGCGCTGGAGACCGGGCCGCTGGCCGGCTTCCCGTGCACGGGCGTCGAGGTCGACCTCTACGAGGGCAGCTACCACGACGTCGACTCCTCCGAGATCGCCTTCAAGATCGCCGGCTCGATGGCCTTCCAGGACGCCTGCAAGCGGGCGCGCCCGGTCCTGATGGAGCCGGTGATGGCGGTCGAGGTGGTCACCCCCGAGGATTACATGGGCGAGGTCATCGGCGACATCACCTCGCGGCGCGGGCGCATCCAGAGCATGGAGGGCCGCGGCAACGCGCAGGTGATCGCCTGCCGGGTGCCGCTGTCCGAGATGTTCGGCTACGCGACCGACCTGCGGTCGCTGTCGCAGGGACGCGCCCAGTACACGATGCAGTTCGCCGCTTACGAGCAGGCCCCGAAGAACGTCAGTGAAGAGGTCGTGGCCAAGGCCGCGGGCTGAGAGCCGACCTCGCTTCTCGAGAGCTTAGGAGAGACCATGGGCAAGGAAAAATTCAATCGTTCGAAGCCGCACGTCAACGTCGGCACCATCGGTCACGTCGATCACGGCAAGACGACCCTGACGGCGGCGATCACGCGGGTGCTGGCCTCGAAGGGACTGGCGAACTTCGTGGCCTTCGACCAGATCGACAAGGCTCCCGAGGAGCGCGAGCGGGGGATCACGATCGCGACGGCGCACGTGGAGTACCAGAGCGAGAAGCGCCACTACGCGCACGTCGACTGCCCGGGCCACGCCGACTATGTGAAGAACATGATCACCGGAGCGGCGCAGATGGACGGCGCGATCCTGGTGGTGTCGGCGGCGGACGGTCCGATGCCGCAGACGCGGGAGCACATCCTGCTGTCGCGCCAGGTGGGGGTGCCGTCGATGGTGGTGTTCATGAACAAGTGCGACATGGTGGACGATCCGGAGCTGCTGGATCTGGTGGAGCTGGAGCTGCGCGAGCTGCTGAGCTCTTACGACTTCCCGGGCGACGACATTCCGATCATC
>DASWRX010000189.1:0-8919 GCA_036402955.1 Thermoanaerobaculia bacterium
AACGTCGCCACGGCTCAGGCGAGCGCCGCCGACGTCGAGAACGTGCGGCTCAGCCTGCAATCCGAGCTGGCGGCCGACTACTTCCAGCTCCACGGCCTCGACGAGCAGCGGCAGCTCCTCGACTCGACCGTCACCGAATACGCGAAGGCGCTGCAGATCACCGTCAACCGTCACGATCAGGGGGTCGCGTCGGGCTCGGACGTGGCGCAATCGCAGACCCAGCTCGAGACCGCCAGGGTCACGGCGATCGATCTCGGCGTCTCGCGCACCCAGCTCGAGCACGCGATCGCCATCCTCACCGGCAAGGCCCCCGCCGATCTGACGATCGCGGCGGCGCCGATCCGCTCCACGCCGCCGGAGGTGCCGGTGGCGGTGCCCTCGGAGCTGCTGGAGCGCCGTCCGGACATCGCCGCGGCCGAGCGCCAGGTGGCCGCGGCCAACGCCCAGATCGGGGTGGCGACGGCGGCCTATTACCCCACGCTCTCCCTGAACGCCTCCGGCGGCTTCGCGAGCACCGCGATCGCCCATCTCTTCTCGCTGCCGAACCGCTTCTGGTCGCTCGGGCCGCAGCTCCTCGGCACCCTCTTCGACGGTGGCCGGCGGCGGGCCACGGTCGAGCAGGCGGAGGCCAACTACGACGCGACGGTGGCGGGCTACCGCGAGAGCGTGCTGACGGCCTTCCAGAACGTCGAGGACAACCTCGCGGCGCTGCGCATCCTCACCGACGAAGCCACCCAGCAGGCCGCCGCCACCGCCGCCGCCGAAAGATCGCTGGCCCTCACCCGCAACCGCTACGCGGCCGGCATCGCCACCTACCTCGAAGTCATCACCGCCCAGAACGCCGCCTACGTCAACGAGCGCAACCAGGTCGATCTCCGCGTCCGCCAGATGACCGCCAGCGTCAACCTGATCAAGGCGCTGGGGGGAGGCTGGACGGCGGCGGAGCTGCCGTCGGGCGGGGGGCTGGTGGCGCGGTAGCACGTCTCCGATTCCGGATACTTTGACCGCCTCGGCGGCATCTGGCTATACTGCCTTGATGGTCGATCCTCTCCGCAAGATGCCAATCGACGAGGAGCCGGACCCCTTCCGTTACGGATCGCGGCGGCAGCGCGTCCGCCTGCCCGGCGGTGAGGTCGTCGACCAGGAGATCCCACTCACGCCGGAGGACCTTCTCGACCCGCAGCCCGGAGACGAAGTGACCCAGAGCGATCCTCACGCCCAAGTCGTCACCACGCTGCACGAGCTGCTGAAGAGACGGTTTGAGCGGGTCCAAGACGTGGTGGTCCTCTTCGACATGAAGATCTTTTGGGGGATGCCCGGTCTCCCCAATCCGTCTCCGGACCTCGCGATCGTCCGGGGAGCCCCCAAGCGCGAAGGACGGTCGATTTACAGGGTCCCTGAGGAAGGCGTGCTCCCCAGCCTGATCATCGAGGTCGTCTCCTACTCGGACGCCGCGATGTATCAGAACGACCATAAAGTGAAGGTCGAGCTCTACCAGCGCGTCGGGATACCGGAGTACCTCATCGTCGATCCTCCCTTTTCCCCCAAAGATCCACTGACGCTGACGGGCTATCGTAGAGCTCCGGACGGGCGGTATCGGCGGATCGAGCCCGATTCGCTGGGACGCCTTCAATCCGAGACCACCAACCTCTTCTTCGCTCCTTCCGAAGACGGGCGCAGCGTCCGCGTGGGCGATGCCGAGACCGGGGAGTGGCTCCTCACCGGCAGCGAGGAGCAGGCTGCCCGCAAGGCCGCCGAGGAGCGCGCTCGCGAGGCCGAGGCGGAAATCGCCCGGCTGCGCGCGGAGTTGGAGCGCTTCAAGAAGACCGGCGAGTAGCCTCATCCTCCTCAGAGATAGCTCAGCCACGCATCGCTTCGCCGCCGCTTGAGCGCCGCGAACCACCGGCAGAGCGGATACATCGCGACCACGACGAGCGCCCAGACCAGGTACACCACCGGCAGCGAAAATCCCCAGCCCGGCGGCGCGCTGAACGGGTAGTGCGCGAGGTCCGGCGACTCGAACATCCAGTGCGCCGATCCATACCGCGCGGCACAGGTGGCGACGGCGAGCAGGTGGATGAGCGCGAAGTGCAGCAGGTAATAGAACAGGGGCACCTTGCCGATCACCAGCGCCGGCCGCAGGAGCCATGGCGTGCGGCGATCGACGCAGCCGAGAAAGATCAGCGCCGGACCGAGCGTCATCAGCAGGAACAGCAGCGACGGCGGGTACTTGGTCGTGCTCAGGAACGAGAGCGCGGTGAAGGCCCCACTCTTCTGCCGTAGCCAGCGCGACGGGTCGCCGTAGGCATTCAGCCCGCGAATCACCAGGAACGCCAGGCTGAGGGCCATCCCCAGGCGCAGGAGGAAGGCCCGCCGGCGGTCGGCATCCCAGCCGTAGACCTGTCCGAGACCGTATCCGACGGCGGTCACGCCGATCCAGGGAATCAGCGGATAGGCCACGAACACGACGTGCTCGGGGGTGTTGAGGACGAACCCCGGAACGTGAAGGATGGACCAGAGCGGGCTCGCCGAGCGTACGCCGTCGAAGAGGTTGTGACCGGCGATCAGGACGACGCCGAACGCGGTCACCAGGGAAGCCGGCAGGCGGACCAGCGCCGCGAGCGTGATCATCGCCCAGCCGAGCGCCCACAGGACGAGGAGCATCGTCACCCGGTAGTCGACGTTGAACTGGTAGGCGAAGCAGCGGGCCAGCACGAGGTCCAGGAAGATCAGCCAGAGCCCGCGGGTGAGCAGGAACCAGGAGAGCTCGCGCGGCGACCTGCGGCGCAGCGAGAGATAGGCGCCCGTGCCCGTCAGCAGGAAGAACACCGGCGCGCAGAAGTAGGTGATCCAGCGGGTGAGGAACAGCGCGGCGCTGGCATGGGCCAGGTCGGTGGGGCTCTGCCCGGGGATGCCGAAGAAGTCGCGGGTGTGATCGAGCGCCATGAGGATCATGATCACGCCGCGGACGACGTCGATCGATTCCAGGCGCGCCCGATTGGAAAAATCCTTCTCGACCTCGGCCATGATTCCTCCCGTCGCCGGCATTGCCGGCATTGCCGGCCGGGCCGTGATCATCGCCCAGAACAGCGCCGATGCCAACGGTCGCAACCGGCAGGCGTGAGGTGTCCGATAGCGGATACTTTGACCGCTTCGGCGAAATCTGCCTATACTCCGTTCATGGCCGATCCTCTCCGCAAGATGCCCGCCTACGAAGAGCCGGACCCCTTCCGCTATGGATCGCGGCGGAAGCGCGTCCGGCTGCCCAATGGTGACGTCATCGACCAGGAGATTCCGCTCACGCCGGAGGACCTTCTCGACCCGCAGCCCGGAGACGAAGTGACCCAGAGCGATCCGCACGCCCAAGTCGTCACCATGCTGCACGAGCTGTTGAAGAGATGGTTTGAGCGGGTCCAGGACGTGGTGGTCCTCTTCGACATGAAGATCTTTTGGGGGATGCCCGGCCTCCCCAATCCGTCTCCGGACATCGCGATCGTCCGGGGGGTTCCGAAGCGTGAAGGGCGGTCGATCTACAAGGTCCCTGAGGAGGGCGTGCTCCCTTGCCTGATCGTCGAGGTCGTTTCCTACTCGGACGCCGAGATGTATAAGAACGACCATCAGGTGAAAGTCGAGCTCTACCAGCGGGTCGGGATTCCGGAGTACCTCATCGTCGATCCTCCCTTCCCTCCCAAAGATCCACTGGCACTGACGGGCTATCGCATGGCGCCCGACGGGTGGTATCGGCGGATCGAGCCCGACGCGCACGGGCGCATCCACTCCGAGTCCACCAACCTCTTCTTCGCTTCTTCCGAAGACGGGCGAAGCATCCGGGTGGGTGATGCCGAAACCGGCGAGTGGCTCCTCACCGGCAGCGAGGAGCAGGCCGCCCGAAAAGCCGCCGAGGACCGCGCTGTCCGAGAGGCCGAAGCCCGCAAGGCCGCCGAGGAGCGCACTCTCCGAGAGGCCGAAGCCCGAAAAGCCGCCGAGGAGCGCGCTGTCCGAGAGGCCGAGGCCCGCAAGGCCGCCGAGGGGCGGGCTCACGAGGCCGACGCGGAAATCGCTCGGCTGCGCGCGGAGTTGGAGAGCTTCAAGCAGGCCGGCGAGTAGCCTCATCAACCTCAGAGATAGCTCAGCCACGCATCGTTTCGCCGCCGCTTGAGCGCCGCGAACCGCCGTTTGCTCGCGCCTGCGACCCTTTGTGGCCTGCTTGTAGGCTCGCAACACGGCATTCATCCGGGCCTGGTATGGAGCTCAAGAATCCGGGCATCGGCTCCGCCATCCCGGCCGGCGGAATCTTTCCGCGGCCGATCGGCGGAGCCGGTGACCGGAGGATCCACTACCGGTCCTGGCTCCTACCGGTCAGGAATTCTGCGACACCGCGGTGCCGTCGCCGAAGGGGAAGAAATACGCGGACGCGTTGGGCGACGCGTACTTCCCGCCCCAGTAGGTGAGGGCGAAGGTGGTGCCGCTCTGGACGGGAATGACCAGCGTCGAGGCCTCATTGTCCATCACGGTGCCGGTGGCGCCGTTGTTCTCTCCCGAGACCTGCCCGGTGATCACCACGTTGCCGCTCGAATCCGTGCACGTCACCGAGAGCATCCCCCACGAGGGGGAGGGTGAGGTGCCGCCGCCGACATAGCCGACGAAAAGACCGTCGCCGGTGGCCAGGTACGTGGTAATCCAGGGGTAACCGGGCGATCCGCTCTGACTGAACTCCGGAATCTGCAGGGTGACGGGGGGTTGAATCATGACGTTCTCCTTTGACATGAGTAGGGTTTACCGTGCTTCGGCGCACGGGCCGGGCGTTTTCGTCGTACGCTAAGGATGTGCCGCGGCCGAGCTTCCTATCTCACCGGCAGGTGGCAACCTCCACCGGTCCCCTGGACCTTTAGCGTTTCATTCCCCAGAGATCGAGCCGCATTCACCGGGGCGAACGAGGCGCGGAGCGGAGGACGCGAGCCTTTCCCTCTCCTCTGCGTGACGTTCCCGGTCAGACGTATCTGATTCCCCGGTCGACGCGAGGCGCGAAGGAGCGTTCGTGTTCCATTCCCCGTCCTCCTCGCGGCGATCGGGTGGGGGAATGAGGCGTTCCCCCGCCGTCATGGGATTCGAAGGACGGGGAATGCAGCGAAGCGAGCCGTTCGCGTCCTGCGGAGGGGAGGGAATGGAGGCTTGGAGAGTGAAGGCGGCCCGCGAGGAAGGGGGAACGCGGCTCGAAGGGGAGGGAATGAGGCTCGCAGGGCCGGGTTCGCATCTGCCCGAACGCCAGCCACCTCGCCGGAGCCATCGTAGAACGTTCTATCAGGTCCTGCTCTCGAGCAGGGCGCTGACCGGAGAGAGCGCTGACCGCCGCTGGCCGTTCAGTCCAGGAAGCGCGCCAGATAAGGCGCCGTGCGGCTCTTCGGGGAGCCGGCCACCGCCGCCGGGGCGCCGGCGGCCACCACGCGGCCGCCCTCCTCGCCGGCGCCGGGACCGATGTCGATCACCCAGTCGCTCCCCGCCACCACGCGCATGTCGTGCTCCACCACGATGACGGTGTTGCCGGCCTCGACCAGGCCGTCGAGCTGCTTCATCAACCTTTCGACGTCGGTGGGGTGGAGCCCGGTGGTGGGCTCGTCGAGAACATAAAGGGTATTGCCCCGTCCCATCCGTTGCAGCTCGGTCGCCAGCTTGATCCGCTGCGCCTCGCCGCCGGAGAGCTCGGTGGCCGGCTGGCCGAGCCGCAGGTAGCCGAGCCCCACCTCCCGCAGCACGTTGAGCGCACGGCAGACCGGCGCCTCGCCGGGAAAGAAATCCCAGGCCTCGTCGACCGTCATCCCCAGCACGTCGGCGATGGTCTTGTCGTGATATTTGATCTCCAGCGTCTTCGCGTTGTAGCGCGCCCCGTGACAGGTGGGGCAGGGCGCGTAGACGCTGGGCAGGAAGAGCAGCTCGACCATCACGAAGCCTTCGCCCTCGCAGGTCGCGCAGCGGCCCTTGGGAACGTTGAAGGAGAAGCGTCCGGCGTCGTAGTGGCGGGCGCGCGCCGCGCGGGTGGCGGCGAACAGCTTGCGGACGTGATCGAACAGGCCCGTGTAGGTCGCCAGGTTCGAGCGCGGCGTGCGGCCGATCGGTTTCTGATCGACCCGCACCAGGCGCTTGATCGTTTCCATTCCATCCGCGATCCTGCCGCCGGTGGTGACCACGGCGGCGCGCTCCAGCTCTTCGCCTTCCTCCTCCTCGGCGGGGAGGGGATGGCCGAGGTGCTCGCCGACCAGCTCCACCAGGACCTGGCTGACCAGGCTCGACTTTCCCGAGCCGGAGACCCCCGTCACGGTGGTGAAGACGCCGAGGGGAAACTCGGCGTCGAGGCGGTCCAGGTTGTTGCGGGTGACGCCGGTCAGCCGCAGCCAGCCCGCGGGCGTCCGTGGAGCGCGGTCGGGGAGGAAATGGTTTCCGAACAGATGGCGCCGGGTCTGCGAGGCCTCCACCGCCTCGAGCCCCGCGGGCGGACCGCTGTAGAGCACGTGGCCGCCCTGCTCGCCGGCGGCCGGGCCGACGTCGACGATCCAGTCCGCGTGGCGGATCACGTCGAGCTCGTGCTCGACCACGAACAGCGAGTTGCCGCCGGCCTTCAGGCCCGCGAGCGCCGTCAGCAGGGCCTCGGTGTCGACCGGGTGGAGCCCGGCGGACGGCTCGTCGAGCACGTACACCACGCCGAACAGGTTGGAGCGCACCTGCGTGGCGAGCCGCAGGCGCTGGAGCTCGCCCGGCGAGAGGGTGGGAGTGCTCCGTTCGAGCGAGAGATAGCCGAGCCCGAGATCGAGCAGGACGGCGAGCCGCGCCGCGAGGTCCTGGGCGATCCGCTGGGTGACCAGCGCCTTTTCCGGATGGCCGGCCTCCTGGGTCGCGGCGCTCCCTTCCGCGTAGGGACGCACGACGCCGGCCAGCCGGGCGAGCGGCAGGCTGGAGATCTCCGCGATGTCGAAGCCCGCGAACTTCACCGACAGGGATTCGCGGCGGAGCCGCTTGCCATGGCAGAGCGGGCATTGGCTGCTCAGCATGTAGCGCGCCGCCCGCTTCTTCATCATCGGGCTGTTGGTGTTGGCGAAGGTCTGCAGCACGTGGCGCCGGGCGCTGGTGAAGGTCCCCTGGTAGCTGGGCTCCTCCTTGCGCTTGAGGGCGCGCCGCGTCTCCTCGGGCGTGTAGCCGGCGTACACCGGCACCGTCGGCTGCTCGTCGGTGAACAGGATCCAGTCGCGGTCCTTCCTGGGGAGCTCGCGCCAGGGACGGTCGACGTCGTAGCCCAGGGTGACCAGGATGTCGCGCAGGTTCTGCCCGTGCCACGCGGTGGGCCAGGCGGCGACCGCCCGCTGGCGGATGGTGAGCGAGTCGTCCGGCACCATCGAGCGCTCCGTCACCTCGTAGACCCGGCCCAGCCCGTGGCAGCGGGGGCAGGCCCCCTCGGGCGTGTTCGGCGAGAACGATTCGGCGTAGAGCAGCGGCTGGTTGCGCGGGTAGTGCCCGGCCCGCGAATAGAGCATCCGCAGCAGGTTGGAAAGCGTCGTGACGCTGCCCACCGACGAGCGGGTGGTCGGCGAGCCGCGCTGCTGCTGGAGAGCCACCGCGGGAGGCAGGCCGTCGATCTCGTCCACCTCCGGCACCGCCATCTGGTGAAACAGCCGACGGGCGTAGGGAGAGACGGATTCGAGATACCGCCGCTGCGCCTCCGCGTAGAGCGTGCCGAAGGCCAGCGACGATTTCCCGGAGCCGGACACGCCGGTGAAAACCACCAGGGCGTCGCGGGGGATCTCCAGATCCACGTTCTTGAGATTGTGCTCCCGGGCGCCGCGGACGCGCACGAATCCCGGACGGGTGTCGTCGTTCACGGAGGGGGTGTCCCGGTCACTGCCTGGCACGCTCGTACTGGACAGGCAAGACCGGTGCCTGACCCAGCTCGCGCTGGGCCTTGAACGCCCAGTAGGGCTCGCGCAGCATCTCCCGGGCGAGGAAGACGAGGTCGGCGTCGCCGTTCCCGATGATCTCGTTGGCCTGCTCGGGCTCGGTGATCATGCCGACGGCCGCGGTCAGGATGCCGGCCTCGCGGCGGATGCGGCGGGCGAACGGCACCTGATAGCCCGGGCCGGCGGGGATGCTCACCCGCGGCAGCGTGCCGCCGGAGGAGGCGTCGACGAGGTCCACGCCGATCAGCTTCAGCCACCTCGCGAGCTGGATCGACTGCTCGACGTCCCAGCCGTTCTTCACCGAATCGGGCGCCCAGTCGGTCGCCGAGATCCGCACGAAGAGCGGCAATTCGGCCGGCATTACGCCGCGCACGCGCTCCGCCGCGCGCAGTAGCAGGCGCATGCGGTTCTCCAGGCTGCCGCCGTAGGAGTCGTCGCGGTGGTTGCTCAGCGGCGAGAGGAACTGGTGCAGCAGATAGCCGTGGGCGGCGTGGATCTCGATCACCTGGAAGCCCGCGGCGAGAGCGCGCCGGGCGGCCGATTCGAAGGCCTTGACCACCTCGTCGATGCCGGCCTCGTCGAGCGCCACGGGGATGGGGCCGCCCTCGCGGAAGGGGATCGGGCTGGGGCCGACGACGGTCCAGCCCTCCTCCGCGGGCGTCATCAGGGGACCGCCGCCTTCCCAGGGCGCCGAGGTGCTGGCCTTGCGTCCGGCGTGGGCCAGTTGGATGCCGGCGACGGCGCCCTGGGCCTGCACGAAGCGCGCGATACGGGCCAGGGGCTCGATCTGCGCGTCGTTCCAGATCCCCATGTCGGCGGGGGAGATGCGGCCGTCGCGCGTCACCGCCGTGGCCTCGACGACGACCAGGGCCGCGCCGCCCACGGCCCGGCTGCCGAGGTGGACCAGATGCCAGTCGTTGGCCAGCCCCTCCTCGGCGCTGTACTGGCACATCGGCGAGACGGCGATGCGGTTGCG
>DASWRX010000190.1:0-17694 GCA_036402955.1 Thermoanaerobaculia bacterium
GCTCCAGACGGGGTTCCACGACATCCTGAACGAGGGGTACACCGCGGCCCTCGAGGAGCAGCTCGACGAGATCGAGGACGGCAAGATCGAGTGGAAGCGCGCCGTCGCCGACTTCGACGTGAAGTTCTCGAAGGACCTCGAAACCGCTGGCGAGCAGATGCCCAACGTCAAGAAGGAGGGCATCCCGCTCGACGAGACGTGCCCGGAGTGCGGCTCGGGGCTGCTGATGCGCTTCGGCCGCTTCGGGCCGTTCATCGCCTGCAGCAACTACCCGGAGTGCAAGTACACCCGCAACGTCGACGAGACCGCTCCCTCCGCGACCCCCGCCGCCAACGGCGCGGAGGAGGAGATCCCGCCCTGCGAGGTCTGCGGCAAGCCGATGGCGCTCAAGCGCAGCCGCTTCGGCACCTTCTACGGCTGCACCGGCTACCCGGAGTGCAAGAACCTCCGCAAGACCGGACCCAAGCCCGCGGCGCCGGTGCCGACCGGCATCCCCTGCCCGGAGTGCGGCAAGGGCGAGATCGTGGAGAAGCGCTCGCACCGCGGCAAGACCTTCTGGTCCTGCGACCGCTACCCGGACTGCAAGTTCTCCCTCTGGAAGAAGCCGGTCCTCCGCGACTGTCCGCAGTGCAACGCCACCTTCCTCCTGGAGAAGGTCACCAAGAAGCACGGCACCCAGTACGTCTGCAACACCGAGGGGTGCGGCTACGTCGAGGACGCCGAGCTGGTCGAAGTGCCGGCCTGACGGCTCTCACCGCGAGCTCGCGGCGCCATGCCCCAGGCTTGCGGCGTGGCGTCCAACCTCGAGGCGCGGCGTTCGATCCTCGAGCGATCCCGGCCAGCCTTGAGACGCATCATTCCTAGTTGGATTCCGGCGCCTGCAGCTTGCGGCGCCTCGCCGCGAGCTTGAGCGGACCGGCGCGAGTCCGGGACGGGCCGCGCCAACCCCGATCCGTGACGCTTCAGGCCTGACGGAGACGCCGCAGGCTTGCGGCGGGCTCTCTCAATGTTGAGACGACAGGCGCCAAGCCTCGCCGGAGCGCCGCGAGCCTGGCTCGGCTCGCGGCAAGCTCGGCCAAGACGCCGCAAGCCTGGCGGGAGGCGTCTCAAGCTCTCCGCAGGCTCCAATTCCACCTCAGGTCACTTTGGGAGTGTAACGAACGCCTTCCAGGCCTTTGAAATCCGAGTCCTGAGTCCAGACGAGCGCTCCATGGAGCCGCCCGGTCGCGAAGACCACGCTGTCCGCCAAGGGCAGGCGATGCTCCATCCCGAAACGGGCGGCCAGCCGGATGACCTCCGGCACGAGGTGGACGACCCGCGCCTGCTGCATCAACGCGAGCGCCTGGAGGGCCATGTCCTCCCCGCGTTGGCGGAAAATGTTCCTCGCGACCTCCAGCAGGCAGATCGTGGGAACCAGCAACTCCTCCGTGTTTTCAATGGCCGGAGCAAAGAAATCCGCTCCTGGCGCGTCCGCCAGGTATTCGAGCCATCCACTGGAATCGACCACGTTCACAGGCGATCCGGGTCTCGGTCCACCGTCGTGTCGATCCCGCGGAGAAACCCGCGCATCTCCTGGATGGGACGAACGGGGACCAGCTCAATGCGATTGTCGTATTGGAAGACTTGAAGCTTTTCACCCGGGCGAAGGGCTAACGCTTCCCGAACCTCCAGCGGAATGACGATCTGGAACTTTGGAGACACGGTTACGGTTGGCATTCCAAACCTCCATCGATACGCCTGCCATCATACGGCATTGCCATCGATGAGTGAATCGGTCAGTGCGCTACCATACCTCCGTGGAGTCTTACGATGTGGTGATCCCCGCCCGCGACGAGGAGTCGACGGTCGCCGGGGTGGTGCGCGCGGCCCGGGCGGCTTCAGGCGTGGGGCAGGTCGTCGTCGTGGACGACGGCTCGTCGGACCGGACGGCGGCGGCCGCCGCGGCGGCCGGGGCCACGGTGGTCCGGGCCGCCGCCCCGGGCGAGCCGGGGAGCAAGGCCCGGGCGCTCGCCCGCGGGGTCGAGGCCTGCGAGGCCGGCGTCCTGGTCTTCTTCGACGCCGACATCGCCGGCGTCCGGCCGGCCCACTTGGAGGGACTGGCTGAGCCGGTGATCGCCGGCCAGGCATCGCTCTCCTGCGGTATCGTGGACTATGGAGCTTTCCGCAACCCTCTTTTTCTGCGCCTGCCGCCCATCACCGGCCTGCGGGCGCTGCCGCGGGAGGTCTTCGCGGCCGTGCCGGAGGCGAAGCGCAACGGTTTCCAGATCGAGATCATGATCAACGAGGTGATCGCCCGCGGCGCCCTGCCGAGCACGATCCGGGTGCTCGCCGGTCTCCGGCACCGCTCGAAGATCGAGAAGCAGGGGTGGCGGCGGGGGTTCCCTTCCCATCTGAAGATGACGGGGGAGTTGCTCGACTGCCTGCGCATCGTCCCCCTGTGGACCTACCGGGCCTACCTGCGGCACCTGCGGATCCTGCCGCCGGTGGCCGCCGGGGCCCTGCCGCCGGTGCCTCTCCGGGAGACGGGATCATCCGTCCCACCGGTCTCTCCGTAGACAAGGGTATGAACATGAAGACGACCTGCGCGCTGTTCGGCCTGCTCCTCGCGGCCGTTGCCCTGCCCGCCGCGGCGGCGCCCCCGGACTACAAGCTCTGGGGGGAGCTGCTGACCAAGTATTACGATCCGGCTCAAGGGATGAACTACAAGGCCCTCAAGGCCAACGACAAGAAGACCCTCGACGAACTGCGCCGCCAGATGGCGCAGGTGGACGTCGCCGCGCTGTCGCGCAACGACCAGCTCGCCTACTGGATCAACCTCTACAACATCTCGGTGGTCAACGTCGTGGTCGAGCACTACCCGGTGGCCTCGATCCGCGACATCTCGACCGACCCCATCATCCGGCTCAACGTCTTCAAGAAGGATCACGTGCTGACGAAGAAGGGGCCGATGGGCCTCCAGGACGTCGAGGACACCAAGATCCGCGAGGCGTTCAAGGACCCGCGCATCCACTTCGCCATCAATTGCGCCGCCAAGAGCTGCCCGCCGATCCGCACCGAGCCGTACACCGGCTCCGAGGTCTCCAACCAGCTCGACGACCAGGCGCGGAAGTTCCTCAACGGCCCCCATGGCGTCCGGGTCGCCAGAAACGGCGGGGAACTGAATTTGCATATCACCAAGATCATGGACTGGTTCAAGGACGACTTCGAGAAGTGGGGAGGCGGCCGCGTCGCCTTCCTCACCCGCTACGTCACCTCGGACAAGCGGGCGCAGATCGAGAAGGCCGGCAACCAGGTCAACCTCGAGTTCGACGACTATGACTGGAAGCTGAACGACGCCTCGAAATAGTTTCGCGGTTTCGCGGCATGGGAGGGATCGGATGATCGGTGAGCCGAGATCGCTCAAGGTGGCGTGGGATCTGTTCCGCGATCCGGCCACGGCCGAGAAGCGGGGATTGCTCGCGGAGCGCTGGGCGGAGCTCGATCCCGCCCTCCGGCTCCCCGGCCAGGGGCTGGGGCAGAAGGCGACCGGGTGCGGCGCCACGATCGGCATCCAGCCCCGCTGCGACTTCGCCTGCACCGGCTGCTACCTCGGCCACGAGGCGAACCACATCCCCGCGCTGCCGACGGCGGCCGTGCTGCGGCAGCTCGACGAGTTGCGCCGCTGGCTGGGGCCGAAGAGCAACGTCCAGATCACCGACGGCGAGGTGACGCTGCGCCCGGTCGAGGAGCTGACGGAGATCCTCCGCTACGCGCGGTCGATCGGCATCGTCCCCATGGTGATGACCCACGGCGACAACCTCCGCCGCCGGCCGGGCCTGCTCGAGCGGCTGATGACGGAGGGGGAGCTCACCGAGATCTCCATCCACGTCGACATCACCCAGCGCGGGCGCGACGGCTACAAGGCGCCGAAGTCGGAGCTGGAGCTGATGCCATTGCGCGACGAGCTCGCGGCGATGGTCCGCGCGGCGCGCCGGCAGACCGGCCGGCCGCTGCGCGCCGCCATGACCCTCACCGTCACCCAGGACAACCTCCCCCAGATCGCCGACGTGGTGCGCTGGCTGGTGCGCAACCGCGACGCCTTCGGCCTGGTGAGCTTCCAGCCGCTCGCCCAGGTGGGGCGGACCCGCCGCAGCCAGCGGGGGGTGACCGCCACCGACCTGTGGACTGAGATCGGCCGCGCCACGGCCGAGTTCGGGCTCCCTCTCGAGGGGGCCGGCCCCATGCACTTCGGCCACACCGAGTGCACGCGCTTCGTGCCGCTGCTCGCGCTGGAGCGCCCGGGCGAGGAGCCGCGGCTCTTCCGGGGCATCCGGGACGCGCCCGAGGACGTGGCGGTGATGCGGGAGTTCTTCGAGCTGGGTCTGGGCGGCGTGGCCTTCCGGGACGACCGCCCGCTCGAGAAGGCGGCCCGCTTCCTCGGCATGGTCCGCACCGCGCCGGGCTGGATGCTCGGCCGGGCGCGCCGCTGGATCGACGCCCGGTCGCGCGCCGAGGCCGGCCTCTCGCTCGCCCGCATGCTCGCCGACGGCCTGCGCGGCCGGCTGCGGATCGACGGTCTCACCCTCACCAGCCACCACTTCATGAGCCCCCAGGAGCTGAACACCCCGATCGGCCGGGACCGGCTCGCCGCCTGCGTCTTCCGCCTCCCCCATCACGGGAAGATGGTGCCGATGTGCCAGATGAACGCCGACGGCGTGCGCGAGCGGTTCTACGCCGAGATCCTCGAGGGCGACGCGAGCGTGGAGCCGGCGGTGCTGCCGGTTGTCTCTTAGGAAAGCCATAGGGGACGAAAGGGACAGCAGAGACAGCAGGCCCGGATGGGGCCTCCTCGTCCCTGACGTCCCTGATGTCCCTTTCGTCTTTGCCGTTCCGTCGCGGACGGTATACTCCCCCCTCCGCCATGACTTCGCCCATCGACCATGATCTGGAGATTCCCGCTTGATCGACCGCATCGCGGACGCGCTCACCCGGCTCGCGGTGTCCCGTCGGCGGGCGATCTTCTGGGGGGCCGCGGCGCTCGCCCTCCTCTCGCTGCTCGCCGCCTCGCGCCTGCGATTCAATCCGGACATCCTCTCCCTGGTGCCCCAGAACGACCGCGAGGTCAACGAGTTCAAAGAGGTCGTGCGGAAGATGGGCACGCTCGACCAGCACATCGTCGTCCTCCAGATCCCTCCGGGCCGGCAGGTGGACGACTATGAGATGCTCATCGACTCCCTGGCGCGCCGGTACCGGGCGCTGCCCACGGTGGCGGACGTGCAGTACCGGCTGCCGAACCCGCTGGAGATGGTGGACGAGATCCTGCCGCGGGCCCTGCTGCTCCTCAGGCCCGACGAGCTGGACCGGGTGGCCGCGGCGCTCTCCGACGAGCGGATCGGGCAGTCGGTGGCCGAGAACCGGCGCACCCTGCGCACGCCGCAGGGGATCGCCACCCGCGAGCTGGTGCAGAACGACCCGTTCCACCTGCTGCCCATCTTCCTCGACAAGTTCAAGGCGGCCGGCGGCGGCTTCCGGCTCGACGCGTCGAGCGGCTACTTCCTTTCGGCCGACCGCTCGACGCTGCTGATCCTGGTGGCTCCGCGCCGGCCGGCCCAGGACATCCCGTTCGGCCACCGCTTCATGGCGCAGGCCCGGCGGATCGAGCGCGACGCCCTGGCCGAATTCCGCCGCCAGGGGAGCGGCGCGCCCTTCCCCACGATCGGCTATACCGGCGGCTACGCGATCTCTCTCTATGACGCCGAGCTGATCCAGAAGGACGTGATCTCCAACGTCGTCTTCTCCTGCGTCGGGGTGCTCGCCCTCTTCGTTTATGCCTTCCGCCGCCCCGCCGCGCTGCTCTATGCCGGCGTCCCGATGGTGCTGGCGATCGTGGGAACCTTCGGCCTCGCCGGCCTCCTGTTCGGCCAGCTCTCCTCGTCGAGCGCCGCCTTCGGTGCCCTGGTGGCGGGGCTCGGGGTCGACTTCATCACCGTGCTCTATGGGCGTTACGGGGACGAGCGGGACCGCGGGGTCGAGCCGGCGGCGGCGATCCGCGGCGCCTACCGCTCGACCCTCTACGGGGTCTTCTTCGCGGCGCTGACCACGGCGGCGACCTTCTACTCCTATCTCTTCACCGAGTTCCGGGGGATGAGCGAGCTGGGGGTGCTCACCGGCACGGGAATCCTGATCTTCCTCGTCTGCGTGCTGTTCCTGCTGCCGGCCCTGCTGCTGGCGACCGACCACGGCGGCGGCCGGCGGCGGACCCTGCGCTCCTTCGGCTCGGACCGCCTCGTCCGCCTGGCGCTCGCCCGGCCGCGGGCGACGGTGCTCGCTTGGGGCGTGATCGTGGTGGTCTGCCTGGCCCTGATCCCGGGGCTCCAGTTCAGCGACAACATCGACAACCTGCGCGCCAAGGGAAACCAGGGGGTGATCTACCAGACGCTGGTGACGCAGAAGTTCGGCCAGTCGTTCGGCTACATGATGTACGTGGTCGAGGGCAAGGACCTGGAGACCGCCCTGGAGAAGACGCAGAGCGCGGCGCGGGCGCTGAGCGCCGAGGTCGCCCACGGGCCGCTCGCCTCGTTCCAGTCGATCACCACCTTCCTGCCTCCCCCGTCACAGCAGGAGGTGGTGCTGGCGCGCCTGCGGGCGGGACGCAACGACGTCTTCTCCGCCGAGCGGATCATTGCCACCTTCAACCGGGACCTGGCCGCGAACGGCTTCCGCCCGGGGGCCTATGACGGCTACCTGCGCCTCTTCAGCCAGGCCCTCGCGCCGCCGGGGCCGGTGGGGCCGGGGGACATCCACGATCCGCGTCTCGCCGCCCTGATGGGCCGCTTCCTCAAGCGGACGAACGAGGGTTACATGTCGGTGATCTACCTCTATGCCAAGGGGGGCACTTGGCGGCGCACCGTGCCGCGGGACCTGATCGCCCTGGCGGACCGGCAGGGCGCGATCCTCACCGGCGTCAACCGCCTGACGGCCGCCCTGCGCGCCATCGTGCGTCAGGACGCCGCCCGCTCGACCCTGCTCGGATTCGCCCTCGTCTATGCGGTGTTCGCGCTCGCCTACCGCTCGCTGAAGCGGGCCGGCCTGCTCTTCGTGCCCTTCCTGGCGGGCGCGCTCGGCATGCTGGGGCTGATGTCGCTGCTCGGGCTCCAGCTCAACTACATCAACGTCTACGTGGGGCTGTTCCTGGTGGGCGTGGCGACCGACTATGCGGTCTACATGCTGCAGCGCTACCTGGAGAACCCGGCCGGCTTCGCTACCGGAGCGCCGGAGACCGGCCGGGCGGTGGTGATGGCCGCGCTGACCTGCATCATCGGCTTCGGTTCCTTCGCCCTCTCCCACTATCCCGGCCTGCGCTCGATCGGTTACGCCTCCACCTTCGGCGTCACCCTGAGCTGCCTCGCGGCGATCACCCTGTTGCCGGCGCTGCTGGTATGGGGACGGCGGGACCGCAAGTAGGACGCGGCCCCTATAATCCCCTACATGTCCTCACCCGTCCACGTCATCGGCGGCGGTCTCGCCGGAGCGGAGTGCGCCTGGCAGCTCGCGGAACGGGGGGTCGAGGTGGCGCTCCACGAGATGCGGCCGGTGCGAGGGACGCCCGCCCACAAGTCTGGGGACTTGGCGGAGCTGGTGTGCAGCAACTCGCTGCGCAGCGACGACCCGCTCCATGCCGCCGGGCTGCTCAAGCGGGAGATGGAGACCTTCGGCTCGCTGATCATCGGCAAGGCCCGGGAGGCCGCCGTGCCGGCCGGCAGCGCCCTCGCCCTCGACCGCGACCGCTTCGCGGCCCTGGTGACGGCGGCGATCGCCGGCCATCCGCGGATCGAGCTGCGGCGCGAGGAGGTCCTGGAGATCCCGGCGGGCGACGTGGTGATCGCCACCGGCCCCCTCACCTCGGAGGCGATGTCGGCACGGCTCCAGGGGCTCCTCGGCAGCGAGTATCTCTATTTCTACGACGCCATCGCCCCCATCGTGGAGGCGGAGAGCCTCGATATGGAGAAGCTCTTCTGGCAGTCGCGCTACGGCAAGGGGGACGGGGAGGACTACCTCAACGCGCCGATGAATCCGGAGGAGTACCTCGCCTTCCACGCCGCGGTCACGGCGGCCGAGGTCTCGGTGCCGCACGAGTTCGAGAAGGCGATCTTCTTCGAGGGGTGCCTGCCGATCGAGGAGCTCGCCCGGCGCGGGGTGGACACCCTGCGCTACGGTCCGATGAAGCCGGTGGGCCTGCGGACGCCGGACGGCCGGCGCCCCTGGGCGGTCGTCCAGCTCCGGCAGGAGAACCTGGCCAAGAGCCAGTTCAACCTGGTGGGTTTCCAGTCACGCATGAAGTGGGGGGAGCAGGACCGGGTGCTGCGGATGATCCCCGGGCTGGAGAGCGCGAGGTTCGTGCGCTTCGGGCAGATCCACCGCAACACCTTCATCAACGCCCCCACCCACCTCGACCCGCGCTACCGGGTGAAGTCGGAGCCGCGGGTGCGCCTCGCCGGGCAGATCACCGGGGTGGAGGGGTACCTCGAATCGGCGGCCACGGGCCTCGCGATCGCCCTCTACATGGCCGCGGAGCACGGCGGCCACGAGCTCGAGCCCTTCCCCGCCACCACGGCCCTGGGAGCGCTCGCCCGGCATCTCACCGCGTCGGACCCGAAGCATTTCCAGCCGGCCAACATCAATTACGGCCTCTTCGAGGAGCTGCCCGAGCGGGTGCGCAAGGGGGACCGCCGGGCCGCCTACGTCGAGCGGGCCCACGCGGACCTCGCCGCCTGGGCGGAGCGGAACGGAGTGAGGGTTCGGTGCGCCGCCTGATCCATCGATATCTCGAGCATCTCCAGGGCGAGCGCCAGCTCTCCCCCCAGACCCTGCGCGCCTACGAGCACGACCTCGTGACCTTCCACGAGTTCCTCTCCCGGGACTTCCTGGGCAAGGAGCCGGACGAGATCCGGCCGCGGGAGGTGGACGCGCTCGCGGTGCGTTCCTTCCTGGCGGCGCTCACCCGGCAGGGACTCGGCAAGCGCAGCCAGGGGCGGGCGCTCTCGGCGGTGCGCAGCCTCTTCCGCTTCGCCTGCCGCGAGGGGATCCTGGAGGCCAACCCGGCCCAGGCGGTGCGGACGCCGAAGGCGCCGACGATCCTCCCCCGCCATCTGCGGCCGGGCGAGGTGGAGAGCCTGATCGAGGCCCCGGAAGGGGACGAGCCGCTGGTGCGGCGCGACCGGGCGATCCTGGAGCTGCTCTACGCCGCGGGGCTGCGCGTCTCGGAGCTGGTGGGGCTGGACTGGACCGACGTCGACCTCTCGGCCCGGGTGGTGCGGGTGATGGGCAAGGGGAGCAAGGAGCGGATGGTCCCCTTCGGACGGCCGGCGGCGGAGGCGCTGCGACGGTGGCTGGACGCCTGGGAGACGGTCCGCGATGCGAACGATGACGCGGCGCCGGTCTTCCTCAACCACCGGGGAAGCCGGCTGACCGACCGCTCGGTGCGGCGGGTGATCGACAAGTGGGTGGAGGCCGCCGCGGTGGCCCGGGGGGTCCATCCCCACACCCTGCGGCACACCTTCGCCACCCACCTGCTGGAGAATGGGGCCGACCTGCGGGCGATCCAGGAGTTGCTGGGGCACAGCTCGCTCTCCACCACGCAGCGGTACACTCATCTGGAGGTCGACCGGCTGCTCGCGGTCTACCGCGGCGCCCATCCGCGGGCGCGGCGAGGGTGATGGGGCCCAGCGGTGTACAATCCCGTCCCCATGGACACGTTCAATTCGACCACGGTCCTGCTGGTGCGCCGCGACGGCAAGGTGTGCATGGCGAGCGACGGGCAGGTTACGATGAATCAGAGCACCATCGTCAAGGATGGCGCGCGCAAGGTCCGGCGCGCCGGCAAGGGCGGCAAGGTGCTGGTGGGGTTCGCGGGGGGAGGGGCGGACGCTCTGGCCCTGTTCGGCCGCCTCGAAGAGAAGCTCGAGGAGTTCAACGGGAACCTGGAGCGGTCGGTCGTCGAGCTCGCCAAGGACTGGCGGACCGACCGCGCGATGCGCCAGCTCCAGGCGATGATCATCGTTACCGACAAGGACAAGAGCTTCTTCGTCTCGGGCGCCGGCGAGCTGATGCAGCCGGACGAGGACGAGCCCATCCTCGCCATCGGCTCGGGAGCCAACTACGCGCTGTCCGCCGCCCGCGCCCTGCTCCGGCACACCGCGATGCCGGCCCACGACGTGGTGCGGGAGGCGATGAAGATCGCCTCCGAGATCTGCATTTTCACCAACGATCGCTTGACGATCGAGGAGCTCTGAGAGACGCCATGACCCTTCAGATCGCCGGCGAGGCCGCAGCGAGCCTCGCGATCGAGAATATGACGCCGCGGCAGATCGTCGCCGAGCTCGACAAGTACGTCGTCGGGCAGCACCAGGCGAAGCGCGCCGTGGCGATCGCCCTGCGCAACCGCTGGCGCCGCCAGCAGCTCCCGTCGGAGCTCGCCGAGGACATCGCGCCCAAGAACATCCTGATGATCGGCCCCACGGGCGTCGGCAAGACCGAGATCGCCCGGCGGCTGGCGCGCCTCGCCCGCGCCCCGTTCCTCAAGGTCGAGGCCAGCAAGTTCACCGAGGTGGGCTACGTCGGCCGCGACGTCGAGTCGATGGTGCGCGACCTGGTGGAGATCGCCGTCACCATGGTCCGGGAGGAGAAGCGCGAGGCGGTGCGCGAGGCCGCCCTGGCGCGCGCCGAGGACCGCCTGCTCCAGCTCCTGGTGCCGCCGCGGCCGATCAACGCCTACCTGCGCGACGAGGAGACCAGCGAGGACGAGCTCGCCGCCACGCGCGAGAAGTTCCGCGACAAGCTCCGCGCCGGCGCCCTCGACAACCGCCGGGTGGAGATCGAGGTGGATGAGAACTCCTCGCCCAGCCTCGAGATGTTCACCCCGCAGGGGGTGGAGGAGGTGGGGATCAACATCAAGGAGATGCTCCCCGGGCTCTTCGGCCGCAAGAAGAAGCAGCAGGTCACGGTGGCCGAGGCGCGCGAGATCCTCCAGCAGCAGGAGTCCGAGAAGCTGATCGACCGCAGCGTGGTCTCCCGCGAGGCGCGCGAGCGCGTCGAGCAGGGCGGGCTGATCTTTCTCGACGAGATCGACAAGATCGCCGGCCGCGAGGGGGGCCGCGGCCCCGACATCTCGCGCGAGGGGGTGCAGCGCGACCTGCTGCCGATCGTCGAGGGGACCAACGTCTCGACCAAACACGGCATGGTGAAGACGGACCACATCCTGTTCATCGCCGCCGGCGCCTTCCACGTCAGCAAGCCCTCGGACCTGATCCCCGAGCTCCAGGGCCGCTTCCCCATCCGGGTGGAGCTCGACGCGCTGACCGAGCAGGACTTCGTGCGCATCCTCACCGAGCCCGAGACGGCGCTGACCAAGCAGTACTCGGCCCTGCTCTCGACCGAGGGCGTGACGGTCGAGTTCGGGGCGGACTCGGTGGCCGAGATCGCCCGCTTGGCCGTCGAGGTCAACTCCTCGACGGAGAACATCGGCGCGCGCCGCCTCTCGACGCTGATGGAGCGGCTGCTCGACGAGGTCTCCTTCGAGGCCCCGGACATGTCGGGGGTCACCGTCGCGGTGGACGGCGAATACGTGCGCCGGGTGCTCTCCGGCATCGTCCAGAACCAGGATCTCTCGCGCTATGTCCTCTAGCCCCGCGGGCCGGATCCTTCTCGTTCCCATGACGGCCGTCCTGCTGGCCGCGGCGCTCGGCTGCGGCAAGCAGGGGCCGCCGCTGCCGCCGTTGCGGGCCGTCCCGGCGCCGACCAAGGACCTCGCGGTGGAGCAGCAGGGGCCCCGGCTGCGGATGACCCTCAGCTATCCCCAGGTCACGCCGGCCGGCACCGCTCTCCAGGGGATCTCGGCGGTCGAGATCTTCTCGACCTCGCGGCCGGCGCCGGACGGCAAGGCCGGCCCGATCGATCCGCGCGACTTCAACGGCGTGGCGAAGCCGGTCCAGAAGATCACGGGCGCCGACCTGGCCGCGGCCACCTCCGGCAGCCAGATCGAGATCTCCCTGCCGCTGCCGCCGACGACGATCACCCCGCCGGCGCCCACCGGCCCGGCGCCCAAGCCCACGCCGACGACACCTCCGGCGACCGCGACGCCTCAGCCGGTGCCGCTGGCGAGCTACTACGCCGTGCGCACCTACGGCAAGGAGGGGAACAAGTCGGATCTCTCGAACATCGCCGCCGTGGTGCCCAAGCCGCCTCCGGCGGCGCCGGAGCACGTCACGGTCACCCCACGCGCGGACGGCATCCTGGTCGAGTGGTCGCCCGTCCCCGGGGCCGCGGCCGGATACAACGTCTACCGCCGCGCCGCCCAGGAGCGCAGCAACGGCAGGCCGGTTCACACCTCTGGAGCGCAGGAGAAGAGCTGGCTGGACAAGACCGCCCGCTTCGGCCAGAGCTACATCTACTCGGTGACCGCCCTCGGCCAGCAGCAGCCGGTCATCGAGAGCGGCATCGGCAGCGAGCACGAGGTGCACTACATCGATCGCTTCGCGCCGCCGCCGCCGACCGAGCTGGTGGCCCTGGCCGAGGCCGGCCGGGTAAGGCTGGTCTGGCGTCCCAGCGAGGCGGACGACCTCGCCGGCTACATCGTCTACCGGCGCGCGGGGGAGACGGGGCCGTTCCAGCGCATCACGCAGCAGCCGGTGGTGCCGGCCGAGCTCATCGACACCAGCGTCGCCCGCGGCCAGACCTACACCTACCGCGTCACGGCGATCGACCAGGCCGGCAACGAGAGCGCGCCCGGGGGCGAGGTCCGGGCCAACGTTCCATGACCCGTTTCCACAAGGTCTCCGGCAGCGGCAACGACTTTCTGGCCCTGGCGGAGCCCTCGCAGGTGCCGCCCCCAGGGACGATCCGCGCCTGGTGCCGGCGCGGCGTCTCGCTGGGAGCCGACGGCCTGTTCGTCCTCCGGCGCGGCGGCCCGGCGACCGCCACCATGGACTACTTCAACGCCGACGGCTTCCCCGCCAACCTCTGCCTCAACGGTACCCGCTGCGCCGCCCAGCTCGCCTTCCATCTCGGATGGGCGGAGGGGGAGGTCCGGGTGCGCACGGGGGCGGGCACCTTCTCGGCCCGGCGGCTGGACGCGGGACGCGTCGCGATCGACCTGCCCGTTCCCGCCGAGGAGCCTCGGCCCTTGTCGCTGGAGATTCCCCTCGCGAGCGGCGACACGGCGACCGCCGGCTTCCGCATCCTCGTCGGCGTTCCCCATTTCGTGCTCCCCTGGCCCGAGGGGCTGGCGAACGCTCCCGTCCGCGAGCTGGGCCGCGCGATCCGTTACCATCCCGCCTTCGAGCCCGCCGGCACCAACGTCAACTTCGTTCGTTTTCCCGAAACCCATCGTATGGAAATCCGGACGTACGAGCGGGGCGTCGAGGACGAGACCCTCTCCTGCGGCACCGGCGTGCTGGCCGGCGCGGCCGTCGGTCTCGCGACGGGCGGGGCCCGGCTGCCGCTGCACGTCACGACCCAGGGGGGCTTCCAGTTGGAGGTGGACGGCGATCTCTCCACCGGCCGCTGGTCGCTCGCCGGCGACGCGCGGGTGGTCGCGGAGGGGGAGATGCTCCCCGGAGCCCTGGCGAGCCCCGTCCCGCCTCCCTGGGCGGTCGGCGCCCCGCTCGCCGGATCGTGATGGATTCGTTATCCTTTCGAAGGCCGAAGCAGCGGCCGCGTTCTTGCAGTTGACGTTTCCAGGGGAGGGCTGAGATGAGAGGAGACCTTCGCGTCGCCGCCATCGTACCGGCTTACAACGAAGAGGCGACTCTCCTCGAGGTCCTCTCGGTGCTGCAGGCGACCCCGTCCGTCGACGAGGTTCTCGTGGTCTCCGACGGCTCGACCGACGGCACGGTCGAGATCGCCCGCTCGCTGGGCCTGCGGACGATCCATCTGCGCCAGAACCAGGGCAAGGGGAGGGCGATGGCGATCGGCGTCGCCCACACCGACGCCGGGATCCTGCTCTTCGTGGACGGCGACATCCTGAACCTGACGGTCGATCTCCTGAACCGGCTGATCGAGCCGGTCCTCTCCGGCCGCTCGGACATGAACGTCGGCATCCGCCACCGCGGCCGGGCGATCAACGCTATCCAGGACCACACCGGGCCGCTGCTGTCGGGTATCCGCTGCCTGCGGCGGAAGATCTTCGAGGCGGTGCCGGACAGCCATCTCGAGGGGTTCGCCGTCGAGACCGGCCTCAACTGGGCCTGCCGTCAGCTCGGCTGCCGCACCACCACGACCGTGATGTACAACCTGAAGCACTTGGTCAAAGAGAAGAAGCGCGGCTTAGTCCAGGGATTCCGCGCCCGCTACCGGATGTTCGCCGCCGTGTTCGGCGCCTATCTCGTCCTGCAGCTCAAAGCGCCGCCGCTCCGCGGGACGGAGACGGCAGGGCCGGCCTTCCAGCCGGAGCTCGAATACATCAACTTCTAAGCCCGTCGACAGGCAAAAAAGTGGTGCGCCCGAGCCGTTGAAAGCTTGAGCGCACCCGAGGGGATCTTTGTTTTTTCACCCTCAGTATGGGTCCCCTTCGATCTCCAAGTCAATAGTGGTGCTACCACTGTTACCTGGTCCCCAGGAGCGTACTAGGATAGATTTAGCTTATGAGGAAGCCTCAATTTCCTACCCCGGCAGGAGAGACGGCCGCGGAGCTCTCCTCCCGCGATCGCATCCTGCAGGCCGGCCGCGAGCTGTTCGCCGAGGACGGATACGAGAACACCACGACCTCCGCGATCGCCCGCCGGGCGGGAACCAGCGAGTCGCAGCTCATCAAGCACTTCGGCAGCAAAGAGGGGCTGCTGGAGGGGATCTTCGACCAGGCCTGGCGGCGGATGGCGCAGGGGGTCGAGCACGTGCACGAGCGGCCGGCTCCTCCCCTGGAGCGGCTGCGGGCACTGACGGAGATGATGATCGCGGCCCTCGAGGGCGACAAGCAGATCCGGACCCTCATGCTCCTCGAGGGGCGCCGCATCCGCAAGCACGGCCACATGGTGCTGATGACCCGCGGCTTCCGGCAGGTGCTGGCGGTGATCGACGGCATCCTGCGCGAGATGGCGGAACAGGGGCTGCTGCAGCGGGACCTTCACCCGGAGGCGGTGCGGTCGGCCCTGATCGGCGCCTTCGAGGGACTGTTGCGCGACCAGCTCCTGTCCGAGCGGGGGAGCTATCCGGCCCACTACGACGGAGCCGAGCTGAGGACCGCCTTCCGCGCCGTCCTGGAGTGCTTCGTCGCCCAGCCCGAAGGCTCCGGGGATGCGGCGAAGCCGCTATGATCCCCCTATGCTCCCCCTGCTGCTCGCGCTGCTCCTCGGAGCTCCGGCGTCCCCGCCGCCGGCGCCGCCGGTCGCCGCTCCCCTCCGCCTGACGGGGAAAGCCTTCGGTCAGCCGGTCGAAATCGAGGTCCGCGACCTCTCCGGGGAGGCCGCCCGGGCGGCGATCCAGCAGGCCCTGGCCGAGGTCGCCGCCGTCGAGCGCCTGACCGGACCTGGCCTTGCGGCCCTGAACGCCGCGGCCGGCCGGGGACCCCAACCGGTCGATCCCCGCCTCCTGCTGGCGCTGCTCCGCGCCCTCAACTTCTGCCAGTGGTCAGGCGGGACGCACGGCCCGCTCGGCCGCGATCTCTACGCGGCGTGGGGATTGCACGCCGTCGCGGGAGCCTCGGAGGCCCCTTCGTCCGAGCTCGTGGAGCAGGCCGCGAGCCGCGCCGGCTGCGACCGGCTGACGCTCGACCCGCAGCGTGGAACGGCCGCGCTCGCGGAGGGCGGCGGCCTCGAGCTCGTGGGGTTCGCGGAAGGCGCCGCCGTGGACCGCGCGGTCGAGACCCTGCGGCAGCGGAAAGCGGGCAACGGCTTCGTCCGCGTCGGTCCGGTCCATCGCGGCTTCGGACCGGGCCCGGCGGGAAAGGGGTGGCCGGTGACGCTGCCCCAGGTCCCCGGCCTGGAGGCGCCGGCCGGCGAGGTCTATCTGCGCGACCGCTCGCTGGCGATCGCCGCCATGACCGATCATCCGCTCCAGGGCACGTCGTCCTCCTACCTCAATCAGCGGACGGGCAAGCCCGCGCAGGGCGTGGTGGCGGCGGCCGCGTCGACGGAGCTGGCCGTCGACGCCCAGGGGCTCGCCACCACGATGCTGATCAGCGGTTCCCGCGCGGGGCAGATGCGCCTCGGCTCGCTCAGCCCGCGCCCCTCGGTGCTCTGGTTCGTGGGGAGCGGCGCCGGCGAGCCCCTGCTGGTGGACTACCGCTGGTCCGCTCTCAGCCGCGAGGGATCGGCCAAGTAGCTCGCCGCCTGGTGCGTCAGGTAGCCGAGCAGCCAGAGTCCCGAGGTCGCGAGGTGGACGCCGACCCAGGCCTTGCGCCAGCGGTCGTCCACCGCGGTCTGGATCAGCGAGCCGGAGACGATCATCGGCACCAGCAGGTAGACCAGCGAGACGCCGCTGCGCCGGCGCTCCGCCGTCCCCAGCCGCCACCGCGGCCAGACGTGCCGCCGCCAGATCAGGCCGGCGGCGAAGATCAGCAGGGGAGCGACCAGGATGTGCAGGTGCTGCACCAGCGGCTGGAGCGGGTGGTTGACCACGGCGTAGGGATCGGCCGGCTCGACCGCGTAGCGCATCCAGGCATAGACCAGCCCCGTCCCTCCCACCAGGAGGTTGGCGACGTGGAGCATCCAGGCCTCGAAGCGGCTCATGGCTTGCCGCCGCCAGCGATCACCTGATGCAGGGCCAGCACGCGGCGGACCGCGTCGGTAGTGGCGCGGGCGGTCAGCGAGGCTCCGGTGACGCTGCGGATGTGGTGTCCCAGCGCCAGCCCGGCGCTCAGCTCCTGGCCCGCGAACTGGCCGTACCACCGGCCGGGGGGCAGGTAGTCCTCGGGCTCGGCGAAGGCCAGCACCTCGACCCGCGCTACCTTGCCCTGCGGATCGACCAGCACCATCAGCGTCTCGGGCAGGGTCCGCACGACGTGAGTGTCGAAGTAGGCCGTGCCGCCGTCCTTGCCGTTGCAGGTGGCATGGTACGGATTGACCAGCGCGCTCTTGATCTCGCCCCCCGCGAGTTGCTGGACGCGAGCCCGTTGCGCGGCGGTCAGGAAGACCGTCCGGCGCTCGACGGCGCAGTCCCGGAAGGCGAGGCGCAGGGCTTCGTCGGCGGTGAGGAACACCTTCCCGAAGGCGGGCCCGACCGCGACCGCCGCCAGGCCCACGCAGAGAGTCAGCTTCAGGATCCGCCGGCGCATGGCGTTCAAAAGACGTAGCCCAGCCCGAGCTGGAGCTCGTTCTGGCCCGTCCGGGCCGCGTTCCGGACGCGCAGAAAGTCGGCTTTCACCACCAGTTGGTCGATCGGGTAGTAGTTGAAGCCCAGGGTGAGAACGCGGGCGTCGTTGGCGGGGTTGCGCTCGAAGCCTGCCGGAACCTCGCTCTGGGTGTCGAACGCCTCGAAGCGCGCGAAGGGGATCAACCGCTGCCGGCTGCCCGGGCGGAGGCTCAGGAGGTCGTAGCCGATCTCCCCGTAGGCGCCGCTCTGCGCCGTTCCGATGCTCTCCTCGCCCGTGAGGCCCAGCGCCCGATCGATGGCGGCCGCGTCGCCGACGCGGCTTCTTACCCCGAGGGCGCGGAGCTGCAACCCCCGCCAGCGCCAGTCGACGTGACCCTCGTAGAGGCTCACCCGGCCGCCGATCCGCCTGCC
>DASWRX010000191.1:0-2869 GCA_036402955.1 Thermoanaerobaculia bacterium
TGCTGCGACTGACGCCCCAGCAGGCGCGCCGAAGGCCGGGATGGCCTCGAAGCACTACTGGCTCAGGAACCTGGTCAATGACTTTTTGGCCACCTACTTAGCGCCGCGCGCTGGCGATCCTGACCTCCACCTCGACCGCGACCGGCCCGCCCGCGTCGCCCACCTCCCGGCGGACCTCCTCGCGTATGGTCCGGCGTGTGTCTTCGGCGAGCGCCGTGTACTCCTGTCCCATGGCGCCCTCGCCCCGCTCGACGCCGCCGAAGAAGTTGTCGAAGTCGACGTAAGCGAAGCGTAGCGTCTCGACGGTGGTTTCGACTTCCCTTAGCATTACAGTTGCATTTGTCGTTTCAGATGTGAGCGTTGTGCGGCGGCTTGATGGGCTCGTCGCCAGAGTGACCAGGCGATGACGTGCGCTGGTTGGATGCGTCGTTGTGCCAGGCGGGTTGCGATGCGGCGGATCTCCTGAACCGACCAGCGGATGAGGTGTTGCGTGTCCGCATCGGCCGCAGCAGGGTTTTTTGGGGCGCCGGCTGGTTCGCCTTGTGGCGGATCGCCGCCAGCATGGCGAGGGCTAGCGTGACGAGCGAGACGTGGCGGTGCCAGCCATGCCAGGAGCGGGTTTCATTGTGGTCGAGCCCGAGTTCGGTCTTGGCGGTCTCGAAACTGTCCTCGATCGCCCAGCGCTGGCCCTCGACGGCGACCAGCGTCTCGATGCCGGTCCCGGCCGGGCACCAAGTGGTAAAGTAGGCGCATTCCCCATCGGCAATGCGGCGGCGGATCAGCAGGCCACGGGTCCACAGGCCGGCGCCGCCTGCGTGGTACTCCTCAGCCGCAAGGTCGGCCAGTTCGAGATAGGCCCAGTCGTAGAGCCGTGCCCCCTTGGTGCCGTCGCCCGCCGACAGGCGCTGCCAGACCGTCGGATCGAGATCGCGGGCGATGGCCTCGGCGGTCCCGGCAACCGCCGGCTTGCCGATCCAGGAGGTGAAGGCGTGGGTGGCATTGACGCCGAGCACATAGCCCTTGCCGGCCCGCCGCAAGGCCATCTCGACCTCGCCGACCCCGTAGACGCTGTCGGCCGCCACCCAAGCGAACGGCACCCCAGCCGCGATGGCGCGCTCCACCATGCGGCAGGCCAGCCGCGGCTTGGTGGCAAAGCCAACCTCCGGCGGCACGTGCGCCGCCGCCAGGCGGGTAGGGTCGTCGGTCCAGGCTTTCGGCAGATAGAGGGCGCGGTCGATAAAGGCGTGGCCGTGCCGCGACACGTAAGCTGCGAAGACCCCGATCTGGCAGTTGGTGATCTTGCCTGCCGAACCAGTGTACTGCCGCCCAACGCCACACGATGCCTTGCCCTGCTTGAGGAAGCCGGTCTCATCGATCACCAGCACCGCATTCTCGTCGGCCAGCGTCTCGAGCGCGTAGTCGCGCACCAGGTCGCGCAGCGCATCCGCCTCCCAGTGACCGCGACCGAGGATCGCCTGCTGCCGCCAAGGACCGGGATCACCCGCCGCCTCGGCCCGCATCCAACCGGTCTTGCGCCGCTCAGGCCCGAGCAACCCATCAAGAAACTGGCCCGCCGAGGCCGCCACACGCTCCTGCGTGAACAGTGGTCGGATCCGACCCTTCACATCCCGCAGCGACGACGCCCATAATTCCAGCATCGCCTCCATCGAGGCGCCGCTCTCTCCTGTGCTCTCTGTCATCCACGACCAGATAAGCAGCCTCAGCTACCGTGCAACTGTAATGCTAGGTCAGCAAGGCCAGGGAGAAAGTATCCTCCCTGGACCCTCCTCTATTTTTCTGGGTCCGGCAGTCCGCCAGCGCCGCGCGGCTGGTGCGGGCATACAATCCGCGTCCGAAACACATTACTTTCTTGAAATGCGGCAACTCGCGATCCACCTCGATCCATGCGTCGGGCGCAATCCTGCCCTGCGCTTAATGTGAAGCACCGCTGGCCGCCTCCCATCCCGGGCGTCGGACGGCCTTGGACCGCCGAGGAGACGACGAGATGACCGCGTTTTCGCCACGCCGCCGGGCCCTGCTCGGCGCGACCGCCGCGCTCGCGACCAGCCCGCTGCTCGCCGTCCCGGCGCTTGCCCAGGGCAGCGGGAGCCAGGGCGCCTGGCCGGACCGGCCGGTCCGCCTGGTCGTCGGCTTCGCCGCCGGCGGACCCACCGACATCCTCGCCCGCCGCGCCGCGCAGGGCTTCCAGGAGATCCTCGGCCAGCCCGTGGTGGTGGAGAACCGCCCCGGCGCCGCCGGCAACCTGGGGTCCGAGGCGGTGGTGCGCGCCCCGGCCGACGGGCACACCCTGCTGGTCGCCAATTCCGGCCAAGTGGTGATCAACCCGCACACCTATGAGCGGATGAGCTTCGACCCGATGCGGGACCTGGTCCCCGTCTCGGCCATGACCACCGGGCCCTTCCTGTTCTGCGCCAATGCCCAGCTCGGCGTCACCACCCATGCCGAGCTGCTGGACTGGCTGAAGCGGCAGAAGGACACCACGAAATATGCCAGCACCGGGGCCGGCGGCATCACCCATGTGGTGACGGAGATCTGGCGCGCCCGCACCGGCGCGCCGGTGGAGCCGGTGCATTTCCGCGGCACCGCCACCGCCGTGCCGGACGTGCTCGCCAACCGGACGCCGCTGTTCTTCGACGGCATCCAGATGCTGGGCCAGCATGTCCGGTCCGGCGCCCTGCGGCCGATGCTGCTGACCAATGCCACCCGCGCCCCAATGATGCCCGACGTCCCCACCGCGGCCGAGGCCGGGCTGGCGGATTTCAACATCCAGAGCTGGTTCGCGCTGTACGCGCCGCGCGGCACGCCGCGGCCGATCGTCGAACGCCTGGCGGCGCTGAACCGCCAGGTG
>DASWRX010000192.1:0-20587 GCA_036402955.1 Thermoanaerobaculia bacterium
CGACGGCGGCGAGTTCCTTGCCGACCAGGCGGTCACCCGCGAGGACATCTCCTACGTGGTGAGCCGGATCGGCCGCTTCGGCAAGGACAACCGGGCGGGGATCGAGCGCACCCTCCACCGCATCTCGGCGATCCGTAACCGGGTCGGCGACGTGATCGGCCTCACCTGCCGGGTGGGCCGGGCCGTCTTCGGCACGGTGGACATCCTGCGCGACGTGATCGAGGCCGGGGAGTCGATCCTGCTGCTCGGCCGCCCCGGGGTGGGCAAGACGACCATCCTGCGCGAGGCGGCCCGGGTGCTGGCCGACGATCTCGCCAAGCGGGTGATCGTGGTCGACACCTCGAACGAGATCGCCGGCGACGGCGACGTGCCCCACCCCGGCATCGGCCGCGCCCGCCGCATGCAGGTCCCCTCGCCGGACGAGCAGCACGCGGTGATGATCGAGGCGGTCGAGAACCACATGCCGCAGGTGATCGTGATCGACGAGATCGGCGCCACGGCCGAGGCGCTGGCGGCGCGCACGATCGCCGAGCGCGGCGTGCAGCTCATCGCCACCGCCCACGGCAACACGCTGGAGAATCTGCTCCAGAACCCGACCCTCTCGGACCTGGTGGGCGGCATCCACGCCGTCACCCTCTCGGACGAGGAGGCGCGGCGGCGGGGCACCCAGAAGACGGTGCTGGAGCGCAAGGCGCCGCCGACCTTCGGGGTGCTGATCGAGATCCAGGACAAGGACCGCCTCGCCGTCCATCACGATGTCGCCGAGGTGGTGGACCGGTTCCTGCGCGACGTCCCGCCGCGGCCCGAGCTGCGCATCCGCACCGAGGGAGGCGGCGTCCAGATCCAGCGCGCCGAGCGGCCGGAAGCTCCCAAGCGGCCGCGGCAGGACGACCGCGGCAACCGCTTCGAGCGTCCCGGCCGCAGGCCGCGGGCCGGCCGCGTCGCCGCCGCTCCGGAGGAGGACGAGGAGGAGGACGAGGAAAAGGAAGAAGCAGAGCCGGACGGCGAGGCGGGGTTCGCCGCCGCCACCGAGCCGCCGGTCAAGGCGCTGCGCGGCCGGACCGTGCGCATCTTCCCCTACGCGGTCAGCAAGGCGAAGCTCGAGCGCGCCCTGCGCAAGTTCCGGGTCTCCGCCTACATCGTGGAGGACCTCGACGACGCGGACCTGGTGGTGACCCTGAAGGCCCAGGAACGGCGCCAGCCGCGGCGGCTCCGCGACGCCCACGACCGGGGCATCCCCTTCTACGTCGTGCGCAGCAACACCATCGTCCAGATGGAGAACTTCCTCAGCTCGGTCTTCGGCGTCACCGACCCGCAGGCCGGCGACGAGGAGGCGTTGCGCGAGGTCGAGGAGGGGATCGACGCGGCCCTGGACCAGGGGCACCCGGTCGAGCTCTCGCCGCAGAACAACTACCTGCGCCGCCTCCAGCACCAGATCGTCGAGCGCTACGGCCTGGCCTCGGAGAGCAAGGGGGACGAGCCCTACCGGCGGGTGGTGATCTATCCGTCCGGCAAGACCGCCAGCAGCCGGCGGTAGGGCGAGGCCCCGCGAGGGTGGCCCGCCCGTTGCATTCTCCGGGGCCGCGGTCCGCGAGCTGCGGATCCCCTTGGAGAGATCAACATGCGCAAACCGTCTCTGAAGCTCTCGATGCTCCTGCTCTTGTCGCCGCTGGCGCTGACCGCGCAGACCGCGCAGCCGGTTCCCCAGGCGCCACCGCCGTCCCAGGCCCAGCCGGCTCCCCGGCAGGCCGCTCCGCCGGCCGGCCAGCCCGCTCCGGCCCCGCTTCCCCAGGCCCCCGCTCAGGAACCGGCCGCGCCGGCGACGGCTCCCGCGGTGACTCCTGCGGGTTCCGGTCCCAATCCGAAGTCGATGGGCGACCTCCAGGTCCTGCTCGACCGGGCGGCCTTCTCGCCGGGCGTCATCGACGGCCGCGGCGGCTCGAACACCCGCAAGGCGCTGGCCGCCTTCCAGACGGCGAACGGCCTGCCGGCCACCGGCCAGGTGGACCCCGCGACCTGGCAGAAGCTGCTGGCCGCGGCCGGCACCACCATGGCGCTGGGCGCCTACGTGATCGCGCCCGACGACGTGAAGGGACCGTTCTACAACATCCCCGAGAACATGGACGAGAAGGCCAAGCTGCCGGCGCTCGGCTACTCCTCGCCGCTCGAGCTGCTGGCCGAGAAGTTCCACACCACGCCGGAGTTCCTCCAGCACCTCAACCGCCAGGCGCAGTTCGCGGCGGCGGGCGAGCGGATCCTGGTCCCCAACGCCCGGCCGGTCCACATCCCGGAGAAGAGCGAGAAGGTGGAGGCGCCGGAGGGCACCGAGGTGTACGTCTCGAAGAGCAACTCCAACCTGATGGTCAAGCAGGGCGGCAAGCTCCTCTACTACGCCCCGGTCACCTCGGGCAGCGAGCACGATCCGCTGCCGATCGGCGACTGGAAGGTCACCGGCATCTCGCGCAACCCGACCTTCAACTTCAACCCCAACCTCTTCTGGGACGCCAAGCCCTCGGACGAGAAGGCCAAGATTCCGGCCGGGCCCAACAATCCCGTCGGGCTGGTGTGGATCGACCTCTCCAAGGAGCACTACGGCATCCACGGCACGCCCGAGCCGAAGACGATCGGCAAGACGACCTCCCATGGCTGCGTCCGGCTGACCAACTGGGACGCCGTGACCGTAGCCGGACTGGTCCGGGCGGGCACCCCCGTCCACTTCACGGAGTAGACGAGCCTTGGCACGGGAAAAGAAAAGCTGGCGGATTCCCCTCACCGGGCTCGCCGGGTTCGCCCTCGGCGCGGCCACGGTGCTGCTGATCGTCTGGCTCTACGGCGGGGGCTTCGGCGGCAACCGCACGGCGGCGCCGGCGCCCTCCGGGGCCACGGTGCCGGCAGTCCCCGCGCCGTCTCCGCCGCCGGCGCCGTCCCAGGCGGCTCCGCGGGCTCAGGCCCCGGCGCCGCCGCCCACCCTGGCGAGACCCCCGGCCGACCTCCTCCAGCGCGACCTGCTGGTGCCGGTCCAGGGGGTGCCGCGCACGGCGCTCCAGGACACCTTCGACGACGCCCGCGGCCAGGGCCGGGTCCACAATGCGATCGACATCATGGCCTCCCGCGGCACGCCGGTGATCGCCGCCGAGGCGGGGCGCGTCGTCAAGCTCTTCACCAGCAATCTCGGGGGGTTGACGATCTACCAGTTCGATCCCACGGAGACCTTCTGCTACTACTACGCCCACCTGGATCATTACACCCCGGACCTGCGGGAGGGGAGCCAGGTGGCCCGCGGACAGGTGATCGGCTACGTGGGCTCCACCGGCGACGCCTCGCCGGACGGACCGCACCTGCACTTCGAGATCACCCGCCTCCACCCCGACAAGCACTGGTGGCAGGGCGACGCGATCAACCCCTACCCGATCCTGCGGCAGGGGCGATGAGGCGCCCGGCGGCCCTCAGGAGTGCGGGCCGCCGGCGAACTTCTTCTCGCCGGCCTCCACCCGGATCGGCAGCTTGTTCTGCGCCGGCGGCAGCGGGCAGGTGGCGAAGGCCGTGAAGGCGCAGGGCGGGTTGTAGGCCTTGTTGAAATCCACCATCACCTTGCCGTCCTTCGGCGGATCGGTGTCGAGGAAGCGGCCGGCGCCATAGGTCTCGCTGCCGTTGGTCCGGTCGCCGAAGACGAGGAAGAGGCTGCCGTCCGGCCCGCCTTCCAGGGCGTCGAGCCGGTAGGTCTTCCCCTGCCAGTCGAAGACCACGGCGCCCGGCGAGGGATTGTCCTCGACCTGGCCGAGGATGTTGGTGATGGGGATCTTCTTGCCCTTGGTGGGCTCGAAGCGGGCGGCGACCCGCCACTCCGGCCGCAGGGGGTAGTCGTCGAGCCCCTTGAAAGCGGCGAGCAGCGGGCTCTCCCGGTCCTTGATCCGCACCCCGAGACGGTCCCCCCGCTTGATCACGTAGAAGGAGAGGGAGCCGAGTTGGACGATCGTCGGCTTGCCGTCCGCGTCGGTCTTGAGGACCGTGCCGGGGGTCACCGGCTTGCCGTCGGCGGTCACGGGCACCCCGGGCTGAGCGGTCAGGAGGACCGTGGGCCCCTGCAGCGTCAGGGTGCCCGCCACCGCCGGGGCCTTGCCCTTCGGCAGGATGATGGGATCGCCCGGATCGCTGCCGAAGCGGTTGGCGCCCCGCTTCAGCCAGTAGAGGCCGACCAGGGTGAGCCAGCCGTCCTCCTTCTGCAGGCCCGCGACCCGTTCGTGGCGCCAGGTCTCGATCTCCTTGTGGTAGGCGGCGGCGGCTTTCGCGGGGGCCGCCGGGGCCGCGGCGACCGCGCAAGGGGCGGCTCCGGCGAGGAGCGTTGCGAAGAGGAGCGGAACGGCGCGGCGGGTGTTGGGCGTCATGATCGAAACCTCCGAAATCGGACGAAGAGGATACCTCAAGGCGGCTCTCTCCGGGTCCGCCGTAACCTTCCCCCACCTTTTCCCGTATTGCTGCTGAACGGGCCGGCGCCCCGCTCCCGGAGCCCGCTTCAAGGAGACGATCCCCATGCTGACCATCCGCGATCTCGTGAAGGTATACCCCGGCCCCGTCACCGCCCTCCAGGGCATCAACCTCGACGTCCCCCCGGGGATGTTCGGCCTGCTGGGCCCGAACGGCGCCGGCAAGTCGACCCTGATGAAGATCCTGGCGGGCCTGCTCGAGGCGACCTCGGGAGCCGTGTTCCTCGACGGCGAGGACGTGCTGGCCAGCCCCGAGCGCATCCGGCAGCGGCTTGGCTATCTCCCCCAGGAGTTCGGCTTCTACCCCCATCTGACAGGGGAGAAGATGCTGACCTACCTGCTGAATCTCAAGGGGGTCGAGGCGCCGGGAGGGCTCAAGGGGCTGGTCGCCGAGCTGCTGGAGCGGGTGAACCTCACCCCGGCCGCGAAGCGCAGGGTGAAGACCTACTCGGGCGGCATGCGCCAGCGGCTCGGCATCGCCCAGGCGATCGCCGGCGATCCGCGGCTGATCATCGTCGACGAGCCGACGGCCGGCCTCGATCCGGAGGAGCGGCTGCGCTTCTACCGCATCCTCGCCGAGCTGGCCGCCGACCGCATCGTGCTGCTCTCCACCCACATCGTCGAGGACGTGGCCGTGCTCTGCCCGCGCTTCGCGGTGATCCGCAAGGGGCGGCTGGTGGCGCAGACCTCCCCCACCGAGGCGCGCCAGGCGATCGACGGCAAGGTCTTCGAGGGGCGCCTGGGCCGGGAGGAGATGGCGGAGATCCAGCACCGCGGCCTGCGGGTCATCCAGTCCGTGCTCGTGGAAGGCAAGAACCGGGTGCGCGTCTATCAGGACGACGGCGCGGCGCCGTCCGGCTTCGAGCCGGTGGCCGCCACCCTGGAGGACGCCTACCTGCTGCTGATGCGGGACGCCGCGCCGGCCGCCCCCAACGTCCAGACGATGCCGGCCGTTCCGGCGCTGCCGGCGGCTCCCGATCTCACGGCCGGAGGCGCTACGTGAGCTACGCCCGCACCCGCGCCGTCTTCGCCCAGGAGCTCGCCCGCACCTTCAAGCGCCCGCTGTTCTGGTTCCTGGTCTTCCTGCTGTTCCTGATGGTCTGGGGGCTGTCGACCGGGCACCTGCAGATCGCGTCCGGCGACTCGTCGGTCGGCGGCACCAAGGCCTGGGTCACCTCGGAGTTCAGCTTCGCCCACGTCCTGGCGACGCTGATCCCCCTGCTCTACGGCTTCTTCGCCTCGATCGCGGCGGGGATGGCGGTGGTCGCCGACGACGAGGCGAAGATCAGCGACATGCTGCTGGCGACGCCGCTGCGCCCGGCGGAGTACGTGTGGGGGAAGTTCCTGGCCATCCTCGCCGGCTTCCTCGCCGCCCTCGGCCTCCAGGTCCTGTTCGCGATCTTCTTCAACCACGTGCTCCCCAACCCGGCCGCGGCGGAGATCCGGGGCCCGTTCGAAGCCGTCAACTATCTGCGGCCGGCCCTGATTTTCGGCCTGCCGACGCTCGTCTTCTACATGGGGGTCTCCTTCTTCCTGGGCGAACGCTGGCGGCGGCCGGTGACGGTCTTCCTGTTCCCCATCGCCCTGCTGGTGCTGTGCGGCTTCTTCCTCTGGAACTGGGCGCCCACCTGGCTCGACCCGCGGATCAACCGGCTGCTGATGCTGGTCGACCCCGCCGGCTTCCGCTGGCTCAACGAGACCTGGCTCAAGCTCGACCGCGGGGCGGCGTTCTACAACCACGCCCGCATCGGGCTCGACCCGGGCTTCGTCCTCTCGCGACTGGCGTTCCTGGGGCTGGGGCTCGGCGGCGTGGCGCTCGCCGAGCGGCATCTGGCGGCCCACCTGCAGGGGGACGCCGGCGGTGGGCGGCGGTGGCGCCGGCGGAGCGCCGCGACAGCCGCCGCGGAGACGGAGGAGACCGCGGCAGCCGTGCGGGGAGGCGCCGGCTCCCGCCCCCTCGCGGAGCTGGGCATGCGCTCGCGGCAGGTGGGGCTCTTCGCCGCCGCCCGCGAGGTGGCCGGCACCGAGCTGCGGAACCTCCTCGCCTCCCCCGGCGTCTACCTGTTCGGCGTGCTCATCCTCACCCAGACGCTGGGCGCGAACCTGGTGGCCCTGGGACCCTTCCAGACGGAGCTGCTGATCACGCCGGGCGCGGCGGCGGTGCAGACGATGGAGGCGCTCTCGGCGCTCGTCTGCCTGCTCCTGATGTTCTACACGGCCGAGTCGGTCGAGCGCGAGAGCGCCACCGGGCTCGCCCCGATCTCCTTCTCGACCCCGGCGCCCACGGCCTCGCTGCTCTTCGGCAAGGCGCTCGCCAACAGCGCCATCGGCCTGCTGATGGCGGTGGCCACCTATCTCGGCTGCGCCATCGCCATCCTCGTCCAGGGCCGGCTGGCTCCCGATCCCCGCCCCTTCCTGCTGGTCTGGGGGCTGCTGCTGGTGCCGGCCTTCCTGCTCTGGACCTGCTTCATCCTGGCCGTCCAGGCGGCTTTCGGCCAGCGCTACGTCACCTACGGCGCCGGCCTGGGGGTGATCTGCCTGACCCTCTATCTCCTGCTCACCGACAAGCTGAACTGGGTGGGCAACTGGCCGCTCTGGAACTCGGTGCGCTGGAGCGACATGGGCCTGCTGGAGCTGGACCGCAAGGCCCTCGTCCTCAGCCGGCTCCTGGCGCTGGGGCTCGCCGGGCTGTTCACCGTCCTCGCCGTGCAGACCTTCGGGCGGCGGCAGGCGGACGCGATCGGCACCATCCATCGCCTCCAGCCGGCGCCGCTCTGGCGGCGGGCGTTGCGGCTCGCCCCCTTCGCCGCCGTGCCGCTGCTCGCCGCCGCGGCCCTCCAGATCTCCGTCGACGACGGGTTCCAGGGCAAGGCCATCGAGAAGAAGCAGCGGGACTACTGGAAGCAGAACCTGGCGACCTGGAAGGACGCGCCGCAGCCGGCGATCACCGACGTCGATCTCGATCTGAAGATCGATCCCGCGCGCCGCTGGCTCTCCGACCGCGGCGGCTACGAGCTGCTCAACGACCGCGAGGCGGCGCTCGAGCGGTTCGCGCTGACCGGCGGTCCGCATTGGAAGAAGGTGAGCTGGACGCTGAACGGCAGGCCCTGGAAGCCCGACAACCGCTCCGGCCTCTACGTCTTCAACCTGCCCGTCCCCCTGCCGCCCGGCGGGCGCCTGCGGGTGGGCTTCCAGCTCGAGGGGGTCTTCCCGCCCGGGATCACCAAGAACGGCGGCGGCCTCCCGGAGTTCATCCTCCCCTCGGGCGTGGTGCTGACCAGCTTCTCCCCGACCTTCGCACCGGTGGTGGGCTACGTGGAGGAGATCGGGGTCAAGAAGGACGAGAACGACTACGAGCCCCGCGTCTATCCCGACGACTTCTACAAGGGGAGGACCGACGTCGCCTTCGGCGCCGGCCATCCGTTCACCACGCGGATCGCCATCACCGGGCCGGCCGACTTCACCTTCAATTCCGTGGGCGTCAAGGCGGGCGAGCGGGTCGAGAAGGGGCGCCGCACCGTGGTCTGGAAGAGCGACTATCCCGTACGGCTGTTCAACGTCGTCGGCGGCCGCTGGGCCGTGCGCCGCGGCCAGGGAACGGCGATCTACTACCATCCCCGGCACTCCTACAACGTCGCCGAGATGGGCGTCGCGCTCGACGCCGCCCGCCGCTGGTACTCCGAATGGTTCAAGCCGTTCCCCTGGCGCGAGCTCAAGCTCTCCGAGTTCCCCAACCTGGCGTCCTACGCTCAGGGGTTCCCCACCGACATCTCCTTCTCGGAAGGGGTCGGCTTCCTCACCAAGGGCGACGTCAAGACCGACGCCGTCTTCATGGTAACCGCCCACGAGAGCGCCCACCAGTGGTGGGGCAACCTCCTGACTCCCGGCAAGGGCCCGGGCGGCAACCTGCTCTCCGAGGGGATGGCCCACTTCTCGACCGCCCTGCTGACCGACCAGGTCAAGGGGCCGCAGGCCCGCATGGAGTTCCTCAAGCGGATCGAGGAAATGTACGGCCAGGCCCGCCGCGCCGACGCCGAGCGCCCCCTGGTCAAGGTGGACGGCTCGCGCGAGGGCGACCAGACGGTGACCTACGACAAGGGGGGCTGGGTCTTCTGGATGATGTACGAGCAGCTCGGACGCGAGCGCGACCTCGCGGGGCTGCGCAAGTTCATGGCCGACTGGGGCAACGGCCCGGACTACCCGGTGCTCCAGGACTTCACCGCCGCCATGCGCCCCTTCGCGCCCGATCCGGCCGCCTACGACGACTTCGTGAAGCAGTGGTTCCATCAGGTCGTCGTCCCCGAGTATCGGCTGAGCGGCGCCCGGGCCGCCCGCGGCGCCGGGGGCGCGCCCTGGAAGCTCACCGTGCGGGTGAGGAACGCCGGCACCGGGCGGATGCCGGTCGAGGTGGCGGCGGTGCGCGGCGACCGCTTCACCGCCAAGGGCGGACCCGATCCCGCCTACCGCGATGCCCGCCGGACGGTGGTCCTCGGCGCCGGCGAGGAGCGGACGGTGGAGATCCCCTGCGCCTTCCAGCCCGAGCGGGTGGTCGTGGACCCCGACGTCAAGGTGTTCCAGTTGCGCCGGAAGGCGGCCCTCGCCAGGCTGTAGGCCGCCCGTTTCGCTTTTCCGCGAAGTTTTTTGTCCGCAGCCGGGTGATTTTACGTTTATTGGGGGGCAGAGGGCCCGCGCTGTGATATCGTATCCGGCGTTGGATATCGGAGGGTCCTCATGATCCGTACCCTGATCAGCCTGGACGAAGAGGACAAACAATGGCTCGACCGGAGAGCGAAAGAGGAGGGCAGGACCATGACGCAACTGGTGCGCGACGCGGTGAAGCGGTACCGGGAGCAGTGCGAGGCCACGCAGGGAGAGCCGTCGCTGCAGCAACTCCTGGCGCGGACGGCGGGGATCTGGCCGGGCGGCGACGGCCTGTCCTGGCAGCGGGAGGTCCGCGGCGAGTGGGAGAGGGAGGCCGGGGAGGAGCCCTCCGGTACCTGATCGACTCGGTGATCCTCATCGATCACTTCAACGGCCGGCCGCAGGCGGCCCGCTGCCTGGCCCGGATCGGCCCGGAGTCGGCGCTGTCGGTGATCACCCGGGCCGAGGTGCTGGCGGGGTTCGATCCCGCGGGGAGCGCGGCGGCCTCGGGGCTGCTCGACCGCTTCCCCACGCTGGTCGTCGACAGGCCGGTGGCGGATCTGGCAGCCCGGCTGCGCCGGGAGCAGCGCTGGAAGATGCCGGACGCGCTCCAGGCCGCGCTGGCGCATTATCACTCCCTGGAGCTGGTGACCCGCAATACGCGGGATTTCCCGCCGGACCGGCACGCTTTCGTCCTGGTACCCTATGTGCTCCCGGGGTGAGCAGCCCGCCGCGCAGCGAGTGCGCGAAACGTGGCGCGCTTTTCCCTGTATGCGGCACCCTAAGACGTAGAAGCGTTTTTTTGCCGGAATCCAAGCGCTGGAATTCCGGACCCGCGAAGCGGATTTCATGACCTGAGGCCGGCGCAGCCTTGGCCGAGGAGAGCTCGGAGGGTCGGCACCGGAGGGGGCTCGAAAAGGAGAAGGAGATGCGGAGCAGAACGATGCATCGAGTGATTCTCGCGCTGGCGGTCGTTACCTCGCTGGGGCTGTCCGGCGCCCGGCCGGCGGCCGCCAGGGAGCTCGGGCTCCTGGAGCGGCTCGACCGCCTGTGGTCCACGGTGGCCGGCCAGCCGGCCGCCTGGGCAAAGCTGAGCGGCTGGTTCGGCAGCAACGGCACGCCGACGAAATCGGCGGCCCCCCCGACGTCGAGCACGACCGACCGGGGCTGGGGCATGGACCCGAACGGGAGCTCGGTGCTCAGCCAGCCCAGCACCACGCCGACCGGGCTGCCTTGATGGGCCGATACACCGGCGTCCCGATGTGAGAGAAGATGTGAGAGAATCGGAGCCACTTGCAGAGATGATCGAGGAGAAACGGATGAGCGAGCATCATCCCCGCCGCGAAGCCCTGGAAGGCTTCCTGTTCAGCAGCCTTCCGGCTCGCGAGATGAAGTCCACGCTGGGCCACCTGCTGGGCGGCTGCGACCGCTGCCACGAGGAGATGGCGCCGCTCGCCGCGGCGATGTTCACGCCGGACGGCGCTCCCGAGCCGCGGCTCTCCGCCGGTGAAGAGGACGCTTACGAGCGGGCCATCACCGCCGCTTTCGACAAGGCGCGGGTGCGCGAGCAGGCGCTGGCGGCCGAGCGCGAGGCCGGCGACCGCAAGGCCGAGGAGATCGTCCGTGCCCTGCGCCGGTCGGAGACTCCGGGCCTGCCCGCTGGGTCGGCCACCTGGGGCCTCTGCGAGTCCCTGCTCGAGAAGAGCCGTGAGCTGCGGCAGAGCGATCCCGCGTCCATGCTCCATCTGGCGAACCTGGCGCGGATGGCGGCCGACCGTCTCCCCATCGAGGTCTACGGAGACGAGCGGCGCACGGACATGCAGGCCCGCGCCTGGGCCGAGCTGGCCAACGCCTACCGCCTCACCGACGACCTTCCCCAGGCCGAGGCGGCGATGGCGTGCGCCCTCGACCTGCGGGCCCAGGGGACGGGCGATCCGCTGCTCTACGCCCGCGTCGCCGACCTGAACGCCTCGCTGCTCTGCGACCAGCGGCGCTTCAAGGAGGCGTTCCGGATGCTCGACCTCGCGCTCGCCGTGCACCGCCGGCACAGCGACGCCCACGAGGTCGGCCGGGCGCTGATCCTCAAGGGGCTCTACACCGGCTACGCCGGCAAGCCCGAGGAGGGCATCCGCCTCCTCGTCCAGGGCCTCCCGCAGATCGACCGCGGGCGCGATCCCAAGCTGGTGCTCCAGACGCTCCACAACATCCTCCTCTTCCGGGTCGAGCTCGGCGAGTACGAGGCCGCCCAGCGTCAGCTCCAGCGGATGCGGCCGCTGTACGCCGCGCACTCGGACTGGCTCGACTTCGTGAAGCTGCACCGCCTCGAGGGGGAGATCGCCGCCGGGCTGGGCGATCTGGTGACCGCCGAGGCGACCTTCCAGCAGCTCCGCCAGGATCTCGACGGCGCCGGGCGCGCCTATCAGGCGTCCCTGGTCTCGCTCGACCTCGCCGGCGTCTGGCTGCGTCAGGGCCGCACCGCCGAGGTGCGGGGCCTGGTGGGCGAGATGTTGGGCGCCTTCCGCATGCTCGGCGTGGAGCGCGAGGCCTTCTCCGCCCTCCACCTGCTGCAGGACGCCCTGGAGCGCGACCAGGCGACGCTGGAGATCTTCCGGCTCGTCGGCGGCATCCTGCGGCGGCTGCAGAACGAGCCCGCCACCCGCACCGGGCTCCAGGCGCTGTAGTTTTTCTCCACTCGCTCGACGGGCCCGGGGCTGCGGCTCCGGGCCTTTCGCTTTCCGGCCCGCCCCTTGCAAGAATCTCCTGGTGGCCCGCGCGTGGCGCGGCGAACCACCGCGCCCGGCCGCGTGACAAGGAGGATCTCCATGAACGACGACGACCAGCCGGATCTCCATCTGGACCGGATCCCCACGGGTCAACTCGACGACGCGCTCCCCGCTTCTCCCCTCACCCCGCTGCGGCGCCTGCACAGCTACCGGATCGCCGAGGGGGACCCCGACGTGCGGGGCTGGCGGGTGCTCGGCGCCGACGGCAAGGCGATCGGGGAGGTGGACGAGCTGCTGGTGGACCGGGAGGCCCTGCGGGTCCGCTACCTGGACGTGACGCTCGACTCCAGCCTTTTCGGCGACGCGGTGACCGCGCCGGTCTCCGAAGCGGCACGGAGCGTCTCCTCGCAGATGGCCGAAGCGTTCGTGCGGGGCACCCTCTCGGAGACGGAGAACGCGCTCGTGCCGGAGCACCTTCAGGACCGCGACACCCGCCACGTCCTGATCCCGATCGGCAACGCCCGGCTCGACCCGGAGCACGACCGGATCGTGGTCGAGGGGCTGCGCGCCGCCGACGCTCCGGGCCTGCCCGACTACCATGGCCAGCCCGTGAGCCGCGACTTCGAGGCGGGCGTGCGCCAGCGGTTCGACAGCGCCTACGCCCACACCCAGGAGCACGACTTCTACACCCACGACCTCTATGACGAGGACCGCTTCTACGCTCCCCGGCGCACCGCCCGCGTCGCCGGCCTCGCGCCCGGGCGCGGGGCCGCCCCGCCCAGCCGCGAGATCACCGGCGAGCTGGACCGCGCCGTCAACGCTCCCAACCACGACGTGACCCGGGACCGCGAAGGCGCTCCTCACGAGGACGCCGCTCTCCCGGTCCGCGGCCGGTAGGATGTAGCATTCCCCTGCTGGAAGGCGCCCCGGCTCCCGGGGCGCCCCTCCTCCGAACGGTCCGTATGCCTTCCCAGGAAAAACCCATCGCCATCTATGGCGCCATGCTCGCCAACCTGGCGATCGCGGCCACCAAGTTCGTGGCGGCCGGCTTCACCGGCAGCTCGGCGATGATCTCGGAAGGCATCCACTCGGTGGTGGACACCGGCAACCAGCTCCTGCTCCTGCTCGGCATCCGGCGCAGCCACAAGCCGCCGGACGCCGACCACACCTTCGGCCACGGCATGGAGCTGTACTTCTGGAGCCTGATCGTGGCCATGCTCCTGTTCGGCGTCGGCGGTGGGCTGTCGGTCTACGAGGGGATCACCCATCTCCTCCACCCCCACCCCCTCGAGCCCCCCCTCTGGAACTACGCGTCGCTGGGGATCGCCTTCGTCTTCGAGGGGATCTCCTGGCTGCTGGCGATGCGGCAGCTCCGCCCGATGATCCGCGAGAGGGGGCTCTGGAGGACCCTGCGGACCAGCAAGGACCCGTCGATCATCATTCTCTTCTTCGAGGATTCGGCGGCGCTCGTCGGCCTGATCGTGGCCTTCCTCGGCGTGTTCCTGGGCCAACTATGGAGGACCTCCACCACCGACGCGATCGCCTCGATCGCGATCGGCATCCTGCTCGCGGTGGTCGCCTCCTTCCTGGTCGGACAGAGCCGGCGCCTGCTGCTCGGCGAGAGCGTGGACCCCGAGGTCCTCGCGAGCATCCGCGCGATCGTCGGCGCCGACCCGGCCGTCGTCGACTCCAGGGATCCGCTCACCATGCACCTCGGCCCCGAGGAGGTGCTGCTGAACCTGGAGCTCAGCTTCCGCCAGGGCCTGCCGCCGGGCCAGATCACGGAATCCGTCCACCGCCTGGAGCAGGAGATCCGGCGCCAGCACCCCGAGATCCAGCGGATCTTCATCGAGGCGCACGCGCTGCAGGGAGGGAAACAGGGGGCGGAGGCGCTGGCGGCGAAGTAAGGCGGTCGAAACCGGCGGGAAGGTTCGATAAGCTACCCGCATGACGATCAGGGATCTTCTGCTACTCGCCAAGTTGGTGAGGGTTAGGGCCTTGCGCCCGGGCATTGAGACTGCCCGGGCCAGTGAGGAAGCCTTGGGCAAGGACTGGCTTCGACCCGAGGAGGACATTGCATGGCGAGGTCTGTGACAGGCGACATCGTTCCCCTCTCCGTCACCTTCGCCGACGTCCAGGCCGCGCGCGAGCGCATCCGTCCCTACGTCCACCGCACGCCCGTGATGACGTCGCGGACGGTCGACTCCCGGGTGGGGGCGCGGGTCTTCTTCAAGTGCGAGATCTTCCAGCGGGTGGGCGCCTTCAAGGCGCGGGGGGCGTTCTCGCGGCTGACGCTCCTCGACGGCGCCGAGCGCTCCCGCGGCGTCGTCGCCTTCTCCTCGGGGAACCACGCGCAGGCGGTGGCGCTCGCCGCCCGCGAGCTGGGCATCCGCGCCACCATCGTGATGCCGAAGGACGCCCCCGCCCTCAAGGTCGCCGCCACCCGCGGCTACGGCGCCGAGGTCATCCTCTACGACCGGCTCGGCGGCGAGAACCGGGAGGAGATCGCCCGGCGGATCATGGAGGAGCAGGGAGCCACCCTGGTGCCCCCCTTCGACGACGACGCCGTCATCGCCGGCCAGGGCACCCTCGCCCTGGAGCTGCTCGAGGAGGTGCCGGACCTAGACGTGATCGTCACCCCGTGCGGCGGCGGCGGCCTGCTCTCCGGCTGCGCTCTGGCCGCCAGGGGGCTCCGCCCGGAGATCCGCCTCTGGGGGGTCGAGCCCGAGGCCGGGGACGACGTGAAGCAATCGCTCGCGGCGGGACACCCGGTCACCATCCCCCTGCCCGCCACCATCGCCGACGCCCTCCAGACCACCCGTCCGGCCGAGCGGACGCTCGCCATCATCGGCGCGCTCGCCCGCGGGATCCTCACCGTCAGCGACGAGGAGATGCGGCGCGCCATGGCCCTCCTCGCCTCGCGGATGAAACTGGTGGTCGAGCCGGGCGGCTCGATCGCCTTCGCGGCCCTCCTCCACGGCAAGGTGCCGGACGCCGAGGGCCGGCGGATCGGCGTGGTCCTCTCCGGCGGCAACGTCGACCCCGACCGCTTCAGTTCGCTGATCTCGGGTCTTGATCTGAGCTAGGCCGACTTCCCCAGATACGCCTTGAGCTTCGGAGCCACGCTGCGGCGCACCAGCGCGCTCTGGGCCTGCCAGCGGGTGGCGTTGTCGAGGTCCACGAGGAAGCGGGGCTCGCGGCCTTCGAGGACGGCGATGGGGAGGCCGTCGCGGTAGAGGAGCCGGTTGCCGGCGAGCGCCGGCAGGCGGTCGCCCGGCGTCGCGATGCCGACCAGGTTCAGCGGATCGGCGGCGCTCACCGAGACCAGGGTCCCCTTGCGCGGCTGCTTGCGCAGGGCGCGGAGCTGCCCCACGGCCTCGGTCAGGGCATACTGCTCGCCCGAGAAGCCGTCCACGAAACGGCCGCCGCGGATCTCCCCGCGCGCCTCCAGCCGCCGGAAGACCTGGATCAGCTCGCGCCACGGGGGCAGCAGCGTCTCGCGCTCCAGCAGCCGGCGGAACACCACGCCGTAGCGGCGCAGCAGCGTCCAGGCGGCGGCCTCGACGGCGTCCCGCGACGGGGCGGTCTCCACCCGGGGCTCTCGGTCTTCTCCCAAAGCGGGATGGAGCAGCGACCAGCGGCCCGCGTTCTCCATGCCGAACATCGAGAGCCCGGCGCCGCGCCGCCCCGAGCGGTCCACCGGCGGACGCTTGTGGGCGGGCGTGAGGAGGGCGCGCAGACCGGTGAAGCTGTCCGAGGTCACCAGACCCCAGGCGACCAGCTCGGCGAGCGCCACCTCGAGCTGCGTGTGGAGGAGCCCGACGCCGTGGGCGATCTCGCCGAAGAAGCAGGCGCCGCGGCTCCGCAGGAGATCGTGGACGTCCCGCGCCGCCGCCGAGAGGTCCAGCAGGGCGGGATCGGACGGCGGCGCGATCTCCCGCCACAGCGGGAGGCCGCCCCGCGACAGCAGCGCGATGGGCGTGGCCCGCACCGGCCCGGACCGCCGCGAGCCTTCCGCGGAGGGCGCCGCGCCGCGCCCCCAGACCCAGCGGCCGGCGAGGCAGAGGCCGTCCAGCCAGGCGGGGTCGTATTCCTTCATCCGCGCCGGCAGGATCTCCCCCTCCCAGGCGGACGCCGCCGCCTCCACCCCTTCGAGCTGGCCGAGCAGGGCGTCGAGGCTCCCCGGCCCTTCCGCCCGCTCGTCGGGATCCACCCGCTGCCAGGCGAGGAGGAAACGCAGGAAGTCGGTCTGCGAGACCGGCTGGATCTCGCGCCGCAGCCGGTCCATGGTGTAGCGATGGACGCGGGCGAGGAGCCGCCGCTCGCACCACTCCTCTCCCGAAGCTCCGGGCGTGAAGCGGCCGCGGAAGACGAACCCCTCCCCTTCGAGCGCCGCCAGCGCGATCTCGGCCGCGCTCCGCCGCAGCCCGAGGCTGGCGGCGAGCGACTCGGCCGTCACCGGCCCCAATCCTTCGAGCCGGCCGCGCACGAGCTCGACCATCGCCTCCTCCCGCGACCACTCGCGGGCCAGACGGGGCGGAGCGGCGATCTCCGGCTCCAGTCTCAACCCGGGGTGCAGCGCCTGGAGCTGCGGCAGCCGTTCGGCCGCCACCCAGAGCCGCGCGCCGTCAGGAAGGACCGCCCGGGTCGCCCGCCGGGCCGTGGCCAGGGCGTCGAAGAGCCGCTCCCAGCCGGAGATCTCCCCCTCTGCAACGGTCATGAAGCCGAGCGTCAGTAGGGCGTCGTGCAGCTCGTCCGGGGTCTCGGCGTCGGGCCAGGCCTCGGCGCGCACGCGGACGATGGCGTCGGCGTCGAGCGCGCCCAGGTCCGAGGCGGTCTCGGGGTCGAGCCAGCGGCGCAGGGAGACGGCCTGCGTGCGGCGCTCCTCGAGCGGGGCGTCGTCCAGGAAGGCGTAGGGCTGCGCCTTCAGCACCTCGTGGGCCAGCGGCGAGGGCTCGACGAGGTCACGGGCGACCGTCTGGACCTCCCCCGCCTCCATCCGGCGCAGCAGCCGCTCCAGCCCCTCGATATCCATCGCCTCTTCCAGGCAGTCGCGCAGGGTCTGCGCGATCAGCGGGTGGTCCGGGATCTCGCGCTCCCCCACGATGTTCTCCAGGCAGGCGAGCTGGTCGGGGAAGACCACCGCCACCAGATCCTCGGCCGCCTGGCGCAGGAGCGGCGCCGGCACCCTGCGGCCACCCCGCTGCCGGGGGATGGCCAGGGCCCGGCCGGCGTTCCAGCGCCAGCGCACGCCGAAGAGGGGGGAATCGAGCACCGCCTGGGTGAGGACGTCCCGGGCCGTGCCCGAATTCAGGAAGCTAAAGACGTCCTCCAGGGGGAAGCTATGGGTGGGCCCCAGAGAGAGCACGATGGCGTCCTCGGTGGCCGCGGCCTGCAGCTCGAAGTTGAAGGCGCGGCAGAAGCGCTTGCGCAGGGCCAGCCCCCAGGCGCGGTTGATCCGGCTGCCGAAGGGGGCGTGGAGGACCAGGTGCATGTCCCCCGCCTCGTCGAAGAAGCGCTCCGCCACCAGGGTGTCCTGGGAGGGCATGGCCCCCAGCGCCAGGGCGGCGGCGGCCAGGTAGTCCACGATCTGCGAGGCGGTGGGGGCGTCGAGCCCCAGCTCGTCCTGCAGCCAGGCCTCCGCCTCCGCGCGGGAGCCCTCGCTCACCCGCCGGGCCACCTCCTCGCGCAGCCGCGAGACGGCGAAGGAGAGCTCCTCGGTGCGCGCCGGGGCCTCCCCGAGCCAGAACGGGAGGTTGGGCGGCTGCCCCTTGGCATCCTCCACCAGGACCTTCCCCTGCTCGATCTTGATGACCCGCCAGGAGGCGTTGCCGAGCTGGAAGACGTCCCCGGCCAGGCTCTCGACCGCGAAGTCCTCGTTGACGGTGCCGATCACCGCGCCGGCGGGCTGGAGCACCACCTGGTAGTCGGCGAGGTCGGGGATCGCCCCGCCCGAGGTCATCGCCGTCAGCCGCGCCCCCTTGCGGGCCCGCAGCACGCCGTTCACCGCGTCGTGGTGGAGGTAGGCTCCGCGCCGTCCCCGCCGGGTGGTGAAGCCGGTCGAGAGCATCTCGACCACAGCGTCGAAGTCGTGCCGCTCCAGGTTCCGGAAGGGCCAGGCCCGCCGCGCCAGGGCAAACAGGCCGTCCTCGGTCCACTCCTCCGCGGCCACCGCGGCCACGATGTGCTGGGCCAGGATGTCGAGCGGACGCTCGGGGATGATCAGGTGGTCGAGCTCCCCCCGGCGGACGGCGTCCACCAGGGCGGCGCACTCGATCAGCTCGTCGCGGGTGAGCGGGAAGAGCCGACCCTTGGGCAGCCCCCCGAGATGGTGCCCGGAGCGCCCCACCCGCTGGAGGAGGGTGGCGATCGACCGGGTCGAGCCGAGCTGGCAGACCAGGTCGACCGAGCCGATGTCGATCCCCAGCTCCAGGGAGGCGGTGGCCACCAGGGCGGAGAGCTCGCCGGCCTTGAGGCGGCGCTCGCTCTCCAGCCGGGCCTCCTTGGAAAGGCTGCCGTGATGGGAGGCCACCCGCTCCGGCCCCAGCCGGTCCGAGAGGTGGCGGGTGACCCGCTCGGTCATCCGCCGGGTATTGGTGAAGATCAGGGTCGTCTTGTGCTCGCGGATCAGCCCGGTGAGCCGGTCGTAGATCTCCGCCCAGACCTCCATCGGCATCACCGCCTCGAGCGGCGACGACGGCGGCACCTCGATCGCCAGGTCGAGCCGCCGGCCATGCCCGGCATCCACGATCACGCAGCGAGGTGAGCCATCCGGCTCCACGTTGGCGGCCCCCACCAGGAAACGGGCCACCTCCTCGATCGGCTTCTGGGTGGCCGAGAGGCCGACGCGGACGAGATTCCATCCCACCAGCGCGTCCAGCCGCTCCAGGGAGACGGAGAGGTGGGAGCCCCGCTTGTCGTCCGCCACCGCGTGGATCTCGTCCACGATCACCGAGCGGACGTTCTTCAGGATTCCTCGCCCCCCCTCGCTGGTGAGGAGGATGAACAGCGACTCCGGGGTGGTGACCAGGATGTGCGGCGGCCGCTTGACCATGGCCGTGCGCACGGACGCGGGAGTATCCCCCGTGCGTACCTGGGTACGGATCTCCACGTCCGGCAGCCCCATTGCCTCCAACTCGACCCGAATCCCCGCCAGCGGCTCCCAGAGGTTCTTCTCGACGTCGTTCGACAGCGCCTTCAGGGGCGAGACGTAGACCACCTCGGTCTCGTCCGGCAGTCCACCGTTCAAGAGCGCCTGGCGCACCAGGTCGTCGATGGCGGAGAGAAAGGCGGCGAGCGTCTTGCCCGAGCCGGTGGGGGCGGCGATCAGCGTATGGCGCCCGGCGCGGATCTCGGGCCACGCCCGGCTCTGAGGCTCGGTCGCGGCGCCGAAACGCTTCGCCAACCAGGAGGCGACGGCGGGGTGAAAGTCGGTGAGTGGCATGGCGCAAGAAGGGCGGAAGACGCCCACGAGGATAACAGAGAAACAGGTGGGGGGATTCCAGGTCGGAGCGGTCTCCGGACCCGGGTCGCACAGCGGACGACCTCACCTCGACGAGCGCGACGAGCCGCCCCGGGCTCCCGCCTCTTCGAGGACCTCCTCGCGCTCGCCGGAGCCGTGGATCCGCCCCTCCTCTCCGGGCTTGTAGAGCGTCCCCTCCGGATCCCGCGGCGGCTCGTTCTTCTGCTGGCGGTCGACCTGCTTGGCGGACATCTTGTCGCCGAGCCCGGGGGCGACCTTCGACACCGTCGTGTTGAGCTTGGACATCGAGCCCACCTTGACGTCGCGCTCGGGCTTGGTGGCCGCCTTGAGGATCGCGTCGGCCACCTTCTGTGGGTCGATCATCGGCGTCGGGAGCTTGGGCTCCTGGTCCATGTAGTTCCTGGCGTGCTCCGGATAAGGGGTGTTGACCGCCGTCGGCTGGATGAGCGTGATCGAAACCGGCGCCTTGTCCACCTCCTCGATCTCGACCCGCAGGGCATCGGTGAAGCCCTTGACCGCGTGCTTGGACGCCGAGTACATGCCCTGCAGCGGGACCACCGCGTCCGACACTTCGCTGCCGACGTTGATCAGCGCGCCGCCCTGCCGCTTCAGGTAAGGCAGCGCGGCGAGCGAGCCGTTCACCACGCCCCAGAAATTAGTGTCGAACAGCCGGCGGCTGTCCTTCTCGCTGACCTCGTCCAGCCGCCCGTAGATGGACACGCCGGCGTCGTTGACCCAGGTATCGATGCGGCCGAACCGGCGGACGGCGGCGTCGGCGATCCGCTCAACCTGCTGGCAGTCGCCGACGTCGGCGACCACGGAAATCGCTTCGCCGCCCTCGGCGTTGATCCGCTGCACGATTTCATTGAGCGTCTGCTCGCTGCGTGCAGCCAGGACCAGCCTGGCGCCCTCCTTGGCGGCGGACTCGGCCGTGGCAAGACCGATGCCGCTCGAAGCGCCGGTGATGACGATGACTTGTTGATCCAGAGGTTTGAGTGATGCAGCCATGTTTTTCCTCCTTGCTGATCCGCCGAGCCCGTGGATGCCGGCGGCACTTGGTGAGGCCTTTACTCGGTTGCAACCACCATGCCCAGAGCCATGAAACAGAAAGGCGCCGGGTCTCCCCGGCGCCTTCGCACTCACGGCCTGCCGCAGGATCTTACCGGCCGCCGTAGGCCTCGATGTGGATGTTCTGGTACACCCAGTTGTAGGACGGCACCTCGTCGGGGACGTTGTTCTCCTTGAAGCCCATGTCG
>DASWRX010000193.1:0-9094 GCA_036402955.1 Thermoanaerobaculia bacterium
TCGGTGCGGTCGGCGCTGCGCGAGCTCGCCGGCGAGGGCTGCCGCCGCATCCTGGTGCTGCCGCTCTACCCGCAGTACGCGGCGGTGACCACCGGCTCGACGATCGACGCGGTGGCCGCCGAGCTGACGACCTGGCGATGGGTGCCGGAGATCCGTACGATCCACCACTATCACGACGACCCCGCCTACATCCGGACGCTCGCCGCGAGCATCCGGGAGGTCTGGGAGCGGGAGGGTCCGCCGGAGAAGCTCCTGTTCTCCTTCCACGGCATTCCGCAGCGCTACTTCCTGGCCGGCGACCCCTACTTCTGCCAGTGCCACAAGCTCGCCCGCCTCGCCGCCGAGGAGATGCGGCTCCCCCGCGATCAGTGGCAGGTCTCCTTCCAGTCGCTCTTCGGTCGGGAGGAGTGGCTCAGGCCCTACACTGACCAGACCATCACGGCGATGGCGAAGGCGGGGATCCGCCAGCTCGACGTCGTCTGCCCCGGCTTCTCGGCGGACTGCCTGGAGACCCTGGAGGAGATCGACGAGCAGAACCGCGAGATTTTCCTTCACGCTGGCCTGCACGCCGGCCTTCACGCGGGCGGCGAGCGCTACCGCTACATCCCCGCGCTCAACGACCGGCCGGACCACATCCGCGTGCTCGCCGACCTGATCCACCGCAACCTCCAGGGGTGGGTGAAGACGCCTTCCGAGTGGAGCGCCGAGGAGGCGTTTCAGGAGGCCGCCGAATCCCGGCGCCGCGCCGAGGCAATGCGGGCCGAGGCAATGCAGGCCGAACCGGTGGCCGCCGGCGCCGGGAGCTGAACCTGTCTTACACACCAATTTTCTATAAGGAGAAGCCGAAAATGAGCTCTCGATCCCGCATGGCGCTCGCCGCCGGCCTGCTGTTCTTCCTCGCCGCCGGCGCCGCGCTGGCCCAGCAGCTCGATCTCCCCCGCCCGAGCCCCAACGCCTCCGTGACGCAGACCGTCGGGGTCACCGACATTACGATCAAGTACAGCCGGCCGGGGGTGAAGGGACGCCAGATCTGGGGCAAGGTCGTCCCCTACGGCGAGGTCTGGCGCACCGGCGCCAACGAGAACACCACGATCAAGTTCAGCACCCCCGTGAAGATCGACGGGCACGAGCTGCCGGCCGGCGTCTACGGCCTGCAGACCATCCCCACCCAGGGAGACTGGACGGTCATCTTCAGCAAGGACGCCAACGAGTGGGGGGCTTTCAGCTACAAGGAGGCGGACGACGCCCTGCGCATCCAGGCCAGGCCGCTGCCGGCCGAGCTCCGCGAGCGCATGGCCTTCGATTTCGATGACGTGACCGACACCTCGGCCAGGATCGTCCTGCACTGGGAGAAGCTCATGGTCCCCTTCACCGTGGAGGTCGACACGCCGAAGCTGGTGACGGCCAGGATGAAGGACGCCGTCCGCTGGCAGACGCCCTACCAGGCGGCGAGCTACTGCATCCAGAACAACATCTGTCTCGACGACGCCTCGCGCTGGCTCGACGCCTCGATCGCGATGCAGGAGACCTTCGCGAATCTGCGCGCCAAGGCCCTGCTGCTCGCCAAGCGGAACGATCCCGGCGCGGCGTCCTATGCCCAGAGGGCCCTCGCCGCGGCGAAGACCGCGCAGCAGGCGCCGGACCCGCAGCAGGTCAAGGACCTGGAAGGCATCGCGGCGGGGACGAAGAAGGGGAAGTGAGCTACGTGGTGACGGCGGCCGAGCGCTCCGCCAGCCAGGCCGCCAGATCCACCACCTGATCCAGGCAGGCGAGGGGCTCCAGCTCCAGGAGCTCCTCGCGGGCGTGCCCGCCCGAGCAGACACCCACCGCGTGCGTCCGCGCGCTCCGCGCCATCTCCAGGTCGTAGGTGGTGTCGCCGATCATCACCGCCTGGCGCGGCGAGACCCCCAGATCCTCGAGGACGTCCAGCAGCATCTTGGGATGGGGCTTCGAGAAGGCCTCATCGACCGTCCGCGTGGCGTCGAAGACCTCCCGCAGGCCGGTCTGGTCGAGGGCGTACTCGAGGCCCCGGCGGCTCTTGCCGGTGGCGACCGCCAGCAGGTAGCCCTCGGCGGCCAGGCCGTGCAGCATCTCGCGGACCCCAGGGAAGAGCAGCGGCATGTCGCGGTAGGTGGAGTGCCAGTGCTTCCGGTAGCCCTCGAGGATCTCCCCGAAGAGCTGCTCGCCGCAGCCGGGGCTCAGGGTCTCGATCGTCTCGCGCAGGCCGAGGCCGATCGTGCCGCGGATCCGCTCCGCGGGCAGATCCCCCAGCTCCAGCTCGCGGATCGTCGCCTGCGTGCAGGCCACGATCGTGCCGATGGAATCCATCAGGGTTCCATCCCAGTCGAACACGAGGAGGCGAAAGGAGTTGGAGTCGGCCGGCATCGCGAGGAAGCCCATGATGACAGACGGGCGCGGCCGGTTCAACCTTCGGCGTCGCTCCCGAACGGCGTGTAGACCGCTCCGCCCACCACCGAGTCGTCGAGCCCCGCCGGCAGATCGGCGGACTGCGGCATGACGATCCGCCGCTCGACCCAGGTGCCGGGAGGGATCGCGGCACCGAAGCCGACGATGGTCTCGCGGACCACGCTCCCCTTGCCGATCCGCGCGCCCGGCAGCAGCACCGAGCGCTCGACCCGGGCCCCTTCCCCCACCCTGGCGCCGGGCTCGATCGACGAGCGCCGCACCGTGGCCCCCGCCTCCAGGCTCGCCTCCGGGGAGATCCACGACCGCCGCCAGAGCCGCTCCGGCCCGTGGCCCTGAATCCAGTCGAGCGATCCTTCGAGGAAGCGCTGCGGCGTTCCCATGTCGTGCCAGAGCCCGGCATCGACGACCGAGCCGAGGGCTTCCCCTTCCGCCAGCATCGGCACGTAGAGATCCCGCACGATGTCGGACTTGCCCGGCCCGACCCGCTCGAGGAGCTCCGGAGAGAACGCGTGGGCGCCGGCGAAGACGTGCCGCCGCGCCACGTCTCCCCGCTCCGGATTGGCCCGCTCCGGATCGCCGGCCCGGAAGGAGAGGATCCGCCCGGCGCGGTCGATCCCCACGCCGCCGCCGAACCGCGCGGGGTCCGGCCGCGAGGTGAGCAGGAGGGTGGAGCGGGCGCCGCTCGCGAGATGTCTGCGGATCAGCTTGCGGAGGGGCCACACGCAGAGGCTGTCGCCGTTGACGAGCAGCACGAGGTCAGCGGGAGCGAAGAAATCCTTCAGGGGGTGAAGCGCTCCCAGAGTGCCCAGGACCTCGGGCTCCTCCGACCAGATGAGGGGCATGCCGGCGTGGGAGTCGCCGAAACGCTGCCGGATCGGATCCCCGAGGTAGTGGAGGTTGACCGCCGCCGCCTCGCAGCCGGCCGCGGCGAGCTGCGCCAGCGTGTGCCCCAGGATCGGCATGCCGCGCACCGGCAGCAGCGGCTTCGGGGTGAGGCTGGTCAGCGGCCGGAGCCGCGTGCCCAGCCCCGCCGCGAGCACCAGCGCGCGGATCCTCCTGCCCTGCATGACCGGCCGCGGGACGGAGGAGCTAGCGGAACACCATTTCGGGAGGGTCCTCCGGATGATGCTTGAGGTGTTCCTCGTAGAGACGCAGGTAGGAGCGGCGCTCCGCCTTGCCGGGGTCGAAGCCGCAACGCTTCGCCACGGTCTCCGCGCCGTCTCCCTCGAACTCGGCGAAGTCGCCGATCGGCGTGTGGTCGAGAGCGATCGTCACGCCGCCGAGCTGCCACTCCTCCCGCATCTTCTGGTAGCGGCGCACGACGATGAAGCCGAGGTTCTCGAACAGCGCCATGGCCTCTTCGGCGCTCTGGACCTCGATCTCGCGCTCCTCGCGCACCTTGACGTTCCCCTCGATGCGCATCGGCCCCTTGAAGGTCAGCCGGGCCCGGCCGCCGTCGGTGCGCAGCCGCAGGATGCGGCCCGAGGAGAGCAGCTCCTGCTCCCGGTCGAGGATCCAGTTGTCCTCGAAGGCCGAGGGCCCGACCCGCTCCGCTTCGAGCTCGATCAGGCGGTCGCGCAGCTTGTCCAGCTCGACACGAGGGAACTTGATCTCGCGCTCGAAATTATCTCTGCTCCTCATAGATCGCCCAGACGGTCCAGCAGCCGTGCCACGGAGCGGATGCCGTTGTAGTAATGGCTGATGTTGAACTTCTCGTTCGGCGAGTGCAGGCCATCGTCGTTCAGTCCGAAGCCCAGCAGCAGGACGGGGCATTTCAGAACCGACTCGAAGGTCGAGACGATGGGGATCGATCCCCCCTCGCGGATGCGCACCGGCCGCGCTCCCCAGATTTCCTGCATGGTGTCGAGAGCGGCGTCGACGATCGGACCCTTCACCTCCACGACCACCGGCTCGGCGTCGTGGAGATAGGTCACCTCGACGGCGGTTCCCGGCGGCGCGATCGAGCGCACGTAGCTCGTGAACAGCTCGCCGATCTTCCGTGGTTTCTGATCGGGGACCAGGCGCATCGACACCTTGGCGCCGCCCCAGGACGGCAGGACGGTCTTCGCTCCCTTGCCCATGTAGCCGCCGAAGACGCCGTTGACGTCGCAGGTGGGCCGCGCCGAGGCGCGCTCGCGGGTGGTGTATCCCTCCTCGCCGAACAGCTCGTCCACGCCCAGATCGTCACGGTAGGCCTGCTCGTCGAACGGGAGCTTGGCGAACTCCTCGCGCTCCCAGCTCTCGAGCGGCCGCACATCGTCGTAGAAGCCGGGGATCAGGACCTTGCCCGTCCTGGCGTCGAGCAGGTTATCGAGGATGTGGGCCAGCGCGTTGAGCGGATTCCTGACCGCGCCGCCGTAGGTGCCGGAGTGCAGGTCCCGGTTCGGCCCGGTGACCTTGATCTCCATGTAGCACAGCCCCTTGAGACCGTAGACCAGCGACGGCTGGCCGGGCGCGAACAGGGATGAGTCGGAGATCACCACGGCGTCGGCGGCCAGGCGCTTCCCGCCGTCCTTCTTCACGTACCCGTCGAGAGACAGCCCTCCCGACTCCTCCTCCCCCTCGACCAGGAACTTGACGTTGACCGGCAGCCGGCCCCGCTCGGCGAGCAGCGCCGCGACGCCCTTCAGGTGGGCATAGGACTGCCCCTTGTCATCCGTCGCGCCGCGCGCCACGAGATGGTCCCCCTCGATCGTGGGCTCGAAGGGAGGATGGCGCCACAGCTCGACCGGATCGACCGGCTGCACGTCGTAGTGCCCGTAGAAGAGGACCGTCGGCTTGCCCGGCGCGCCCATCCATTCGCCGTAGACGAGCGGGTGCCCGGCCGTGTCGATCCGCTCCGCCTGGAGGCCCACCTCGCGCATCTTGCTCAGCAGGAAGTCGCTCGCGCGCAGGACCTCGTCTTTGAAGTCCGGATCGGTCGAGATCGAGGGGATGCGGATGTAGTCCTTCAGCTCCTCCAGGTAGGTCTCTTTCTCCGCGTCGATGCGCTCGAGCACGTCCCGCGAATCGCTTCCCATCCCGTTCAAATCTCCTTTTCGTTCGGGGCTTCTCCCCGCGGCAGTCTAGCAGAGTCCCCCCGCCCGCTGGCCAGGCGCCAGAGGTTCACGCCGTTGACCAGGACGTGGCTGACGACCGGACCCAGCAGGTTGCCCCGCCAGGCCATCAGCCCTCCCATCAGCGCGCCGGCGACGAGGGCGAACAGCGTCCACAGCCGGAACGCCTTGCCCGGCCCGCTGTGCAGCAGGGCGAACGATACGGTCGCCGCGGCCCAGCCCAGCGCTCCCTGGAGGGCGCCGCGGAAGAACAGCTCCTCGGCGAAGCCGGAGAGCAGGGCGAGAGCGATCGCTTCCGAGCCGGTGAGCGGCCCGAGCGCCTCCGCGAGCCGCGCCTCGAGCTCCCTCGCCAGAGGAAAGGTGCGCTCCGCGCCCCACCACGCGCCGAGGAGCAGCAGCCCTACTCCCAACCCGGCCGCCAGATCCAGCCACCAGCCGTGGAGATCGACGAACAGCGACAGCGGGATCACTCCCCGCCGCAGGCCGATCCAGAGCAGGCCGGCCAGGGCCAGGACCAGGTACAGGCCCCAGGCGAAGCGGTAGAGGCGGCCCGGCGGCAGGGGAGTGGGAGGCGAGGGTTCCAAGAATCCTGCGGCTTACTGGTCGAAGGTCTTGCCCGTCTTCTTCCAGTCGGCCAGGAAGCGGTCGAGCCCGGCGTCCGTCAGTGGGTGCTTGTAGAGCTGCTCCAGCACCTTGAACGGGATCGTGGCCACGTGCGCCCCGAGCATGGCCGCCTGCACGATGTGAACCGGATGCCGCACCGAGGCCACCAGCACCTTGGTGTCGAACCCGTAGTTGTCGTAGATGGTCACGATCTGCTCGATCAGCTCCATCCCCTCTTCCGCGACATCGTCCAGCCGGCCGACGAAGGGGGAGATGTAGGCCGCGCCGGCCTTGGCCGCGAGCAGCGCCTGGGTGGCCGAGAAGCAGAGGGTGACGTTGGTCCGGATCCCCTCTTTCTTGAAGGTGGCGACCGCCCGCAGGCCGTCCGGCGTGAGCGGCACCTTGACCACCACATTGTCGGCGAGAGCGGCGAGCCGGTGACCCTGGGAGAGGATCTCCTCGTACTCGGTCGCCAGCACCTCGCCCGAGACCGGGCCGGGGACCAGCCTGGCGATCTCCTGGACCGTCGGCAGGTAGGCCTTCCCGGCCTTGGCGATCAGCGACGGATTGGTGGTGGCGCCATCGACCATGCCCCATGCGAGGCCGGTCTCGAGCTCTTTGATTTCAGCGGTATCGAGGAAGAATTGCATGAGGGAGCCCCCCCTTTCGTCCGTTTTCATGCCCCCGAAGCGGGGCTCGTCTAGGTTAGCACCGGGCTAGTGCACCGTCTCGTCCGGACCGCCGTCCTCGTCATCGTCCTCCCCCTCCTCGAAGTCGGCGTCGTCCAGGATCGCCAGCCCGCCGGCGTCATCCGTCTCGTCAGCGTCGTCGGGCTCCTCGGCCGCCTCGAGCTCCAACTCGGCCGGCACCGGGCCGCCGTCCCCCTTGGCGAGCTCGATCTCGGTCTCCTCGTCCTTCTCCGCGAGCTTGGCGACCGCCATGATGCGGTCCTCCGGATCGAGGTTCATCAGCTTGACGCCCTGCGCCGAGCGGCCGACCTCGCGGACGCCGGAGACGTTCAGGCGGATGATCATTCCCTCCTGGGTGATGAGCATCAGCCCCTCGTCCGGGGTCACGTAGCGGACCCCCACGACCTCGCCCGTCTTCGGCGTCACCTTCAGATTGATGATGCCGAGGCCGCCGCGGCCCTGGAGCCGGTAGTCCTCGACCGGCGTCCGCTTGCCGTAGCCGCGCTCGGTGACAGTGAGCACCTGGCCGTGCGGATCGAGCTCCTCCATGGCGACCAGCCGGTCGCCCGGACGGAGCGCGAGGCCCTTGACGCCGTAGGAAGCCCGGCCCACCGTGCGGACGTCGTTCTCGGGGAAGCGGATCGAGAACCCCTTCGCGGTGGCCAGCAGGATGTCCTTCTGGCCGTCCGTCTCGCGCACCGCGAGCAGGCAATCCCCCTCGTCGATGTTGATGCCGATGATGCCGCCCACCCGCGGATTGGAGTAGGCTGAGAGGGTCGTCTTCTTCACCGTGCCGTTCGCCGTGGCGAAGACGAGGTAGCGGTCGTCGCGGAACTCGCGCACCGCCACCGTCGTCGCCAGCCGCTCGTTCGATTCCAGGTTGAGCAGGTTGACGATCGCCTTGCCGCGCGCCGTCGGGCCCGCCTCCGGGATCTCGTGCACCTTCAGCCAGTGGATGCGGCCGCTCTCGGTGAACACCAGGATGTAGCTGTGGGCGGTCGCCACGTAGAGGTGCTCGACGAAGTCATCCTCCTTGGTCACCATCCCCGTCCGGCCCTTGCCGCCGCGGCCTTGAGCCCGGTAGAGCGTCAGCGGCGAGCGCTTGACGTAGCCGGCCTGCGAGACCGTGATCACCATCGGCTCGTCCGCGATCATGTCCTCGATCGAGATGTCGTGCGTCTCGGGGATGATCTCGGTGCGCCGGCGGTCGCCGTAGGTCTCCTTCAGCTCCCCCAACTCGCGCTTGATCTCCTCCAGCACCAGTTGGTCCGAGGCGAGGATCGCGCGCAGCCGCTCGATCAGCACCATCAGCCCCTTGTACTCCTCGACGACCTTCTCGCGCTCGAGGCCGGTCAGGCGCTGCAGGCGCATGTCGAGGATCGCCTGCGACTGCACCTCGGTCAGCGCGAACCGCGACATCAGGTTCTCGCGCGCCTCGCTGGGCGTCTGGCTGGCGCGGATCGTCGCGATCACCTCGTCGAGATGATCGAGCGCCTTGAGGATGCCCTCCAGGATGTGGGCCCGTTCCTCGGCCTTGCGCAGATCGTAGCGGGTGCGGCGGATGATGACCGTCTTGCGGTGGTTGAGGAAGTGGAAGAGCAGCTCTTTCAGCGTCATCACCTTCGGCTGGTTGTCGACGATCGCCAGCAGGATGATGCCGAAAGTGGTCTGCATCTGGGTCATCTTGTACAGCGAGTTGAGGAGGATCTCCGCCACCGCGTCGCGCTTCACCTCGATCACGATGCGGATGCCTTCGCGGTCCGACTCGTCGCGCAGATCCGAGATCCCCTCGATCTTCTTCTCGCGGATCAGCTCGGCGATGCGTTCGATCAGCCTCGCCTTGTTCACCTGATAGGGGATCTCGTTGACGATGATCGTCTGCCGTTCGGTGCGGGCGTTGGTCTCGATCTCGGTCCGCGCGCGGAGCTGGATGATGCCGCGCCCGGTGGTGTAGGCCGAGCGGATGCCCTCCAGGCCGTGGATGAAGCCGGCGGTGGGGAAGTCCGGCCCGGGGAGCACGGTCATCAGATCCTTGATCAGGACGTCCGGATTTTCGATCAGCATCAGCAGCGCGTCCACCACCTCGCACAGATTGTGCGGCGGGATGTTGGTCGCCATGCCCACCGCGATGCCGGTGGCGCCGTTGACCAGGAGATTGGGGACGCGCGCCGGCAGCACCAGCGGCTCGGTCTCCGAGCCGTCGTAGTTCGGGCCCCAGTCCACGGTCTCCTTGTCGATGTCCTCGCGGAGCATCTCCTCGGCGAGCTTCATCAGCCGCACCTCGGTGTAGCGCATGGCCGCCGGGTTGTCGCCGTCGAG
>DASWRX010000194.1:0-2122 GCA_036402955.1 Thermoanaerobaculia bacterium
GGCTTTTAAGCGGCAGGTTGCCCAGGAGTTCGTTGCGGGTGAGACGTTGCATGCGCTGGCGAAGCGGCATGACGTCTCCCGTCAGCTAATCCGGATCTGGGTCGGCCAGTTTGAGGCCGACGCCCTTGGCGAGCGCCGGAGCGGGTCTTGAAGACGCTGATGGCAACCGACGATGGACGTCCCGTCTTCGTCATCGCCCTTCCGATCCTGGACTCGCCCTAATTGAGTGGAACGCCCTCAGCAAGGTCAGATGGACCAGGAGGGTGAGACGGTAGATGCGCATCGTCGGAACCTGACAGAGAAATCCAAGCGGGAAGCAGTTCGGCTGGTGGCCACGAGCGGTTGCTCAACTGGCGCGGTTGCAACGGATTAGGGCATGGGCGATTCGGTGCTGGCGCACTGGAGGCGGCGCTTCCAGACGGCAAGGCTGTTGACGGGGCCGCATGTGGATACGGAAAGGAAGCTGGTCTGGCTGCGGTGCGAGAATGAAATTCTGCTCAGAAGCGCGATCTGCTTAAAAGGCAGCGCTCGCCAGCAGGAGAACGGCGCCGAGTGCGATCATCGCCAGACCGGGCCAATTAACCTTAATCCCAAAGCCGCCGCCGGGCCTCCTGGGCTCCAGGGTGGTATCCGCCGTGCGGGACCGCCTCGGCTCGCTGAGGCGTCCTCGTGAGATCGCCTGATATGCGGTGAACAGGACCCCGCCGACAACGAGTATCGCGCCAAGCCAAGTGACCAGCATGCTCGCCTCCACATGTTTCGCCGCGCCCGGTGGAACAAGTCGCGGTTCCCTTGCCTCCCGGTTGATTGAGACACCCCGCAAGCGGACGGTATCCGCGGACAGGGGTGACGAACGTGACGACACAGACGACGACGGATGCGGCGGGTCTTGGCCGGGGCGGGCGGATGTCGCGCCAACGCAAGCGCGACGCGGTGCTGCGCCTGCTGCGCGGCGAGGACCTGGAGTTGGTCTCGCGCAGCCTTGGCGTGACGGCGGCGACGCTCTCGGGCTGGCGTGATGCCTTCCTGGCCGGGGGCGAAGCCAACCTGGCCACCCGGCCCGAGGGCGCTGCGACGCTGGAGAGCGGACGGCTGAAGGCCAAGCTGGGCGAGATGCTGCTCGAGCGCGAGCTGCTGGAGGCCAAGATCGCGGCCCTGGAGGCGAACCGCCCTTCGGGATGGCGGAGGTCGAAGCGGTAGCCCGGGCCGCCTTGCCCGGCACCGGCGAGCCCTACGGGCTGGCCCGGGTGTGCCGAGTCTGGCGGGTGTCGCGGGCCACGGTCTACCGGCACCGGGCGCCGACCGGCCCGGAACCGTCGCGGCGAGGCTCGACGGGGGCGATGGCGGATGGGGCGTTGGTGGAGGCGATCCGGGCCGTCCTCTCCGCCAGCCCCTTCCACGGCGAGGGCCACCGCAAGATCTGGGCCAGGTTGCGCATGGCCGGGACACGGACCTCGAAGCGGCGGGTGCTGCGGCTGATGGGTGAGAACGACCTGCTCGCCCCATCACGCGTCGGCTCGCCGCGAGGGCCGCGCAACCATGACAGCACCATCATCCCGGACGCGGTGGACGAGATGTGGGGCACCGACCTGACCACCGCCTGGACCGGTGAGGGCCAAGTCGCCGTGTTCGTGGCCGTGGACCACCGCTCAGCCGAGTGCGTCGGCATCCACGCCGCGCGCCGGGCCACCCGCTTCGAGGCGCTCGAGCCGATCCGCCAGGGCGTGCGCCGCTACTTCGGCGCGTTCGCCAAGGACGCGGCCCGCAGCCTGGCCGTCCGCCACGATCACGGGAGCCAATACATGTCCGACGTGTTCCAGAAAGAACTCGCCTTCCTCGGCGCCGAGAGCTCGCCCGCCTTCGTGCGAGCGCCGGAGGGCAACGGCTGCGCTGAGCGCTTTATTCGCACGCTCAAAGAAAACCTGCTCTGGGTTTGGACCTTCGACACCGTCGAGGACCTGCGCCGGGCATTGCTGGAGTTCCGCGAAACCTACAACGCCACTTGGCTCATCGAACGGCATGGCTTCCGGCCACCCGCCGCCATCCGCGCCGAGCAGCTTCCATCCGCGGCTCTGGCCGCTTAGGGTCCAGCCAGGTGTCTCACCAACCGCGGGCGGTACAC
>DASWRX010000195.1:0-3161 GCA_036402955.1 Thermoanaerobaculia bacterium
TCGTTGGGCGCCATCTTGAGGAACTCCTGGAGCTGCTCCCTGGCCAGATCCTTCTTGCCGTCCTCCTTGGCGAAGGTCATCCCCAGCACGTAGTGGGCCTTGGCGAACTTGGGATCGGCCGGCGCGATCTCGACCACGCGCTGAAAGAAGACCGCCGCCTCGTCCAGCTTGCCCTTGCGGGCCAGCTCGGCGCCTTCGTTGAAGTAGCGCACGGCCGTCTCGGGGCTCCGCGGCTCGGCCGCCGCCAGGGCCTGGAGCGCCTGGCGCGCCGTCTCGCCGTCCCCCGCCGCCCGCAGCGCGTCGTAGCGCGCCCGCAGACCCTGGGGATCGCCCGGCTTGAGAGCCAGGTAGCGGTCGGCCGCGGCCAGGGCGTCGCCGTAGCGCCTGAGCTCCAGGTAGACGTCGGCGAGCGTGCCCTGAGCCTCCGCCAGGCTGGGGTTGAGCGCCGCCGCCTTCTCGAGGTTGGGCACGGCCCCGGCGACGTTGCCGGCGCGCAGGGCGGTGACCCCCTCGTTGTAGGCGAGGATCGCCTGGTCGGCGCCGGACAGCTCCTTGGGCGCCGGTGCCGTGGCGGGCGCCGCGGCGGCGGGAGCGGTCTTCGGCAGCGTGAAGCTCAGGCGGATCGTGTCCTCGAGCTTGGGCTTGACCTCTCCCTGGTAGGAGCCGTAGCCCGCCTTCTCGATGTGGATCTGGTACGTCTGGGTGGCGTCGAGAATCAGCAGCATGAACTGCCCCTTCCTGTCGCTCACCTTCTCCAGCTTGTAGCCGCTTTCCCCCCGGGTGAGCACGGCCTTCGCCCCCTCGATCGGCGCGCCCGCCTCGTCCACCACGGTGCCGATGACCCTCCCCTCGCCCGCGGCCTGCGCCGCCCCGGCGAACGCCGGCGCCAGAAGGAGCGCGGCGAGGGCCGCGCGACGGATGGAAGTCATCATGATCTCGGTTCCTGCCTTTCTGAGTGGATGGAACCCGCAGATTGTACGGCGGGTCCTGATACGATCCAAATCCTCTATAGGGGAGGTGCCATGCTGGCCCAACGGATTCCTGAAATTCAGTCCGCTCTGGCCGAGGCCGGCCTCGACGGCTGGTTCTTCGCCTGCTTCCAGCAGAACGACCCGCTCGGGATGTCCCTCCTGGGGTTGATGGGTGAGGGCAAGCTGGTGAGCCGCCGCTGCTACTATCTGATCCCGCGGCAGGGGGAGCCGCGCAAGCTCGTCCACGCCATCGAGCCTGCCACGCTCGACCATCTGCCCGGCTCGAAGACCATCTACAACACCTGGCAGAAGCATGGGGAAGGGGTGGCGGGCCTCGTCTCCGGGTTCCCCCGGCTGGCCGCCCAGTACAGCCCCAACAACGAGCTGCCCACCGTCTCCCGCCTGGACGCCGGCACCTTCGACCTGCTGCGCGCCGCCGGCGTCGAGGTGGCCTCCTCGGCCGACCTGGCGCAGCAGTTCGTCGCCACCTGGACGCCGGAGCAGCTCGCCGGGCACCGCCGCGCCAACGTCCACCTCCACCGGATCGCCCTCGAAGCGTTCAACCGCGTGGCCGGCGCCCTGCGGCGGGGGGACCAGATCGACGAGTACGCCGTCCAGCGCTCCATCCTGGACGCCTTCGAGATCGCCGGCCTGTGGGCCGAGTCCGATCCCATCGTCGGCGTCAACGCCCACAGCGCCGACCCGCACTACCAGCCGGGGCCGGACCGCTCAGCGCCGATCCGCCCGGGGGATTTCCTGCTCATCGACCTGTGGGCCAAGGAGAAGCCCGCGGACAGCGTCTACGCCGACATCACCTGGGTGGGCGTCTGCGCCCCCTCGCCCACCGCCAAGCACCAGGAGGTCTTCAACGCGGTGGCGGGCGCCCGCGACGCCGCCTGGGAGCTGGTCGACCGCCGCTTCCCCCACCGGACGGTGCGCGGCTTCGAGGTGGACGACGCCGCCCGCGAGGTGATCCGCAAGGCCGGCTACGGCGACCTCTTCATCCATCGCACCGGCCACTCGATCGGCGTCACCGATCACGGCCAGGGCGCGAACATGGACAACCTGGAGACCCACGACACCCGGGTGCTGCTGCCGATGACCGGCTTCTCCATCGAGCCCGGCATCTACATCCCCGGCGACTTCGGCGTGCGCAGCGAGATCAACGTGGCCCTCACTCCCGAGCGGGCCGAGATCACCGGCGCCGATCCCCAGCGCGAGCTGCTGCGCCTGCTCGCTTGAGAGTCCGGTCCGGAGGTCCACGATGAGCTCGCCGCCAGCGCCGCAGGACCGCAGGCCCGACGGCGACGAAGGACGCTGCGAGGCGTCCTCTCATGGCGCTCCCGTCCGGCTCGCCGGCGAGATCCGGCCGCCGGGGGAGGATTTCGACGCCGAGAAGGCCGAGGAGCTCTGCGCCGGCATCGCCCGCAACCTGCTCGGCGACTTCTCGCCCGCCCTGCTGCTCCTGCCCGGCACCGAGCGCCGGCGGGCCCAGGCCCTCCTCGCCCATGCCCACGCGCTGTTCGATTTCGCGCGGCAGGTCGGCTTCGAAGGAGAGAAGCTGGCGCAGATCAACCGCTGGGAATTCACCCTGGAGGCGGCTCTCTCGGGGGAGCGGATCGGGCAGCCGATCGTCCTCCGCATGGCGCGCGAGAACGAGCGCCGCCGCTGGCCGGAGGACGCCCTGGAGGAGCTGGCCGCCTGCGCCCGCCGCCGCGCCATCCGGCGCCAGCCGGCCACCGTGGCCGACGCCGACGTGGAAGCGCTGATGCTCGGCCGGGCGATCGCCGCGGCGCTGCTCGAGAAGAGCCTCAACGCGGAGGTGGACGGCCTCGCCAGCGCCCTCGTCCGCCTCGGCTCGCTCCAGCGCCTGGGGGAGGAGATGGCGGGCAAGCGCTGCCCGCTGCCGGCGAGCGCGGTCGCGGCGGGTGACGACGGGCGCTTCGACTCCGGCCAGCTCCTGGCGGCCGCGCGGCGGGAGTGCCCGCGGATCCGCTCCCGCCTGCTGCGCGCCCCGCGCGGCCTGGCCAGCCTGCCCCACGGCTACCGCCGCGCCGCCGTCTTCTCCCTGCTCGCCGGTCTGCGCCTGCTCAGCGAGATCGAGGACCCGGACGTCGATCTCCTGAAGGCCCCTCCCGGCCTGGGACTGAGATCGCGGATCGGGTTCCTGCTGCGCGCGCGGTGGGTGGG
>DASWRX010000196.1:0-5489 GCA_036402955.1 Thermoanaerobaculia bacterium
GGGCTTGTCCCCGCCTCCACCCGGGCGGGGACAAGCCCCGCCCCTACGTTCAATCTTCCAGATGTCATCTCCGCTGGAACTCCGGCGACCCCAGGATCACCCCCACCACCTGCTCGAGGGGCGTGGGCGGACGGCGGTCGACCGGCTGCCTGGGCTCGTCGCCGAGGCGGCCCTTGACCTTGATCGAGCGCGGCGGCGCGGCCATCTCCGGGCTGCCGTAGACCAGCTCCTCCTCCGCGTCGGCCTTGCGGTCGGTCCTGGCCACGTTCGGCGCGGCCTGATCCACCTTCTTCACCAGGTTGGGGTCGGTCACCATGGGCGCGAGGAGCTTCAGGGTGGCGTTGAGGTCGCGGCCCGGCATCAGCAGGGCGGAGTAGATCCGCAGGGCCTCCTCGCGGGACTCGGGCTCTCTCCCCTGGTTGAGCGCGGTGAGGTCGACGCTCACCCCCTTGACCCGGTTGGCCGCGAGCTGGAGCCCGAAGTTCATCCGGTTGAGCAGCGAGCCGGTGTTCACCCAGGCCTCGGCGCGGTCGGGATAGCCGGTCGGCGCCTGGTAGGCGTAGAGCGGCTGGCCCATGCGGGTGATCCAGCGGAACATCTCCCGCGGATCGATGACGTCACCGCCGGTGGCCCGCAGCGCCGAGGCGGCGAGCTCGAAGGGGGACTTGATCTTCGATCCCACGGCGTCGCGGCTCCAGAACTCGGGCGCGTCGACGATCGTCACCAGCATCCGCCGGACGTCGCCGCCGGTCTTGAGGTAGACGTCGGTCAGGCGGTCCACCAGGGCCGGGGCGGGATGGTCCGAGACGAAGCGGACGGCGAGCTGGGTCGCGATGTGCCGGGCGGTGGCGCGGTTGGCGGCCAGCAGGTCGAGCACGGCCTCGCCGTCCTCGATTCCCCGGCCGGCCGGCAGGCGGGTGCCCAGCACGGTCTTCTCGGCGGCGTCGTGCTGGTCGGCGCGGAAGAGGAACTCCCCCTCCTCGCGGAAGCCGAGGCCGCCGGCGCGCTGGACGCGGGCGAGCCGCATCTCGGCCGCCTCGCGCGCCTTGGCCTGCGCCGGCAGGATCGTCCAGCCGGTGAAGGCGCGGGCCACCTGGATGACGTCCTGCTGGGTGTAGCCGCCGTCGACGCCCAAGGTGTGGAGCTCCATCAGCTCGCGGGCGTAGTTCTCGTTGACGCCGCGCTGGGCCTTGCGCTTCTTGAGGTCGGCGGCATTGGCGTTCTGCGCCGGAGCGGCGAGCCGGCGCGCGCCGAAGCCGCCGCCGAAGCGGGCGCGCCGGCGCGGCATGCGGCGCATCTCGTCCTGCATCGTGGTCGGCTCGTCCGGCGCGGCGGTGGACTGCGCGTTGTCGAGGTAGACCAGCATGGCCGGGCTCTTGGCCGTGGCCTCCAGGAGGTCGCGGAAATTGCCCAGGGCGTGCGGGCGGATGGCGTCCCGTTCGTAGGAGAGGAGGAAGGGGCGGACCTTGTTGTCGGTCAGCGAGACGTTGAAGTGGTTGAACCAGAAGTCGGTCATCACCTCTTCGAGCTGGTTTTCGGACTCGACGGCGCGCGCCAGCTTCTGGGTCATGAGCTGGCCGAGCAGCTCCTTCTCGGGGCGGTAGCCCTGCTCGGCGGCGAAGGCCATCACCTTGTCCTTGAGGGCCTTGCGCTGCTCGTCGTTCTCGTTGTTCTTGTTCTTGAGATCCCCCTTCTTGACGTCGTCGGGGATGATCCCGGCCTGCTTCGCCTGGGCCAGGATGATGCCGGCCGGGGGATAGACCTTGAAGATCTCGGCGGTCGTCATGCCGAGCGCCGGCAGCTCGCGCAGGTCCTCCTGGACCTTGCCGTCGGGCAGGTCGGCCCCGAGCTGGCGCTGGAACCAGCGGTCGAGCCCCATCTTGACGACGGCGTCCACCTCGCCCGGCCGGGGCCCGAAGGCGAAGCGGTTCAGCAGATGGGCCGCCGCCTGCCGCTCGGTCAACCCCGCCGCCTTCCAGGGCATGTGGATAGAGGGCGACGTTCCGGCGTCGCCAAGGGAAACGCCGGCCCACCCCGCGCAGACGGCGACGGAAGCGGCGAGCAGGACGGCGGGAAGGGTGACTTTCATGGACGGCTCCTTTGCGGGTGTCTTCGTCTCCATTCTGCAACTGAAACCCGGGAAAGGGGGATTTCCTGCGGCGCGCCTCCCTTAGAATGAGGTCAGGGAGGGCTCATGGCCGGCTCAGGCAAGACGAAAAGCACCCAGGCGGCGGCTCGGGAGGCGAACGCGCTTCCAGCGCCGGTAAAGGCCCTCTTCTGGGATGTCTCCTCCCGTTCCCTCCGCTGGGACCGGGACCGCGAGCTGATCACGGGCCGCGTTCTCGCCTCGGGCCCCTGGAATACGGTCCAGTGGCTCCGCGCGAGGGCCGGCGACGAAGCGATCAGGGCCTGGATCGAGGCGCACGAGGGGCGGGGTCTCTCGCCTCGGCAGCTCCGGTTCTGGCAGCTCATTCTCAATATCCCGGCGCGCCAGGTCGACCGGTGGTTGCAGAGCGATGGCCGCAAGGTATGGGACCGCCGGACCCAGCCATGAGCTTCCATGACGAGATCCTGACCGAACGGCAGCGGAAAGCTTTACGTCTCCTCGGTCCAAGGACGGCGGAGCGGGACTTCTACCTCGCGGGGGGCACGGCGATCGCCCTGCACCTGGGCCACCGCCGCTCTGTCGACTTCGACTGGTTTCTCACGGACGGGATGACCGATCCGCTGCGCCTGGCGGGAGAGTTCCGGACAGAGGGAATCCCCTTCGAGACCGGTCAGGTCGCACGGGGCACGCTGTATGGCTCGGTGCACGGAGTCCGGACCAGCTTCCTCGAGTTCCCTTACCCGATGCTCGATCCTCTCCTCCCCTGGCCCGAGTACGGCTGCCGCCTCGCCGGGCTCCGGGACCTCGCGTGCATGAAGCTGTCGGCCATCACCCAACGAGGATCGAAAAAGGACTTCGTCGATCTCCACGCCCTCGGCCAGACGGGCCTCGCGCTCCAGGACATGCTGGCGTGGTACCGCGAGAAATTCGGCATCGAGGATATCGGGCACGTCCTATATGCCCTGGTCTACTTCGACGACGCCGAAGCCGAGCGGATGCCCCGGAGGGTCTCGAAAACGCCCTGGAGGCAGATCAAAGAGACGATCCAGGGCTGGGTCCGGGATCTCTGACGGTATCTCCTCGCCCCTTCCTCGTCCCTTTTCCCTCCCCATTCTCTCGCCAACTGTGTGACACTTGTAGTACACTATCCGTAGACAACGTTGGGAACACTGAAACGCGGGATGCCGTGCGGCATCCCATGGGCGGAGCCTGCTTCGATGATCGAGATGGAAGAGATCGCCAAGACCTACGCCGACGGCATGGAGGCCCTGAAGGGGATCTCCCTGCGGCTGGACGCGGGGATGTTCGGCCTGCTCGGCCACAACGGGGCGGGCAAGACGACTTTCCTCTCGATCCTGGTGCTGGCGCTCGAGCCGTCCGCGGGCCGGCGGATCTATGACGGGGTCGACGCGGCCTCGGCGCGGGCGCGGGCGGCGATCCGGCGGCGGATCGGCTTCCTCCCGCAGGATTTTCATCCCATCGGCCACCTGACCGGGCGTGAGTACCTGCTCCACTGCGCCCGGCTGCGCGAGGTGCCGCTCGGGCGGCAAGCGCTACGCCGCCGGGTGGCGGAGCTGCTGGAGGCGGTGAGCCTGGAGCGGGCGGCGGACCGGCGGGCGGGCGAGTACTCGGGCGGCATGCAGCGGCGGCTGGGGATCGCCCAGGCCCTCCTCCATTCGCCGCGCCTGATCGTGGTGGACGAGCCCACGGCCGGGCTCGATCCCGAGGAGCGGATCCGTTTCCGCACCCTGATCACGGACGTCGCCGCCAGCACCACCGTGCTGCTCTCGACCCACATCGTGGAGGACGTGGAGGCGACCTGCCCGCGCCTGGGAGTGATCGCCGGCGGCCGGCTCCTCTTCGACGGCGCGCCCACCGAGCTGCTGCGGCGGGCCGCGGGCCGCCTCTGGCAGGCGCCGGCGGACGCTCCCCTGCCGCCGGCGGCCGTCGAGGTGACCCGGCGGACCGACCGCCAGGGCGGCGTCGAGCGGGTGGTCTACAGCGAGACGCCGGTGCCGGGAGCGGTGCCGCGGCGGCCGACGCTGGAGGAGTCCTACGCCGCGTTCCTCGCCCTCCAGGGCATCGAGACGGTCTCCGGCGAGCAGGAGGACGCCGCGTGAGGCTCGCCGCCACCTTCGTCCTCCACGAGCTGCGCACACAGGGGAGATCGCTCCGCTTCCGCGTTCTCGCCGCGCTCTACGCCGCCGCGGGCTCGGGGCCGGCCGTGGTCGTCTGGCTGCGGCGCGAGCAGGTCGAGATGGCGGTGGGCGCCGGCACCTACGCGGCGGAGACCCTGGAGGTGCTGCCGGCGCTGACCGCCGTGCTCGCCTTCCTGATCTCCCTCGACGCCATCACCCGCGAGCAGGACGAGGGGGCCTGGTCGACCATCTCTCTGGCCGGGATGTCGAGCGCCGGCTACCTGCTGCGCCGCTGGCTGGCCCTCCAGGCGCTCCTGCTGCCGCTCACGGCCATCCCCCTCGCCGCGGCGGCGGTTGCCGCGGTGGCCGCGGTGGCCGACGGCGGCCCTGGAACCGTCGCTCCCGGGCCGTTCGTGGGGCCCTGGCTGATGCACGTGGTGCCCATCGCCCTGACCTTCTCGGCCCTGGCGGTCGGCGTGGGGACGATCGCGGGCGGCGCGCTCAACGCCTTCCTGCTCGGCGCGTTCGCCCTGCTGGTGCTCCCCCAGCTCGTGAACGCCCTGCTCGGCCGGTTCGGCATCCACCTGGCCGGCGACTGGCTCGTCGTGGGACGCCTGCTGCGGTCGTTCAACCGCCTGATGGCGCTCCGCAGTCCGGACAACCCGTGGTCGCACTCCTTTCCGCTCACGGTGAGCGAATCCCCCTACGACGCCAGCGTGCCCGGCGAGCAGTACCTGGCCGGAGCGGCGGTGCCGGTGGCCCTGGCCGCCGCCGCGCTCGGTTTCGCCGTGCGCTACCTGCGCCGCACGCGGCCGGACGTCCGCCCCTGGCGCATCCCGCCGGAGCATCCGCTGCGGACCTTCCTCGCCACGCTCGCCCGGCTGCGCGAGCGCTACACCCCCGACCCGGCGCCGGCCCGGATGGACCGGCTGGCCCTGGCGCTCGCCCTCATGGTGACCGCCGGAGCCTCGGTCCTGATCGTCGGCCGGGCGCGGCACTACGAGGCCCTGGGAAAGGCGCGGTTCGAGGCCGAGGCGGCGGAGGGGACCGCTCCCACGCCGGCCGACGTGGTCCCCGGCCGCTGGCGGGTGGAGGGATCGCTCGGCCCCGGCCGCGGCGTGGCCCTCGCCGTCACGGCGGAGATGCGCAACCTCGGGCGCGAGCCCCGCGGCCACCTCGCCTTCGAGCTGAACCCGGGGCTGGAGATCGCCGAGGTCCGCGCCGGCGAGGGGCGGCTCACCCTC
>DASWRX010000197.1:0-67929 GCA_036402955.1 Thermoanaerobaculia bacterium
ATGAACCGGATCGCCGAATCCTACGTGAAGCTGGTGCTCGCCGTCGGGCTGCATGACGCCGATTACGTGGACGCCTACTATGGCCCGCCCGAATGGCGCGCCGAGGCGAAGAAGCGCCCGCTCGCCGGGATCCGCGCCGAGGCCGCGGCGCTGATCGCCGACCTCGCGGCCCAGCCGCCGGCGGGCGGGGAGGAGATCGTCCGCCTGCGCCACCAGTACCTGCTACGGCAGCTCCAGTCAATGGCGGCGCGGATCGATTTCCTTTCCGGCGCGAGGATGACGTTCGACGAGGAGTCGAAGGCGCTCTACGACGCCGTCGCTCCCACGCACGGCGCCGCGCACTTCCAGAAGATCCTCGACGAGTTGGAGACGGCCATCCCCGGCGACAGCCTTCTCGCCGCGCGCGTCGAGACGTTCCGCCAGGGGTTCGTCATTCCCCGGGACCGGCTCGACGCGGTCTTCAAGGCCGCCATCGACGAGTGCCGCCGGCGGACGCTCCAGCACGTCGAGCTGCCGCCGGATGAGAGCTTCGTGGTCGAGTCCGTGACCGGCAAGTCGTGGAGCGGCTACAACTGGTACCAGGGCGGCTCCCACAGCCTGATCCAGGTCAACACGGACCTGCCGATCTATATCGACCGCGCGATCGACCTCGCCTGCCACGAGGGGTACCCGGGGCACCACGTCTACAACACGCTGCTCGAGCAGCACTTGGTGCGCGACCGCGGATGGATCGAGTTTTCGGCCTATCCGCTGTTCTCGCCGCAATCATTGATCGCCGAGGGGACGGCGAACTTCGGCATCGAAGTGGCCTTCCCCGGCGAGGAGCGGACCGCCTTCGAGCGCGAGCGCCTCTATCCACTGGCCGGTCTCGATCCCGCCACGGCCGGGCGCTACGCCGAGGTCCAGCGGCGACTCCAGGGCTTGGGCTACGCGGGCAACGAGGCGGCCCGCCGCTATCTAAACGGCGAGATCTCCCGCCAGGACGCCGAGGCCTGGCTCGTGCGCTACGCCCTGATGGCGCCCGAGCGGGCGGCGCAGCGCGTCCGCTTCATCGATCAGTACCGGAGCTACGTGATCAACTACAACCTCGGCCAGGACCTGGTGCGGCAGTCCATCGAGAAGCGCGGCGGCACCGCCGGCCATCCCGCCAGGCGCTGGGAAGAGTTCACGCAGCTGATCTCCTCGCCGCGCCTGCCGTCCAGCCGCTAGCCCGCCTTGCGCATGCTCTTCTCCGCTTCGTCCAGGGCCGCTTTCAGCGCTTCGATCTCCTCGTCCTCGAGCGGCTGGCCGCCGAAGCTCTCGCGCAGATAGAACTCGATGACGCGCGCCGCGGGAGCGGCGGCGGCGGGATAGCGCACCTCGGCCTCCCGCCGTACGGCGAGCGGCGGCACCGAATCGGGCAGGGACGAGCCCGCCCGGCCGAGGCGGCGGCGGAGGCGGCGATAGGCGGCGGTGGCGGTGAGCGGCGGCCGCAACCGGAGATAGAGAATCCACACGGCCGCGGCGACCAGCGTCAGCCCCAGCGCCACGGGCAGCGGCACGTCCGGCAGGCCCCGGTGGCCCGCGGGCTTGGCGGCGCCGTGGCCCAGCACGTCGAAAGCCGACGGGGAGGAGCGCGCCGCGGGCTTCTCCTCGTGCCTGAACTTCGACCAGAAGTCGGTCCACAGCTCGCGCAGGCTGCCGAAGATGCGGAGCTGGTCGTAGAGGCCGAAGGTGAGGACGTAGCGGTCCCACCGGAAGATCATGAAATCCCACGCCTGCTGTGCCAGGAGCATAGCCCCCTCGGTGCCGCCGGCCGGCCGGCCGGCCGGCGGCGTGGGATCGAAGATCCGCCACCCCTCGCCGATCAGGTAGGCCTCCACCCAGGCGTGGGCGTTGTTCTCCCGCACGATGTAATACCCCTCGAACGGGTTGTACTCGCCGCCCAGGAAACCGGTCACCAGCCGCGCCGGGACCCCCTGGGAGCGCAGCATCAGCACCATCGACGAGGCGAAGTACTCGCACTGCCCGCTACGGTAGCGGAAGAGGAAATCCTCGATCGGGTTGTCGGCCGAGCGCCCCATGAAATCGAGGGTGTAGGTGTAGTTGTCCACCAGGTGATTCTCGAGCCGCCGGACCCGTTGCGCGGCCGTCCCCTGGCCCATCACCTTGGCCGCGAGGGCGGCGATCTTCGGCGTCACGCCGGTGAGATCGAGCGTGGGATCGGCGGCGCCCGCCGGGAGAGCGCCGGCGAGCACCGGCGAAGCGGCGAGGCCCACCCGGTACTCGGAGACCTCGAGCGGATTGAAGGGGAACGACACGGCGCCGCCGCCGTCGATGGTCAGCGTGGACGACCGCGGCTCGACCACGGCGGTCTCGACCGGCAGCGGGACGCTCTGGCTGTGGAGCGGCTGGAGGAAGATGGTGGCCCAGCGGACCGGCCGCGCCGGGCCGAGGCGGAACCGCACCCCCTGCCCGCGCTGCAGGATCCCGCGCGTGGGCGAGCGCTGCCAGGTCCCTCCCTGGTAGACGTCGTAGGTGGCGGTCTTGAAGCGGATCTCGCGGTCCGGGCTGGCCGCGGTCTCGTTGAGCACCCGCATGACCACCTCGCGGCTGCCGCGGATGCGGCCGATCGAGTCGAGCGTCACCTGATCGGAAAAACCGGCGGCCTCCAGATTGGCGCCGGCGCCCGCGCCGCGGCCGACGATGAACGGCGCGCGCACGCGGGGAAGGAGCAGGAAGAGCGGCACGGCGATCACCAGCACGGCGACGGTGGCGAGCAGCAGAAACCCGCGCAGGGGAATGCTGGCGAGCGCCGGGTCCTCGCGGCCGAAGCCGGAGAGGACGTGGAGGAAGGCGAAGCGCGTCAGCAGCACCAGGGTCAGCGCCAGGAAGCCGACGAGATAGAGGACGATCGTCGGATGGACGCTGGTGCCCATCGCGGCCAGGAACAGGAAGAAGATGCCGATCGACGCCTGCCACTTGTCGCGCTCGCGGACGATGGCGAAGAGCTTGACCAGCAGCGCGAACAGGCAGAGGCGGAGCACCGGCCCCACCAGCGCGTGGGAGACGACGAAGATGTCGAGGAAGAAGAGCGGCAGATAGGCCAGCCCCAGCACGTTCATCCCCCAGGGCGGCAGCCAGCGCAGGGGATCCAGGCTCGCCCGGCGCAGGAAATAGACGATCCCCGCCAGGTAGAGGATCACCATCGGCCAGCCCACGGCGCCGTTGAACGGCAGCGGCAGGGGAGCGAGCAGCGCCAGCCACCCGAGCAGGAGCCGCTTCTGCCGGCCGAAGCTCATCCCGCGAGCCTCGCGGGCGACTCGCGGTCGAGGTGGACGCGGATCTGCGGCGAGCGCGGATCGCCCGCGGCGAGCGGCTCGTCGGCGAGCGGCCGCGGCTGGACCAGGGCCAGGGCCTCCAGGACCGCCAGCCGCTGGCGCTGACCGGTCGCGAAGCCCAGGGAACGGTCGCGCGTCACCAGCTCGACCTCATAGCCGCGCGCCAGGTGATCGACCGCGATCGTCGCCGCCTCGCTGACCAGCCGCTCGAAGCGGCCCTGCTCGGCCGCGTCCTTGAGCTCGCCCACCGCGTTGTCGAAGACGATCGACAGCCGCCGGCTGCGCTCGGAGGTCCGCTCGGTGAACACCAGCTCGCCCGTGCGCGCCGTCTGCTTCCAGTGGATGCCCCGCGGATCGTCACCCCGGCGGAAGGCGCGCAGGGCGTAGAGGTCGTGCCCCCAGCCGCTGCGGCGGCTCACGTCGTCGCCCATCTGCTCGGACTCCTCGGGGCGGCTGCCGCCGGCCGGGAACAGCTCGGGGAAGACCAGCAGCTCGAAGTCCACGCGGTAGCGCACGCCCTTGCGGAAGAAGCCGAAGGGGAAGAGGCTCGAGACGTGGGCGTAGGGGAAGGCGTGGAAGCCGCGCGTGCCCACCATCATCTCGAGCTGGCCGACGCTCTTGCCCCGGCGCGGCAGGTAGGGAATGAGCAGCGGCGATCCCGAGCGGGCGAGCGTGAAGAGCAGGAACCAGCGCGGGAAGACGAGCGCCCGGCTCTGCAGCCTGAAGCCCACCGCGAACGGCCGGTTGGCGAACACCTCGCCGGGGGAATCGAGCTCCGCCTCCAGGCCGCGGACGTTCTCGCGCGACACGACCCCGGAGAGGATCAGCACCGAGAACATCAGCGCCAGCACCATGTAGAGCGCGTTGTTGCCCGTGTTGGTGGCGGCGATCGCCACCAGCACGGTCAGCAGCACGTACCAGAGCCCCACCGTGGTGATGCGGATCCCCTCGGGCGCGGCGCGGCGGCGGGAGAAGAACCCGCCGGGCCGCCGGGCCGCCGGAGCCTCCTGCCGCGGGAGCGTCACAGGGGCACCGGCGTCGCCGCCACCACCCGATCGATCGCCTTCCTGGCCTGGTCGAGGTCGGCCGTCCCCCGCTTGAGGGCGACGCGGTGCGAGAGCACGGGAGCGGCCAGGCGCTGCACGTCGTCCGGAATGACGTAGCCGCGCCCTTCGCAGAGCGCCAGCGCCTGGGCGGCCCGGAACAGCGACTGCAGGCCGCGGGTCGACACCCCGAGGAGGAAGTCGCCGCCGTGGCGGGTGGCCTCGGCGAGCGAGAGCATGTAGTCCGCCAGCTTGTCGGCGACGCGGACGCGCGCCACCCGCCCCTGGAGGTCGAGCAATCCCTCCCGCGACAGGACGGGCTCGAGATGGTCGAGGAGGTCCTCGACGCCGCCCGACAGCAGCAGCTCCTTCTCGTCCGCCCGCGGCGGATAGCCGAGCGACAGCGACATCAGGAAACGGTCGAGCTGCGACTCCGGCAGGGGGAAGGTGCCCTGGTACTCGAGGGGGTTCTGGGTGGCCAGCACGACGAAGGGCTCGGGGAGCGAGAACCGCTTGCGCTCGACCGAGACCTTCCGCTCGCTCATCGCCTCGAGCAGGGCCGACTGGGTCTTCGGGGTCGCGCGGTTGATCTCGTCCGCCAGCACGACGTTGGCGAACAGCGGGCCGGGCACGAACTCGAAAGTCTGGTTCTTCTGGTTGTAGATCGACACCCCGATGATGTCGGACGGCAGCAGGTCGCTGGTGAACTGGATGCGCTGGAAGGAGAGCCCGAGCGAGCGCGCCAGGGCCTGGGCCAGGGTGGTCTTGCCGACGCCGGGGACGTCCTCGAGCAGGACGTGCCCGCGGGCGAGCAGGCAGACGGTGGCGAGGCGGATGACCTCGCGCTTGCCGCGGATGACGCGGGCGACGTTCTCCTCGAGCTGGCGGATCGGCTCGGCGGCGTGGAGCGCGTCGCTGGTTTCGACGGCGATGGATTCCATCGTAATGGCTTACGCTGAGGTCCGGACGGTTGTTGAGGTTGCAATTATAGAGAAGAATTCCTGCGTCCGCCTCAGCCTACCGGCCCAGGCGCTCCTCGACCTGCTTCCAGAACGCCGGGATGTCGAGATGGATTTCCGGCAGGACGCGGGAACGGTATTCGGGGCCCCTCTGCATTTCGACCACGAACCGCCCGCCCTCGTTGACCAGGAACTGGAAATGCCGCGCGACGGGATCCATGGGCCAGTACTCGCGGACTCCGGCTTCGGCATACAGGCCGAGCTTCTGCTCCCGGTCGCGGCGGGACGTCCCGGGCGAGAGGATCTCGATCACCAGGTCCGGAGCGCCCTCGATGCGTTCCTGGACGATCTTCCGCCGGGCCGCCGAGATATAAAGGATGTCCGGCTGGACCACGGAATGATCCGCGAGATACACGTCGAGGGGGGCCACGAAGACCTGCCCCCCGGTCTCCATGGCGATGTCGTCGAGGAGCCTGGAGAGGAGGAACAGGACGATCTGGTGCAGGATCGATGGGCTCGGACTCAAATAGAACCTCCCGAAGATCAGCTCGCAGCGCGGCTCGTCGGCCAGCGCCTCATAGTCCTGACGGCGGTATGGACCGAGGTCGGAGTCGGGGTAGAGCGGAAGTTCCTTGAGCAGAGCGACGGCCATGGCCCTAAGTATATCCCGGAGGGATTTGACCGCCGCATTACCGTCTTCTAAGATGGGGGGCAGAACCAGCGGCGCACGCCCTCCCTCCCGCGACCGAGGAAGCGACGTAGAATACGAGCTCCCGGATCCCCCCGGAGCTTGAAGGAGCGAAAAGTCACATGGCAGACACGAAAGCGGAGCGTTTGAAGGCGATCGACGGCACGTTGTCACAGATCGAGCGGCAGTTCGGCAAGGGAGCGATCATGCGCCTCGGCCAGCGCGAGACGGTGGGGCTCGAGTCGATCTCGACCGGCTCGATCTCGGTGGACCACGCCATCGGCATCGGCGGCTTCCCGCGCGGCCGGGTGGTGGAGGTCTACGGCCCCGAGTCATCGGGCAAGACGACGCTCGCCCTCTCGGTGGTGGGCCAGGCCCAGAAGCGGGGCGGCATCGCGGCGTTCATCGACGCCGAGCACGCGCTCGACGCCGAGTACGCGAAGAAGCTGGGCGTCGACATCGACAACCTCCTCGTCTCGCAGCCGGACAACGGCGAGCAGGCGCTCGAGATCGCCGAGATGCTGGTGCGCAGCAGCGCCGTGGACGTGGTGGTGGTGGACTCGGTCGCCGCCCTCGTCCCCAAGGCCGAGATCGAGGGCGAGATGGGCGACTCCCACGTCGGCCTGCAGGCGCGCCTGATGTCGCAGGCCCTCCGCAAGCTCACCGCCATCGTCGCCAAGTCCAACACCTGCCTGATCTTCATCAACCAGATCCGCGAGAAGATCGGCGTCATGTTCGGCAACCCGGAGACCACGACCGGCGGCCGCGCCCTCAAGTTCTACGCCTCGGTGCGCATCGACATCCGCCGCATCGCCTCGATCAAGGACGGCGAGGTGGTGACCGGCTCGCGCTCCAAGGTCAAGGTGGTCAAGAACAAGGTGGCCGCCCCGTTCCGCCAGGCCGAGTTCGACATCGACTACGGCGAGGGGATCTCGAAGACGGGCGAGCTGGTGGACCTCGGAGTGGACCACAAGCTGGTGGTCAAGAGCGGCGCCTGGTACTCCTACGGCGACCTCCGCCTGGGACAGGGGCGGGACAACGCCAAGGCGTTCCTGCGCGACAATCCCGACCTCGCCGACGAGATCGAGACCAAGATCCGCGAGCGCATGGGCATGCCCTCGCTCGCCACCACCCCCATGCGCGAGGTCGCGGCCGGCGAGTAGGAAGACCCCCGGGCGACCTGCGGCCGCCCGGGGAGAATTTCCCTCCGAAGGTCGGCTGTTATGCTTGCCGCCATGCACCGCGTACAGTCGATTCTCGCCGGTAATCTCTTCGTCTGCCTTGCTCTCACGTTTCCGCTGGGAGCCGCTCAGCTTCCGTGCCGGCCCTGCGCCGGCCTTCGCCTCTACCCCGCGCCCGCGGCTCCGCCGGCGGCGGATGCTCAAGGGGCCGCTCCCGTGGCCACTCCGGAGGACCTCGCCCGCGCCCTGAAACCCGGCGGCCTGGCGCCGGGAAGCCCGCTCTTCGTCGCCTGGGAAGTGCCGCTCTCCGCGAATGCCGGCACGGACGCCGCGGCCACCGCGGCCACCCTCCGCATCGTCGCCGACAGCGGCGCGACGCCCTGGGTCTCGCTGGTCTTCCGCACCCCGCCGCCGCTCGCGCAGGGCGCGGAGCGGCTCCAGGCGGAGCTGCGCGTCGCGGCGGACGTGGCTTCGAAGGCCCCCGCCGGCACCTGGTTCCAGGTGGTCTGGCGGCCGGAGACCGGCGAGCTCTCCCCCTCCGAGTATGCCTTCCTGCTGAAGCGGGCCGCGGTGACGCTGACCGGCGCCCAGACGGCCGTGAAGGTGGCCACCGAGGCGCTGCCGGCCGATCCCAAGCTCCTCCAGGCCTTCTACGCCGAGGAGGTGGCCGCCTACGTGGAGGCCGTCGCCCTCCAGCCGGCCGGATCGGAGGCGCTCAAGGCGGCGATCGACGCGGTGCAGAATCTCGATCCCGGCCGGCCGCTCGTGCTCGACGCGCTGCCGGTGCCCACGGAGGGGGCCGATCCCGCCGAGATGCTGGCCAACGCCGCCCGCGATTCGGTGCGCGGCATCGACCTGACGCTGTTCCGGGCTCCCGGTCTCGAGACCATCCGGCTCGTCCCCGTGCTCTCGCCGCTGGTGCTGCTGGCCCGCGAGTTCCAGGGGGACCTCGGCTACGACCCTGGCCTGTCGCCGTCGGGCGCCGCGGAGGCCTGGACCTTCGTCCGCAAGGACCTCGCGCTGCGGGTGATCGCCCTCACCGCGGCCGGGAAGGACAGCCTGACGCTCCGCTTCAACGATCCCCAGCTCCGCCGCCCGGTGCGCTTTCCCATCGGCCGCCAGCGGGCGCTGCCGCCGAGCGGCCAGGTGACCGGCGACGCTCTCGAGCTCCAGGTGCCCTCGCCCGGCCGCGTCACCGTGCTCGGCCTCGAGCGGCCGACCGCCGCCGAGCTCAAGGGGGTCGAGGAGAAGGTGACCGTCTCCTCGCAGCGCGAGATCCCCGTCGAGGAGATCCTGCGGCGGCTCCAGGCCTTCGAGGACGCCCAGAACCGGAAGCTCGAGCACTACAGCGCCCTCAACACGACGTCCCTGCGCTTCCAGCCCTCCGCCGGGACCAACGCCATCGAGGCGACCCTGCAGGGGCCGTTCTTCTTCGATCCCAGGACCGGCTCGGACTGGGCGTGGCAGACGCTCTACGTCAACGGCGTCCGCTGGCGGGGGAAGACCCTGCCCGAGATCCCACTGATCCAGCCGGAGAAGGCGGCGGCCCTGCCGCTCGAGATCCACTTCACCAAGCAGTACCGCTACCGCCTGCGCGGGTCGGACCGCATCGACGGCCGCGACGCCTGGGTGGTCGACTTCGCGCCGGCCGGCCCGGACCAGAGCGGCAGGCTCTATCAGGGATCGGTCTGGATCGACAAGCAGCTCTACTCCCGGCTGCGCACCCGGGCCGTGCAGATCGGCCTCCAGGGGGAGGTGCTGTCGAACGAGGAGACGATGTTCTACTCCCCCGTGGATGCCGCCGGCCAGACCGCGCCGTGGTCGGCGCAGAGCTACGTGCTCCCCCTGCGGCTGGTGGCCCAGCAGATCCTCTCGGTGGTCAACAACGCCACGGTGGTGGAGCGCGAGACGAAGCTGACGGAGGTGCGGATCAACGGCGCCGGCTTCGAGGAGGCCCGCAAGCAGGTCGACGCTTCGGACGTAACCATGGTGCGCGACACCGACAAGGGGCTGCGCTACCTGGTCAAGAACCCGCAGGGCGAGCGGGTGGTCAAGGAGGGGTTCGCCGTCAGCAAGCTGTTCGGGGTCGGCGGCCTGTTCTACGACGACGCTCTCAGCTATCCGCTGCCGCTCGCCGGCCTCAACTACTTCTCCTTCGACTTCAAGGGGACCGGCCAGCAGGTCAACCTCTTCTACGGCGGCGTCCTGCTCGTCGCCAGCGCCGCCCAGCCGCGCTTCCTGGGCAGCCGGTTCGACGTCGGGGCCAGCGCCTTCGCCCTCGCCGTTCCCTTCACCGATACGTTTTACCGCAACGGTCGCGAGGTCAAAGCCGAGGCGGTCAAGCAGCTCCCGGCCAACGTCGGTTTCAAGATCGGCCATCCGCTCGGCAACTTCGTCAAGCTCGACAGCGAGTACCAGATCCTCTACTTCCACTACGGCACGGCGAGCGACGCGTCGAAGAGCTTCGTGGTGCCGAGCAGCAATTTCACCCATTCCTTCTCGCTGCAGACGAGCTTCGCCCGCTCGGGCTACCATCTCCAGGCCTCCGGCAGCTACAACGTCCGCTCGCAGTGGGATTTCTGGGGTCTTCCCGGGAACACCGACTACAGCAAGGACAAGAAGAGCTTCCTCCGCTGGGACGCTTCGGCGAGCAAGAACTGGTACCTGCCCAGGTTCCAGAAGCTCGGGCTCGAATTCGACTACGCCTCGGGCTCGAACCTCGACCGCTTCAGCAAGTACCAGTTCGGCTTCTTCGGCGGCACCCGCGTCCACGGCTACAAGAGCAACAGCGTGCGGGGGTCGAGCGTGTACTCCGGCCACGCCTCCTACGGCTTCGAGATCGGCGAGGCGTTCCGCCTGGACGGGGTCGCCGACGCCGCCCTCGCCACCGACCGGGAGACCGGGCTCGACCGCAAGCTGCTCGCCGGCGCGGGCATCGCCGGGACGTTCATCGGTCCCTGGCAGACGGTGGTCAACCTCGACGTGGGCAAGCCGGTGGCCGGCCCGGACCACGGGTTCGTGCTCTATCTGGTATTCCTGAAGCTGTTCAAGTAGGGCGTTTCTTCCTGACCTCTTCCCGGAGGGCCCGGAACCTCTCCAGCCGGGTCCTCAGCTCCGCCTCGAATCCCTCCCCCTTCGGCTCGTAGAACCGCGTTCCCTGGAGGGACTCGGGGAGGCAGTCGAGCCCGCCGACGCCCTCCTCGGTGTGCGGGGCATAGACGTACCCGGCGCCGTAGCCCAGCTCTTTCATCAGGCCGGTGGGGGCGTTGCGGATCGCGATTGGCACGGGATCGGCGGGCCGCTCCTCGACCGTGCGCCGCGCCGCCTTGTAGCCGTCGTAGACCGCCACGCTCTTGGGGGCGAGCGCGAGGTAGACGACCGCCTGCGCCAGCGCCAGCTCTCCTTCCGGCGAGCCGAGCAGGTGATAGGCGTCGCGGGCGGCGAGGGTCTGGAGGAGCGCCTGGGGATCGGCGAGCCCCACGTCCTCGCTGGCGAAGCGGATCATCCGCCGCGCCACGTAGAGCGGGTCCTCGCCGGCCGCCAGCATGCGGGCCAGCCAGTAGACGGAGGCGTCGGGATCGCTCTCGCGCATGGATTTGTGGAGCGCCGAGATCAGGTTGTGGTGCTCCTCGCCCGACTTGTCGTAGAGCAGCACCTTGCGCTGGGCCACCCGCCGCACCCCCTCGACGTCGATCCGCCCCTCCTCGGTGTCGGCGGCATCCGCGGCCGCCAGCTCCAGGAGATTGAGGGCCTTGCGGGCGTCCCCCGAGGCGAGCTGCGCCAACTCCTCCAGGGCCTCGTCGTCCGCCACGATGCCGGTCGCTCCCAGGCCCCGCTCGGGATCGGCGAGCGCCCGGCGCAGCAGCCCGGCCAGCTCCTCGGGCCGCAGCCCCTCCAGCACGATCACCCGGCAGCGCGAGAGCAGCGCCGCGTTGAGCTCGAACGAGGGGTTCTCGGTGGTGGCCCCCACCAGCACCACGTCCCCGCTCTCGACGTAGGGAAGGAAGGCGTCCTGCTGGGCGCGGTTGAAGCGGTGGATCTCGTCGACGAAGAGAAGCGTGCGCCGCCCCTGCGCCTTGCGCAGCCGCACGGCCTCCGCCATCACCTCCTTGACTTCCTTGATGCCCGAGGTGACGGCCGAGAAGGGGACGAAGTGCGACGCGGTCACGGTGGCGATGATGCGGGCGAGGGTGGTCTTCCCCGTTCCCGGCGGTCCCCAGAAGATCAACGACGGCACGCGGTCGACGGCGATCGCCCGGCGCAGGAACCCGCCCTCCCCCACCACCTTCGGCTGACCGACGACCTCCTCCAGGCTGCGCGGGCGCATCCGCTCGGCGAGCGGGGAGGGCGAGGATGGAGAGGACGCGGGGCCGGCGGCCGGCGAGGGGGGTTCCTGATCGTCGAACAGAGAGCGGGCCATCAGGGCGAGATCTTCTCGACGTCCACCCGCGCGTCGTTGAAGCAGGCCCCCTGGCCGACGTCGGTCAGGGTGTCCGGCGCCAGCGCGTTCGCCGTGGTGCCCGAGAACGTGTGGCGGCCCCACAGCCCCTTCGGCAGGCAGGTGACGCCGGGCCGCAGGTCGGGGTTGAGCCGCGCCGCCACCCGCACCTCCCCGAGCTCGTTCCAGACGCGCACCACGTCGCCGCCGGCGATGCCGCGGTCGGCGGCGTCGCGAGGGTGGATCTCCAGCGCCGCCGGCTCGCGCACGAGCTGCGCGAGGGTCGAGCTGATGGTCCGGCCGGTGGCCGGCGAGATCAGCGCCAGCGGGAAGCGTTCGCTCGCCGGATCGTCATGGAAGGCGTAGAGGCCACGCGACGCCTCGCGGTCGAGCGCCGCGGGGACGAGATGGATCTTGCGGTCGGGCGTCAGCGGGAAGGCGTCGACGAACTGGACCGGCGCCATCCCGCAGTCGGGCGCGGCCACGCCGTCGCGCTCCATCTCGGACCGCACCCGCTCGGCGCGGCCGAGCAGCGCGGCGGCGAAGGCGTCGTCGGTCTCGGCGTCGTCCGGCCGGCCGAGCCCGAGCCGCCGGGTCAGCTCGGCGAAGACCTCCAGGTTCGGCCGCGCCTCGCCCGCCGGCGCCGCCACCGGCCGGGTGCGGTAGAGCACGTAGGAGCCGTAGCCCTGCACCAGCTCCGAGTGCTCCAGGAAATGCGTGGCGGGCAGCACCAGGTCCGCCCAGCGGGCCGTGTCGGTCCACACCTGCTCGAAGACGACGGTGAACAGGTCCTGGCGCGCCAGCCCCCGGCGCACCTGCTCCTGGTTCGGCATCGTCGCCAGTGGATTGCAGTTGTAGACGAAGAGGACGCGCACCGGCGGCTCGGCCGTCAGCAGGGCCTCGCCCAGGAGGTTCATGTTGATCGTCCGGGTCGTCGGCTCGGGGTCCGCCGCCGAGCGGTCGAGCGAGCTCGCCCAGACGCCGGAGTTGCTCATCGTATAGCCGCCGCCGCGCACGCCGAACTTGCCCGCCACCGCCGGCAGCGCGAGGGCCGCGGCCACCGCCGAGCCGCCGTTGCGGTTGCGCTCGAACCCCCAGCCCGTGCGGATCACCGCCGGCGAGGACTCGGCGTAGAGACGGACGAAACGCTCGATCTGGTCAGCGGGAACGCCCGAGGCCGCGGCCGCCCGCTCGAACGTCCAGGGCTGGGCGCGCCGCCGCAGCTCCTCGGCGCCGGTCGCGTGCTCGGCCAAAAAGCCGAGGTCCGCTTGGGCTCCCTCGAAGAACCAGCGGATGGCGGCCAGCGCGATCGCGAGGTCGCTCCCGGGACGCGGCGAGAGGTGAAGATCGGCCTTCTTGGCGAGCGGCGTGCGCCGCGGATCGATCACCACCAGGCGCGCCCCCGCCTTCTGGGCCTCCTGGATGAACGGCACCACGTGGATGCCGGACGCCGAGGGGTTCACCCCCCAGAGCACGATCAGCCGCGCGTGCCGGAAGTCCGGCAGGGCCACGCCGGCCATCTTGCCGTAGAGCCCGGTGGCCGCCCGGCCCGACGGCGCGGCGCAGACCGTGCGGCCCATCAAGGAGGCGCCCAGCCGGCGAAAGAGGCGGGCATCGGTCGAGTCCTGGGTGAGCAGGCCGTTCGAGCCGCCGTAGTAGAACGGCAGGATCGATTCGCCCCCCCAGCGCTCGCGCGCCTCGCCCAGCCGTTCCGCCGCGAGGCCGAGCGCCTCCTCCCAGGAGATCCGCGCGAACTCGCCGGACCCCTTCGGCCCCACCCGCCGCGCCGGGTAGAGCAGCCGGTCCGGGCCGTAGAGGTGCTCCGGCGTCCGCCGCACCTTGGCGCAGATGTACCCCTGCGTGACCGGATTGAGGGAGCTGCCGTCCACCTTGACCACCCGGCCGTCCACCACCCGGACCTCCAGGCTGCAGGCGTCGGGGCAATCGAGAGGACAGGCGCTCGCGTGAACTTCGGGAGAGCGCAGGGGTTCGGTCATGAAGGGATTGTAGCTGGAACCTCCAAAGCCTTCACAATCGCGTCCGTGAACTGCGTCGTGGTCGCCTCGCCGCCGAGGTCCCGGGTGCGGATCTTCTGGCGCACGACCACGTCGCGCAGCGCCCGGCGCAACCGCTCGGCCACCTCGTCCTTGTGCATGTGGAAGAGCATCATGATCGCCGAGCGCATCAGCGCCAGCGGGTTCGCGAGGTCCTTGCCGGCGATGTCCGGCGCGCTGCCGTGCACCGCCTCGAAGACCGCCACGTCGAGCCCGATGTTCCCCCCGGGCACCACGCCGAGCCCGCCGACGAGCCCGGCGCAGAGGTCGGAGAGGATGTCGCCGTAGAGGTTCTCCATCAGCAGCACGTCCCACTCCTCGGGGCGCATGACGAGCTGCATGCACATGTTGTCGACGATCTTGTCGTCCGCCACGATCTCGGGGTACTCCGAGGCGACGCGGCGGAAGCAGTCGAGGAACAGGCCGTCCGAGAGCTTCATGATGTTGGCCTTGTGGACGGCGGTCACCCGCTTGCGGCCGTGGCGGCGGGCATACTCGAAGGCGAAGCGGGCGATGCGCAGCGACGCCTTCTCGGTGATGATCTTCAGGCTCTCCACCACCCCGGGGACCACGATGTGCTCGAGGCCGCTGTAGAGGTCCTCGGTGTTCTCGCGCACCACCACGAGGTCCACTCCCGAGAAGCGGCTGGGGATGCTCTCCAGCGACCGCGCCGGGCGCAGGTTGGCGTAGAGGTCGAGCTCCTGGCGGAGCTGCACGTTGATCGACTTGAAACCCTTGCCCACCTGGGTGGTGATCGGTCCCTTCAGCGCCAGGCAGTTGCGGCGGATCGACTCGAGGACCTCGGGCGGCAGCGGATTGCCGTACTTCTCCAGGGCCTCGGCGCCGGCGATGTGGCGCTCCCATTCGATCTCGGCGCCCGCGGCGTCGAGCACCCGCACGGTGGCGTTGGCGACCTCCGGGCCGATCCCGTCGCCCGGCAGGAGGGTGACTGTGGTCTTGCTCATCGCTTCGGGCTCCCTTCAATCGCCAGCGGATACCGTAAAGTCTTCTGAAGCCACTCGCCGTTCTCGCCGACGCTGCGGGAGAGCTCGCCGACCAGCGCGCCGCGCTGCTCGTAGAGGCGGTAGCCGTCGCGGGACCGCAGGTAGCCGGCGGCCTTGGGCTCCTCCTGGAAGAGGGCCTCCTCGCCGATCTCCACCGCCCGGGCGGCGTAGCGCTCGCGGTTCTCCAGCAGCGCTTTGACCAGGAACGGCATCACCATCGAGTAGTCGGCCTGGGCGCTCTCCGTCGTCTGTTGATAGGTGTCGCGGTCCACCTTGCCCCAGGTCACGGCCTCGGCCGGCGGACAGGAGGAGAGGGAGCCTTCGGTCACCGGCGCGCTCACGATCTGGACGTCGAAGGTGTAGCCGCGGATCCCTTCCAGCCCCAGCACCTGGCCGAGCGCCGGCTCCGGCTGCAGGTTGTAGTTCTTCGGCACGCCGCCGCCCAGGATCAGGGTCGCCAGCGAGCGCGCGGGATGGGTGAACAACCCCCAGTGATGGTAGGCGCACGACTCGAAGACCTCGCCGTGGAGGTCGAGCGAGAAGTCGTAGCTCTCGAGCAGGCCCGCCTGCCGCATCGCCCACAGCTTCATCGAGTTGAGGAAGAGGCTGCCGTCGCCGGGCGCGCCGACCAGGATCGGCAGGGCGAGCCGCCAGCAGGTGGCGAGCAGCCCGGGCGCGACGCCGTTCTGCTCCTCCTGGGCGGCGTAGATCCGGCCGAGCAGGTAGCGCAGCTCGGTGCCGGTCATCGACTTCTGGAACTCCGGGCGCAGCAGGCAGGCGGTCATGAAACGGTCCTGCTGGAACAAGACGTCCTCGTCGAAGGCCATGTCGGTGACGCGGATCGTCTTCTCGTCGCGCAGCGCGCCGTCGTCGCCGAAGATGGGGACCTCGAAGATCGGATCGGGGTGCTCGTCGAGGCTGCGGTGGCCGTCGTGGTAGCAGACGGCGTCGGTGGTGCTGAGATAGGCCACCCAGCCGGTCTCCAGCAGGGGGAGCAGCCACGCCTGGTGCTGGCCGGAGACCGTGACCGGGCCGGCGATGGCGAGCGTCAGCGGGCAACCCGCCCCGATCGCCTGGTCGAGCAGGCGGTAGACCCGCCGCAGGTAGGCCCCTCCGAACGCCGGCAGACAGGAGATGAAGAGCTCGTCCAGCGTCCGGCACTCGTCGACCCGCCGCACCTCGACGCGCCGCCGCTGCGGGTGGAGATGAACGTTGTGAGGGAGCCGGTTGTCGTGCGCGCTGCTCATGGCAGCGTACGGTATAACAGATTGTTCCCGCTTCCTGGCTACCGCCCCAGCTCCTCGATCCGGGCCACCACGTCGCGGTAGGAGTTGTTGATCCCGTAGAGATCGACGAACGCCTTGTAGGCGGAGGTCTTGTCGCCCACGACCAGGTAGGCGCAGCCGAGATCGTAGAGCAGGCCGAGGTGGTCCTCCTCGTGGAGGCCGGGGGCGTCGAGGCCGCGGCCGTACCACTTGACGGCCAGCTCGGGCAGCCCCTTGTCGAGGAAGCAGAGGCCCAGCATCGAGCAGCAGAGCACCAGGTGCCCCTCGTCCTTGGCGGCGATCTGGAACTCGCCGATCGCCTCGTCCAGCAGGCCCATCTCGCGGTAGGCGATCCCCAGGTTGAAGTGGGTGTCGTAGTCCGTCGGCGAGAGGTGCTCGGCCACCCCCTTCTTGAACCCCTCGACGATCTCCTCCAGCGACTGCTCGCCCGGCTGCGAAAGCATCCCCTCGCCGCTCTGGAAGAGGTCCTCCTGCGAGAGCTCCTGCTCCAGCTCGGCGGCGAGATCGAAGAAGTCATCCTCCTCGTCGAACAGGCTCTCGGACTCCGCCTGCTTCGCCGGACGGTTGCGGTCCGCCTCGTCGAGCCAGCTCAGACCCCCCGTGTCGTCCAGGTTCTGGGGCAGGCCCTGCGGGAGACCGCGCCCGCCGGCCGGCGCCGGAGGCCGGGCGGAGGACGGGAACGCGGGAACCGCGGCGGTGGCGGCCGGCGGCGTCCAGTCGAAGTCCTCGCTCTCGATCATCTCGCCGATCTCGAGCGGATTGAACATCACGGGCCCCACCGCTTCGCCCGCCACGGGAGGCGCGGGCTCGGCGGGCGGCAGTACCGGAGCCGCCGGAGCCGCGGCGACCGGAGGCGCCGGCGGCGCGGCAGCCGGCGGCGGAGGCGCCGCGGCCGGACGCTTGGGCTTGGGAGCCAGCAGGCTCCGGAGCACCCGGTCGATCTCTCCGGAGGAACGCTTGCGCGCCGCGGCCGGAGGCGCCGGCGGCGACAACGCCTCGGGAACGGGAGCGGGCTCCGGCGCGGGCGCCTGGGCCACGGGCGCCAGCGGAATCGGCTGCGGCGCCGGAGGCGGCTCGGGGGCCTTCGCCACCGGAGCCGGCGGCGGCGCGGCGGGCGGCGCTTCGGTCATCGCCTGCATCGCGTGCGGGCCGCCCGCCACGCGGTCGCCGTCGAAGCGGTACCCCGCCTCGCCGAGCTGGCGGCGCATCTTCGGCCAGACCTGCGCGTCGTCGCGCACCTCCCCGGCCGTCCGCGCCATGGCGCCGGCCAGCTCGGCCACCCGGTCGTGGCGCCCCTTGTCGAGATGGATGTGGATCATCGCCGCATAGGCGCCGAGGTTGTGCGGCTGGAGCTTCAGCGCCTCGCGCAGCCGCTCCAGCGCCTTGTCCTCGAGGCCGTACTTGGCCAGCACCTCGGCCTCGCTGACCAGGTCCTCGTCGCGTGGATGGGTCCGGGGCTGGAGCTCGGCCGCGGTCCGCTCGAGCATGTCGGCGTCGATCCCGTCCCGCTTCGCCGGCCCGGCCTCCAGGCTCTCCAGCGGCGGCAGATCCAGCTCCCGCTCGACCGCCCAGGAGCTCTCGAAGCGCGGCAGTTCCGGCTCCTCCAGCTCGAGCAGGATCTCGCCGTCCGAGGGGAGACCGGCGGGGTCGAAGGCGCCCGGCGGAGGGACCGGGGACGGCGCGGCCGCCAGCTCTCCGAGATCGAGATCCAGCTCGAGATCGGCGTCCAGCGAGAGCAGCGCGGACGGCGCGCCGGCCGCGGGAAGGGGCGGCGGCACGGGCGCCTGAGGAGGAGCGGCCGGCTCCTCGCCGCGCGCCCAGGCCGAGCCGAGGCGGCTGCCGGTGCCGGACAGCATGTCCGCCGGCGGCTTGACGAGGCTCGCCGGCTCGTCGTCCGCGTCCATGTCGAGGACGAAGGCCTCGTCGAGGTCGAGCTCGATCTCCTGCTCCTCCAGCTCCGCGCCCGGCGGCTCCAGCGATGGGATCGCCGCGGCCGCGGCGGCCCGCAGGGAGGCGGAGAGGTCGTCCGCGTCCGCCCAGGACTGCTCCAGGAGCCCGCTGCCGTAGGGCACGTCCTCGGGCTCCTCCTCGACGGCAGGCGGCGGCGGCGGCGGAGCGGGCCGCGGCTCGGGAGCGCGGGCGGCGGGGGGCGGCGGAGGGGCGGCGGAAGATCGGCGCGGCGCCTCCGCCGGCTCCTGAGCTCGGGGCGCGGGCGGCGCCGGCTCCACCACCTCCGGCTCCTCGATCACCCGGGCGAGCCGGCCGATGCGCGTGGCCTGCGGGTTGCGCTCGGCGGCGATCCCCAGGAAGCGCACCGCCGCGGCCGCGTGACCCGCCTCCTTGAGCTTGAAGACGGCGTCGTTGATGAACCCCATGTTGCTGCTGTCGATGTCCAGCGCCCGCTCGTACACCTGCGCCGCGTCCTGCGGGCGGCCGTGCGCGATCATCATCTCGGCGATGACGCGGTACTCGTTCATCGCCTTTTCGATGAGCTGCTGCGACTGGTAGATCTCCGCCAGCTTGACGTGATAGCTGGGATTGCTCGGCTCCAGATCGGCCATCTTCTGGTAGATGGCGATCGCCGACGCCGCGTTGTCGTGCTTCTGGTAGTAATCGGCCAGCACCTGGTACTGGGTGCGCGCCTCGTTGACCAGCCCCTGCCGGTGGTAGAGCTCGGCCAGCTTCTCGTAGACCTCGAGCCGCGTCGGGTCCAGCTTGATGATCTTCTTGTAGATCGCGATCGCCTTGACGAAGAACCCCTCCGTCGAATACTGCTCGGCGATCTGGGTGAAGAAGTCGACGGCCTCGTCGATGCGCTGGATGCGGGCGTAGAGATCGCCGATCCGGTTCAGGGTGTTGATGTCGTTCGGGTTGTCCGCGAGCAGCTTGCGGTACTCGCGGATCGCCGGCTCGATCTTGCCGCGGGAGACGTACTTCTCGGCGGTCTGGACGACCTGCTCGCGCTGCACGGCCATCAGCAGCGGGCCTCTTGCCCGGGGAGCAACCGGGGGAGCACCGGCTTGTAGGTGAGCCGGTGCACGGGGCTCGGCCCGTAGGTGGACAGCGCCTCCAGGTGCTCCGGCACGCCGTAGCCCTTGTGCTCGGCGAAGCCGTACTGGGGATACTCCTGATGGAGATCGACCATCATCCGGTCGCGCTCCACCTTGGCGAGGATCGAGGCGCAGGCGACGGCGTAGCTGAAGCAATCGCCGCGGATCACGGGGAGGCAGGGGAAGCGGAAGCCGGAGAGCCGCACGGCATCGACCACCGCGCAATCGGGCACCGGGCGCAGGCGCGAGAGCGCCTCGCACATGGCCTGGCGGGTGGCCTCCAGGATGTTGATGCGGTCGATGACCTCGGGGGAGACCGCGGCCACCACGACGGCCACGGCGTGAGAGCGGATGGCCGCGGCGGCGCGCTCCCGCTCGGGGGCGGTGAGGCACTTGCTGTCGTCCACCCCGGGCACCAGGCAGCGGCCGTCCAGGAGGACCGCGGCGGCCACCACCGGGCCGGCGAGCGAGCCCCGGCCCACCTCGTCCACCCCGGCGATCAGGCCGTAGCCGCACCGCGCGAGCCCCTCCTCCAGGCCGCGCAGCAGGTGCAAGCGGTAGGCCTCGAGAAACAGCTCGATCATCGCCCGGGCCGGCCGGACCGGTTGCGCCGCCCTGGTCACTACGACTCCTTTCCGATCGGCCTCCGCAGCGCCGCGGCGCCGGAGGCCGGCCAGCCCGTGCCTACGACTTGGCCTTGGCCTGGTCGTCCCGGCGCTCTTCGATGCGGGCCGCCTTGCCGCGCAGATTGCGCAGGTAGTACAGCTTCGCCCGGCGCACCCGGCCCCGCCGGATGACCTCGATCTTGTCGACGTTCGGAGAGCTCATCGGGAAGATCCGCTCGACCCCGACGCTGCCGGAGATCTTGCGCACCGTGAAGGTCTCCCGGGTCCCGCCGCCACGGCGGGAGATCACCACTCCCTGGAAGATCTGGATCCGCTGCTTGTCGCCCTCGACCACGCGCACGTGGACGCGGAGCGAGTCCCCGGGCTTGAACTCGGGCACGTTCTGCCGCACGTAGACACTCTCGACCTGATCCAACTGGTTCATGACTCACCTCGCTACCCGACGGACTCGCCACTGGGACAGTGCCGTCATTATTTCGATTTCGTTTCGATTTCACAAGGGCCGCGCGAGCCGCCCCTCAATCTTTCCTCAGTCTTTCCGCGTCCTGCCGGCGGCCGGCGACCGCTCGAGCAGGTCCGGCCGCTTCTCCCGGGTGGCCCTCATCGCCTCCCCCTGCCGCCACCGCTGGATCGCCGCGTGGTCCCCCGAGGTCAGCACCGCCGGCACCGCCAGCCCTTCCACCACCGGCGGCCGCGTGTAGTGCGGGTGATCCAGCAGGCCGCTCCGGAAGCTGTCGTTCGCCACCGAATCGGCCAGCCCGACCACCCCGGGCACTTGCCGCGAGAGCGCCTCGATCAACACCATCGCCGGCAGCTCGCCGCCCGACAGCACGTAATCGCCGATCGAGATCTCCTCGTCGACCACCGTCTCCCGCACCCGCTCGTCGATCCCCTCGTAGCGCCCGCAGAGCAGGATCAGCTCCTCCCCCCGGGCGCCCCGCGCCGCCAGCTCGCGCACCTTGGCGTCGTCGAGCCGCGCGCCTTGCGGCGACAGCAGCACCCGCCAGGAGAACCCGGTCTCCGACAAGGCGCGCACCGCGCGGATCCACGGCGGCGCCGTCATCACCATCCCGCCGCCGCCGCCGTACGGCTCGTCGTCGACGCTGCGGTGGCGGTCCTCCGTGAAGCCGCGCAGGTCGTGGACCCCCACCTCTAGGAGCTCCTTCTCCCGCGCCTTGCCGATCAGGCTGGTCGAGAGAAAGGGCTCGAACAGCTCCGGGAAGATCGTCAGGACCTGGACGCGCATGCCTCGAGAAACCCCGGAGGCAGCCTGACGTCGATCCGGCCGGTCTCCACGTCCACCCGGCGCAGGAACTCCTTGACGAACGGCACCGGCACCCGCCGGTCCTCCCCCGCCACGATCAGCATCAGCCCGCCACCGTCCTCGACCACCTCCACCACCCGGCCCAGCTCCTCGCCCTCGTTGCAGCAGAGGCAGCCGAGCAGCTCGTACTGGTAGTAGGTGCCGCGGGGCGCCCTCGGCACCTCCGAGCGCGGGACCTCGAGATCGAGACCCCGCAGCTCCGCGGCCCGGTCGCGGTCCTCGAAGCCCTCGAAACGGACCACGGCGCCGGTCTTGTGGACCCGGCTCTCTGCCACGATCAGGGGTACCGGCGGCGCGCCTTCGCGGACGCCCAGGACCCGGCTCCCCTTCCGGTAGCGGCCGGGGACGTCCGAGAGCACCTCGACGGTGACCTCCCCACGGATGCCGTGCGGCCGCAGCACGCGGCCTACGGCAACGGTCTCCGGCAGGTCGTCGCGCAGCGGGCGCGGGACCCCGGCGGCTTCAGTCTTCGAGGATTTCGAGCTCATAGCGCACCCCCCGCCGGTCCTCGCGGGCTTCCAGCAGCGTGCGCATCGCCCGGGCGGTACGCCCCTGGCGGCCGATCACCTTGCCGAGGTCGTCCGGCGCCACCTTCAGCTCCAGCACACCGCCGCCGCGCCGGCTCGGGATGTCCTGGACCTCGACCTCGTCGGGCTGGTCCACCAGCAGCCGGGCAAGCTCCCTGAGATCGTCGGCGAGCTCGGACACGTTCAGGCGCTCTTCTTCGCCACCTGGGCCAGCAGCTTCTTGACCGTGGGCGACATGCGGGCGCCCTTGCTCACCCAATGCTCGGCCCGCGGGACGTCGATCGTCACCTGCGCGGGGTTCTTCGTCGGATCGTAGTGACCGATCTCCTCAATCGCGGCGGCCGTCGGGGTGTTGCGCGAATCCGACACCACCACGCGGAAGAACGGGTTGTTCCGGGCGCCCATGCGGCGCAACCGAATCATCAGCATCTGAAGCCTCCAAGTCCTTGATTATGCGAGCGCGAGACAGACCACGGCCCCAGGGCCGGCGCGCAAAGGCGGGTAAGTTTAGCAGAGGTCGGCGGGGATGCCAAACCGGAGGGTGGCACGGCCGGCTCCGGGAGCACGTAACGACGGGGGCTCCCGCGCGCCTAGTAGAATTGAAGTGACGCAATTGAGAAGGAGGGAATCCCATGCCGGAAGCTGCGATCGTCAACGCGGAAGCCGCTCAGGGCGGCCTCAGGGTGCGGGCCTACCAGGGCGACGGCGCCATCCTGCTCGCTTTCGACGTCGACGCGAGCCAGACCCAGGGCCTCGCCGGGTTCGCGGTCTTCTGCACCCCGGAGGCGGGCAAGCCCTACTGGCTGCCCAACCGCCTGAGCTTCACCACCCAGGTCACGTCCGACACGACGGCGGAGACGCGGACCTGGACCCCCTCGAACGAGGCGCCGTTCCAGAAGTTCTGGTGGGCGGATTTCCCTCGCCAGGGCGGCAAGTGCGTCTACGAGGTCACCGCGATGTACCACGACGGCGACGGCCTGAAGGCCGGACCGAAAGCCTCGGCGGAGGTCCAGGTGGGACCCTACGTCGCCGGCGACCTGAAGGTCGGCTTCACCCGCGGCTACATCTCGTCCCAGGCCTACGCCGCGGAGTTCAAGAACGCTCCGATCCTGCCGGCGGGCGGCAAGACGGTCGACTTCGACACCACGCCCTTCGCCCAGCAGTACGCGTGGCTGGGGGCCAATGCCCGCAAGCTCGTCTTCGACGCTCTCAGCGCGGCGATCGCCGACCCGGCGGTCACCGTCGACCTCTTCGCCTACGACCTCGACGAGCCGGACTTCATCCGGGCGCTCACGCAACTCGGGGACCGGCTGCGCGCCGTGCTCGACAACGCCCCTCTCCACCAGGGCGCCACCGCCATCGAGCCCAAGGCCGCCGCCCTCCTGCAAGGGTCCGCGGGCGACGGCAACGTCGTCATCGGTCACTTCAGCCGCTTCTCGCACGACAAGGTGATGATCTTCAAGCGGGGCGGCGCGCCGTTCAAGGTGCTGACCGGCTCGGCCAATTTCTCGATCCGCGGCCTCTACGTCCAGGCCAACAGCGTCCTGGTCTTCGAGGAACCGCAGACCGCCGCGCTCTACGAAGCCGCCTTCGAGGAGGCTTTCTCGGACCACACCCACACCGCGGCGTTCACCGCGGCGGACATCTCGAAACAGTGGTTCGATCTGCCCCCGGCGGCCCTGCCGCCGGCGAGCGTCGGCTTCGCGCCGCACGCGAGCGCGTCCGTGTCGCTCGACCGGGTGGCGGCAAGCATCAAGGCCGCCAAGAGCTCGGTTCTCTTCGCCATCATGGGGCTCGACGGCGGCGGCCCGGTGATCGACGCCGTCAAGAACCTTCCCGGGCGCCAGGACCTGTTCTCCTACGGCGTCTCCGAGACGAAAAACGGGCTCGACCTCTACAAACCCGGCGCGGCCAACACGGTGGGAGTGACCTTCGGCACGCTGAGCAAGCTGGTTCCCGCGAACTTCCGGCAGGAGTGGGACGGCGGCCGGGGCCAGCACATCCACCACAAGTTCGTGGTCGTCGACTGGAACGGCGACAATCCCATCGCCTACATGGGGTCCTCGAACCTGGCGGCCGGCGGCGAGACGAGCAACGGCGACAACCTGATCGAAGTGCGCGATCCTGGAGTGGCCCAGGTCTACGGCATCGAGGCGATCCGGCTGATCGATCACTACCATTTCCGCGCCAGCATCACGGCGGCGACGGCCGCCAAGCCGCTCACGCTCGACGCGACCGATCACTGGTGGCAGGCCTACTTCGACCCGACCAACGTCAAATGCCGCTCGCGGCAGCTCTTCGCCCAGGGCGCCGCCGGCTGAGCGCTCCGGCGGGCCAGTTCCTCAGCGTCACCTCGAAGTCCACGGGGCGCTGGAGCACGATCGGCATCGTGAGCCTCGACTCGGTGCCCGTCCAGACATCCACCGGGCCCATCCTCGCCCGGGCCTCGTTCTCCTGCGCCACGATCGCATAGGAACCGGCCGCTGAAGCGCCAGGCTCATCAAATGTCGCCCTTTCAGGGCGAGGCCTTGGTGAACAGCCGATCTCCAGGTGAAGTAATTCACCTCGACTCCTGGCACCATGGTCCCGGGAAACGTCGCCCGGTGGGATCACTGGAGATCCGTCCAGGAGCGAATTCCCTGGAAAGGAGCTTCTCATGGTCCGGTCCACCACCCTCCGCACCATCACCTTGCTCGTCCTCTGCGCGGTACTGGCGTTCCCCGTGAGGTCCGCCGCCGCGCCGCGTCCCGGAGGCGATTCCTCCACGGCCCGGCTCACCGCTCAGAATGCGGGCGACCTCTTGGGGTGGCTGCGGAACACCCTGGTGTCGTTTTGGAGCAAGGCTGGCTGCCAGGTTGATCCCAATGGCCGCTGCGTCGTGAACGGCGCAACGATCACGACGAAGGCCGGCTGCGAGCTTGATCCAAACGGCCGCTGCCACAACTAGGTCTTCAATGGGCCCCCTCTTCCCAGATGGTCTTCCCTGGACGAGGGGGCGCTTTTACTGAGAACCGAGGCAAGTCCATCCGTCTCGAACCGCAAGCTCGGGTCATGTCGAGCGCGGTAGAGATAGCCCACCAGCTCCTGGGCGATCTCTGCCGTCATCGTCTCTCGCTCGACGGCCTCACAGAAAACCTTGAAAGCCGCGATGGCCTCCCGATGAACACCCTGGGCGCGGAAAATCCAGAGCATCTGCCGGGCAAGGGACTGGACTTCTCTGATCCGCCCATTCTCCAGATATAAAACTGCCAGCTCAATGGAAACCAGAGCAAAGTCGTATGCGGTCTTCTGGACGGCGAGATCTTCCCGCACGCGAACGAGAGCTGCAACGGCCTCCTCCCGCTTCCCCAGGCCGGCGGCCACCCGTCCTTCCAGCCAGCGGAATCGTACGGCCTCCAAGTCGTTGGCGCGACGAATCAAAAACTCTCGCAATCTGGGCAGGAGTGCATCCGCCTCTCCAGGCCGCCCTGTTTGGAGAAGGTTGTTCGCGAGCGTAAACCAGACGTGTCCGAGCAGCGGATCGTCCTCTCGTATCAAAAGCACCATCGTCTGCAGCGTAGCAATGGCGTCCTCAAAGTCGCCCTTCAGCGTTAGAACGTTGGCTCGATTGACGAGGAGCTTCTTCCTCTCAGTCTCTCCCGCAATGGCAAGAGCCTGATCCAGCAATTCGATGGCCTCGGGGAGGCGTCGCTGATCCTTACGCAAAGACGCCACCAAATGAAGCACCCTGGCCTCATCGAGGAACCCCGCGCCAGAGCATGCACCGGCCTCCCAAAGGGTCCAGGCACAGGCGAAGTCCCGATCGGCCGCGGGAAGATCGCCACCAACCCGCCGAGCATTCGCCAGGTGGGCCAGCGCGTAGCCTTGCAGACGCTTCCTCCAGGTTCCCAGGCCGGGCGCCAGCTCGGCGATGCGTACGGCGAGGCCGGCCAGGTCCCGAGCGCGATCGGCCCGGTCTGCCGCGGCTTCCAGGCTCCGCTCGCAGATCAACTCGCACAGCGCCCAGCTCCGGTAGTCCACGTCGCTCTCGACGAGAGCCCGCCCGCGGGCCGGGGAGAGGGCCTTCACGCGCTCCCAGAGGCGCCGGGCCTTCCACCGCTCGTCCTCGGCCCGGCGCAGGGGCTCCAGGGAGAGAATGGAGCGGCCCCACGCCTCGGCCGCGGCCTTCAGCGAGGCGAGAGCGGCCTCGCACCGCTCGTTCCCGATCGCGGACCCTCCCTCCGGCAAGCTCAGGGCATGGACGAGGCCGATGTGGCTGAGGGTGAGCTCCACGGCCTCGGACGGCAGTCCCAGCACGGCGAGGATCTGGTCCAGACGCTTGCGGGAGAGGGGCTTGCGGCCGGCCTCGTAGTCGCAGACGAGGGGCGGCCCGCAGCGGAGAGCGGCGGCGAGCTCGTTCTGGTGCCAGCCCCGGATGGTGCGCAGGAGGGTCAGGGCGGTGCCCAGCGTGGGCGATAGTGGCTTTCGCGGCATCCGGACGTCCAGGGAAATTAACGTTCCTCTTATGTCTAAGTAGCCGGAGAGCCTTATTTCGGGACACCTCTCGACGCGATTCCTTCCCGAGAGGTAGGGATCGAAGGAATTCTCCGGGACGTGGGCGTCATCTCTGAAGAAGTTCTCCGTCGCTTCCGGAGAGTACGGCCCGCGGCCTACCGTGGAGTGCAGCCAGGGGCCGGCAGATCCGCTGCCCCGGAGGGAGGAGATGCCGTGATGACCGAGGCCGAGACCGCCGCGCAGGAAGCGCTCCGTCACATCGTCAAGGACCTGGAGGCGATCCGCTTCCGTCTCTGGGGAGTCCATTCGACGTTGCCCGTGCCGGCCCGGGAGACGGCCATGCTCGTGGGTGAGGAGGACATGGATGTGGCGCTGGAGGTGCGCACCGTGATCGAGTGCGTCATCAACGACTGGATCTCCTCGGCGATCCGGGACCTCCAGGCGGCGGCGGAGTATCGGCCGGACTCGGAGGAGTGAAGGGCGCTCTTCCCCGCTTTCCTTCGAGGAGCCCAGTCCACGGGTTGCGGCTGGTGACGCCGCTCGAGGCCGGAGCGGGCGGCGGCCTCGTCCTTCCCGGCGTGGTGCTCTGGGCGCTCGGGCTCAACGAGGGGGATCTGGTCGCGGCCGAGCCTCGGGAGGGGACGACCGGCCGCGTCAACTTTCGCGGCTATGGCGAGAGGGTGCGGCGCGCCATCGAGGGATACAGCCATCCCTGGCCCTGGGTGGAAGAGCTCTTGCGCCTGCCGATGGCCGCCGTGGGGCCGGAGGGCACGCTCGCGCTGCCGGAGGAGATCGCCGGCCGGCTCGCCCTCAACGCCCCGGGCGACCTTCTCCTGAGCGCCTGGACCGAGCGGGGATCCCGCGGCTTCGCCATGGAGCGGCGGATGGACGGGCGGCGGGTCTCCCCGGAGCTGAGGGCAGAGGCGAGCTACACGCTGCCGGTCGGACCCGACTTCCGGATCGCCCTGCCCGCCGACGCGCTCTGGGCGCTCTCACTGGAGGAGGAGACGGTCCCGCTGCCGGGTCTCCTCCGGGCATCACTCCCTCTGAATCCGGAAAGCCAGGTCACGCTGGTGGTGAGCCTCTTTCAGCAGACCGCGAGCTTCCGCCTGGAGCCCTGTCCCGATCTGTCGTAGAATTTCCCGCTCTCGACGCCTTGAGCCGTCCGGAGAGCGCCGGATCGGCGGCCTTGACCGCCGAGAGAGTCTGCCGCGAGCGCCCCGGCCTCTGGCGAACCGGCTGGAAGCCGCCGGCCAGGAGGCGCTCGAGGGCGCGGGTTCAAGTCGGGGTGGGCACGTCCGGTAGAGGCTTGCCGGTGTTTTGACCCGCGGGTCCACGATTCCGACCCGCGGGTCCGATTCTGCGACCCGCGGGTCAACGACCGCGACCCGCGGGTACTGGCTCATTTTGACCTGACGTAAAACATTCTTTGAAATCAGGGGTTTACGTGTGGGCGGAACGGGCGTAGCGTCCTCCGGGAAGGGGAGGGATTGCCCCTCCCTTCGACACTACAAGCGGCCCGGCGGGAGTGCAGGAACACAACCGCCGGACCTGACCCGAGCAAGGAGCCAGTCCATGCCCGAGCTGCCCGAAGTCTACCCCACCCCCCTCGACCTCACCCGCTACACCGAGAGCACCCGCCGCGACCTGTACGAGCGGCTGGTGCGCATCCAGTTCACCCGGCAGGCCAGTGACCCGGAGGATGCCGCTCCCCTCCAGGACCCGGACGCCGCCGAGCTGACGGTCTTCTACCTCTTCGGCCGTTGGTTCGCCTACTGGCGGGAGCTGCCGGAGCCGGGCCTGCCCACGTGGCGCCTGACGGAGATGGTCCGCATCCAGGCCGCGCCGGATTCCCCGGACGGCATCATCCTCTACGAGATCTGAGCCATGGCGTGGGACTCGAAACTCTCCTACCCTCCAGACGCCACGCGTAGCGTCTCGGTCAAGGCGACGCCTTCCCAGAAGGGCCGATGGGAGGACGCGGCACGCCGCCACGGCAAGGCGAGCGCGGGGGCGTTCCTGGCGTGGGCCGGGGACCTCTACCTCGCCCTGCTACACGCCTACCAGGACGCCGTCCAGGAGCATGACGACTCCCTGAATCCTGTCAGCTACGCGGAAGAGTTGAAGCGCCTGGAGGAGCGGGAGAAGGCCCGGAGGAAGGGCGAGAGTTGAAGGTGGCGACGTTCACCGTCCACGCGACCGCCTTGCAGTCGGCGAGGTGGAAGCAGGCGGCGGAAGCTGAGGGACACCGCTCCGCCGGCACGTGGCTCGCGGCGGCGGCGGATGCCTATCTGAAGGTCCGCGCCCGGGCCGGGCAACCGATCGCCTTGGCGTGGCACCTGGGGGCGTTCACGGCTCGAATGATGGACGGTCGAGAGGTCCAGGTGCGGGGCATGGTGTCGCCTCCATTCGGGACCTACCGGGGCAATAGCCACGGGCCGGACGGGAACAAGCGGCGCACCCTCGTCCACCTTCCCACCGGCCGCGTCATCGCCACACTCCGCAGTTCGCGCCAGTGTCGTGCTCTTGCGGCGGAGCTGGCACCGGTCCTCTTGCGCGGCGAGCTGCCGGAGCTTGGCCCGGTAGTAGACCGCCACGTCCGCGAGTCCTCGTAAAACCCTACGGGCGGCGCCTGTATGGGCCGCCCGTGTTACCATTGGGCATGCCAAACCAGTCACGCATGCCTAAGCGTCCCCGAGACTTCAACTCTCGCGCCTTTCAATCCGTCGCCATCCTGACCGGGGCCGAACCACTACCGCCCACAGAGCCCGTTGACCCTATACGCGCCGCGGCTGCCGCCCTGGGACGCCGCGGTGGGTTGAAGGGAGGGGCAGCCAGGGCCGCGAAGATGACTCCGGAGCAACGAAGTGAGAGCGCCCGGAAGGCGGCAGCCGCCCGGTGGAAACCGAAGGTTGACCACTCCGATGAATAGTGCTACCGTATGCGGTGTCATTCGCAGGACTGGAGTGTCTCTGCGGCATGGCTAAGAGTAGGAAGAGGCTACTGGAGGAGCTTCGCCAGAGGAAGCAGTCATGTGCACAAAGCATGGCAGACGCCGCGCTTGAAGCTTTCGGCTTTATTCGGGGCCGATCCCAGGGGCATGCGCAGGTATGGGCATACAAGCACATAACGATTACGGTTCATGCGCCGCATGGCGGCAAGGATATGGACCCGGGCGCCGTTGCTATGGTCATCCGTAAGATAGTAGAGGCCGACCTCTTCCAGCAGGCAGAAGCGAAGAAGGAGAAGCAAGAGGATGTCCACTAAGAACCTCGCTTACTATTTGGGCTTGCGATACCCGTACGAAGTTCACGAACGCGAGGAAAGCTATTTCGTTACGCATCCCGACCTTGACGGATGCATGGCTGAAGGAACGACCCTGACCGACGCCTTGTCAAATCTCGCTGACTCGCGGGAGCTTTGGATCGAAGCTAGGCTGAGTGGTGGCTATGATGTTCCTGAACCTTATTCGGAAGAATATAGCGGACGTATTTCTCTTCGAATGACTCCCGAAGTTCATAGTCAGTTGGCTCGCATCGCCGAGCGGCGAGGAGTCAGCTTAAATCTGCTTTTAAATTCGATACTTGCTTCTTACGCTGGCGGTGCAGAGCCCTTAGGCTCAGTGCTAAGCGAAATTAAATCGGCCCTAAGGGAGATGAGTACCGCGCCGATACCAGTTCTTCAAGCGGCGAGCGCTCGACAGACTGTTAGAACCGCGTTACTGCCAGATCACAATGATGCCTTGAGCGACGGCGCATTATTGATGCTCGGCGATTCCGCTACGCGGGCGCTGCTGAGAACGGGGAAAGGTCCTTTGAATGGATGAAATACGAAGTTTGACCGTTCAACAGGTGCGGATTTACGCTCCAGGAATAGTGCCGCTTCTGGCGCTACGCTCTGCCCCTGGCATCGCAATTCTTCGCAAGAAGTTTGGGTTTCAGGAAATGGCGATAAACCCTACCGCCGGAGATGTGACATTCGTTTCCGGCCTTGTCGTGCCAGAAAACGGCGATTTAGTCGCGATCAACTTTCTAGAAATTGGCGCGCAGAAGACGGCATGGGAGATTCTAGGGAGCAGCTCGACCGCGAACGCTCTTAATGATCTATTCGTAAAATTGATCACGGAATTGAGTCCGGAGATGGAGCATGCGGAGCCGCTCCTATTTACGCAGGTTACGCAGTGCACAGTGCGCTTGGCGATCTCGTGGAAGGAACTTATCTCCGAAAAACTGGCGAGCGCGATAGAGGAGGTTCGCCATCGGTTTGATCTTCCTGTGGCCAGTACTAGAGTTGCGGGCATGAATCTGAATTTCACAATCCAGTATGACGTGAGCGATTTACGTATCAAGGAGTGGGGAATCGGCGTCCTTGACAAAAATGTGACGCTTAACCCGGTTCCTTCCGTACCGTTCTCGGAACGGCTGTTCAACACCTCCTCCCCTCTTGATTCGGACGCGCATTTGCAGCTAGTCCAGGATCTGGAGACGGCGCTCGCCGAAAATCAAGGGCGCCGCGCTACAGTTCGTCGCCGGTAGCCTTTCCCGTTCTGGCATAGCGAGGCCGACTCCCGTTTGTTCGTGGGCGGGTCGCAATCGGTTTGCCTCTTGACTTTTCCTGATCGGTCACGCATAATGTTCAGTATGACAAACGTCCTCAGCAACGCCGACCGAACCGCCGTCGTCGCCGCCCTGGTGGAAGGCAACTCGATCCGCGCCACGTCCCGGATGACGAGGGTGGCCCGGAACACGGTTACGAAGCTCCTCCTGGATCTCGCTGAGGTCTGCGCCGAGTACTCCAGCGCCAAGCTGGTCAACCTCCCTTGCAAGCGCCTCCAGGTCGATGAGATCTGGGAATTCTGCTACGCCAAAGCGAAGAACGTCCCGGAGGACAAGAAGGGCGTTTTCGGCTATGGCGACGTCTGGACGTTCGTGGCGATCGACGCCGAGACGAAGCTGGTACCGTCGTGGCTCGTGGGCTCGCGAGACATCGGCAGCGCTACCGAGCTGATGCAGGATCTAGTCGGCCGTCTCTCGGGCCGCGTGCAGCTCACCACGGACGGGCTCAAGGCGTACGTCTCGGCGGTCGAGGATGCTTTTGGCGGGGACGTGGACTTCGCGCAGCTCCACAAGATCTACGCCGCCGCGCCGACCGGCCCGGAGACGCGCTACAGCCCGGCGGAATGCATCGGTTGCGAGAAGAAGCGGGTGGTGGGCGACCCCGACCCCAAGCACGTCTCAACGTCCTACGTCGAGCGCCAGAACCTGACGATGCGGATGTCCATGCGGCGCTTCACCCGGTTGACGAACGGCCATTCCAAGAAGGTCGAGAACCACGCCGCCGCCGTGGCCGTTCATTTCGCCTACTACAATTTTTGCAGGCCCCATTCCTCCCTGGGGAAGGGAGTGACGCCTGCAATGGCGGCCGGAGTCGAGTCCCGGAAGCTCGAAATCGTGGACTTGGTCGCCCTGCTTCCTGATTCAGAAACTAAGGGCGAGTCAAAATGAGCCAGTACCGACCCGCGGGTCCACGACCGCGACCCACGGGTCCAGCTCTCCGACCCGCGGGTCAACAACCGCGACCCACGGGTCCAGCTCTGCGACCCGCGGGTCAGCAACCGCGACCCACGGGTCCGGCTCTGCGACCCGCGGGTCAACGACTCCGACCCACGGGTCCAACTCTCGGACCCGCGGGTCAACAACTCCGACCCCTGGGTCCGGCGCTCCGACCCGCGGGTCGCTTCCGCAACCTTCCCTCCCCGCTTGCGTATCAGAGATCAGAGTGATATCACTCTGGTATCCAAGGAAGGGAGAACGTCATCATGATTCGCGAACGGGAGTACAACGGCAAGCCGGGGCTCGGCATGCTGCTGCTGTTCTTCGCGCTGTTCCTCGGCTCGGTCGGCGGCTTGATCTACTCCGCCAAAGAGGGACTCGGGATCGGGATCGTCCTCTGCGTGCTGCTGATGGTGGTCGCCATCCTCGGCGAGTGCGGGCTGTTCATCGTCAATCCCAACCAGGCCAAGGTGCTGCAGTTCTTCGGCGACTACGTGGGGACGGCCCGGCTGCCGGGCCTGCGCTGGGCCAACCCGTTCTACAGCAAGCGGGGGGTCTCGGCGCGGACCCGCAACTTCGAGACCGGCAAGCTCAAGGTCAACGACAAGGCGGGCAATCCGATCGAGATCGCGGCCGTGGTGGTGTGGCGGGTGATCGACACCGCCGAGGCGCTGTTCAACGTCGACGACTACATCAACTTCGTCCAGGTGCAGAGCGAGTCGGCGCTGCGGAACCTCGCCACTCACTTCCCGTACGTCGCCGACGTGGAGGGGGAGATGGACCTCTCCGGCCACACCTCGGAGATGTCGGTGGGGCTCGCCCGCGAGATCCAGGAGCGGCTGGAGCAGGCGGGGGTGGCGGTGCTGGAGGCCCGCATCAGCCATCTCGCCTACTCGCCCGAGATCGCGTCGGCGATGCTGCAGCGCCAGCAGGCCAGCGCGGTGGTGGCGGCGCGGGCGAAGATCGTCGAGGGCGCGGTGGGGATGGTCGAGCACGCCCTGGAGATGCTCGCGGCGAAGGGGCTCGTCGAGCTCGATCCCGAGCGCCGGGCGGCCATGGTGAGCAACCTGCTGGTGGTGCTCTGCGGTGGCGGCCATCCGCAGCCGGTGGTCAACGTCGGCAGCCTGTACCACTGAGGCGGCCTTGGCGGAACGCAAGAGCTACCCGCTGCGGCTCGACCCGGAGATCTACGAATCCCTCCGGCGCTGGGCCGCGGACGAGCTGCGCAGCGTCAACGCGCAGATCGAGTTCCTGCTCGCGCGCGCCCTGCGGGAGGCGGGGCGCGCGCCGAAGGGGAGGCGGGAGTAGGGCGCCTACAGCCACCCCTTCTGCCGCGCGATCCGCGCCGCCTCGACGCGGTTCTCGGCGCCGAGCTTGCTGATCACCTCGGAGAGATAGTTGCGGACCGTCCCTTCGGAGAGGTGGAGCTCGGCGGCGATGCGGGCGCTCGGCTGGCCGTCGGCGGCGAGGCGCAGCACCTGGCGCTCGCGGTCGGTGAGCGGGTCGGCCTCTTCCCAGGCGGCCGCGGCCAGTTCGGTGTCCACCGCGCGCAGCCCGGCGTGGACCCGGCGGATGGCCTCGGCCAGCCGCTCGGATGGGGCGTCCTTCAGGAGGTAGCCCGCGGCGCCGGCGTCGAGCGCCCGGCGCAGGTAGCCGCTGCGGGCGAAGGTGGTGAGGATCACGACGCGCGCCGGGTTGCCCCGCCGCTTGAGCTCGGCCGCCAGCTCGAGCCCGGTGCGCCGCGGCATCTCGATGTCGGTGAGCACCACGTCAGGCCGCAGGGCCGCGGCGAGCTCCAGGGCCTCCTCGCCGTCGCGGGCCCGGCCGACCACCTCGATGTCCGGCTCCAGCTCGATCAGCGCCGCGAGGGCGCCGAGGACCATCCCCTGGTCCTCGGCGATCAGCACCCGGATCAAGCGGTCCTCTCCGCGAGCCCTTTGCCTTCCCGTTCCTCTTTACCTTCCCTTTCCTCTCCAGATGTAGGGGAGGGGCTCGTCCCCTCCCGGGCGGGGGCCTGAAGGAACGGGTCCTTCCGGCGCGGCAGGACGATCCGCAGCGAGGTGCCGGTCTCGGCTTGGCGCTCCAGCTTGCCGCCGAGCCCCTCGACCCGCTCGCGCATCGAGGCGAGGCCGATGCCCTCGGGCGCCGAGCCCCCCCGGCCGTCGTCACGGACCTCCAGCCGCGTCTCCTCGCCCGTCTGCTCCAGGGCGATCCGGCAGGTGCGGGCTCCGGCATGGCGGACGACGTTCGTCACCGACTCCCGCAGCGCCAGCGCCAGCACGGTCTCCTGCACGGGGTCCAGCTCGACCGGCTGGGTGAAGTATTCGAGCCGCACGCCCGCCGATTCCAGCGCCAGCCGCGCCCGGCCCATCTCCGCCTGGAGCCCCTCGGAGCGGTAGCCGGCGATCGCCGTCCGCACCTCCCGCAACGCCTCGCGGGAGATGCGCTCGACCTCCCGGATCTCGCGCCCGGCCCGCTCCGGATCGCGGCCGACGAGCTTGCCCGCCAGCTCGGACTTCAGGGTGATCAGCGACAGGGTGTGGCCCAGCACGTCGTGCAGATCGCGGGCGATGCGCTCCCGCTCGGCCGTCTGCGCCAGCCGCTCGATCTCCTGATGGGCCATCCGCAGCTTGGCGTTGGCCCGCTTGACCTCGGCGCCATGGATGCAGATGCCGCCGATCATCAGGGAGAAGCCCGCCGCCGGACCCCAGGTGTAGGGCGACAGGTGGGCCAGGGGGACCTCCGCCGCCAGCACCGCCAGCAGGACGCCGAGCAGAGCCCAGGCCGGGCGGGCGGCGACCGCGTAGCCGATGAAGGAGGCGGCGTAGATGAAGAAGACGGACGCTCCCGGGTTGAACGGCGTCAGGAGGACGGCGATGAGGAGGATGCCGCCGGCGTAGGCGAGGCCCTTCGTTCCCTTCAGCCAGTAGGCCCGGAAGTAGAGGACGAGGAAGGCGATCAACCCCGCCGCGGTGAACGCCCACTCCTGGGCCGACGCCCGCCGCAGCGCGGGATCGGCCAGGAAGGGGAAGAGATAGACCAGCCAGGCGTAGGGGAGCCAGCCGATCTCCGGGTCTTTGGGGAGCAGGCGCATCACGCAGTACCTTATCCGAACGTCCTGCCTTCGTCGCGCCGGTAGCCGATCCAGGCGAGCAGCAGGGAGGCCGCCGTGAACGCGGCCAGGAAACCGGCGTGATCGGCCGGCGACTGCCCGCCGCGGTCGAGCCCGAGCGTGTGCAGCGCGAGCTGGGCGTAGTGGTAGGGCGGGAGGAAGAGGGCGATCCTCTTCACCAGGGGAGGCAGCATCTGGATCGGGATCCACAGCCCCGAGCCGAACGCCGACGGCAGCGCCACGATGTTGAGCACGGCCACCGCCGAGTTGGGTCCCGCCCAGTAGCCGACGGCGAGCCCGAAGGCGGCGAACGGGAGCGTGCCCGCCACCAGGACGCCGGAGAGCGCGAGCCAGGTCGCGGCGGGAAGGCGGACGCCGCCGGCGGTGGCGCCGAGGGCGAACAGGGCGCCCACCATGACCAGGCTGAACAGGACGCTCATCGCCAGCTTGCCCGCGAAGTGGGCGAACGGGGGCATCGGGGTCGACCGCTTGAACAGCATCCACCCCTGGCCGCGCTCGACGGCGACGCCGACGCCGAAGGCGAAGAGGGCCGTGTTCATCACCCCGAAGGCGCCGTAGGTGGCGAGCATGTAGGTCGGCATGTCGAACGGGCCGGCCGCGCCGTGCTGGAGCGCCACGCCGAAGAGCATGTAGAAGACCAGCGGGAAGCCCAGCGTCGGCACGACGTAGGCGGGCAGCCGGAGCTGCTTCAGGAACTCGTACTTGGCCTCCAGCGCGTAGATGCGCCAGAGATTGCGGGACGCCGTTGGAGAGCTGATCACGCCGCCACCTCCTGGAGATCGTCGGAATGGGTCAGGGTGAGGAAGGCCTCCTCCAGATCGGCCCCCCGCACCTCGAGCGCGGAGAGACCGGGGTCGCGGGAGAGCAGCTCGAAGACGGCGCGCTCGGCCTCAGCGGCGAACAGCTCGGTCAGCTCGCCCTGCCGGCGGACGTCGCGCACCCCGGGCAGGGCGGCGATCTCCGCCAGCGGCAGGTCCGTGCGGAAGCGGACCTTGCGGCCGACGACGCGGGACTTGATCTCGGCGGGGGTGCCCTCGGCGATCACCCGGCCGCGGCCGATCATCACGATGCGGTCGGCGAGGGCGTCCGCCTCCTCCAGGTAGTGAGTGGTCAGCAGCACCGACCGGCCCTGGCCGGCCTTCTCCGCGATCACCGTCCAGAAGGCGCGGCGGGCCTCGACGTCGAGCCCGACCGTGGGCTCGTCGAGAAACATCAGGTCCGGATCGCCGCACAGGGCAAGGGCGAAGAGCACCCGCTGCCGCTGGCCGCCCGAGAGCTTGCCGAACAGGCGGTTCTCGATGCCGTCGAGGCCGGCTGCCGCCACCACCTCGCGCCGGGAGAGGGGATGGGGGTAGTAGCTGGAGACGAGGTCGACGTGCTCACGCACTTTCAGGGTCTCCGGCACCTTGGAGACCTGGAGCATGGCGCCGGTGCGGACGCGCGCCTCGGTGCGGCGGGGATCGCCGCCGAAGAGGCGGGCCTCCCCCGCGCTGGCGCGGGCGAGGCCGAGCAGGAGCTGGACGGCGGTGGTCTTGCCGGCGCCGTTGGGGCCGAGCAGGGCGACGACCTCGCCGGGCCGGACCGCGAAATCGATCCCGGCCAGCGCGGTGACGGCGCCGTACCGCTTGACGGCCCGCCGCAGCTCCGCGACCGGCCGGTCATCCTCGTCGTCGTCGAAATGGGTGGTCTGTGTCATGGGTCCTCCGTTCTTGTCTTCCAGGGACAGTCTGGAGGACGGGACGTGAGGACCCCAGGGTGGAATGTCAGGAGTTCGGGGTGACAGATGTCACGGGGTCAGAGCCGTTGGCAAGTAGAATATATTAAATTACTGCGTTATGCTGTAGCGTAGGAGGTTTGTCATGGAAGTCGCTTCACAGAAAAAAGTCCGGTACGTAGCTCAGATGGTCTGCCTGCTCTTCCTCATGACGGCCGTAACTGGAGTCGCACAGACCTGGCACTCTGGCGGCCCCGGCCCCAATCTCATCAAGATCAGCGCTCCTGCAGGGCAAGATTGCTCGGTTACATGGTACGACCCTCAGATGTTAACCTTCCCCAACGGCGACCTTGGCTTTCTTGCGCAAGGGAACAATCCCCGTGCTTGTTCTCCGCCCAACGGTATCGATTCTCTCTACAAAGCTCAGCGGGACTCCTCCACCCTGGCTTGGCAAGTGCCTTCTCAAACGGCCTGCCCGACGCTCACCGGGAAATTCATGAATGGCAGCTTCCCCGCTTGTCCGTATTCGCAAACGAACCCTGGTCCACTGGCAAGCCCCAGCATCGTAAAAATCGGAAACAAGTATTATATGGCCTTTGTGGGTGGAAACGCGGACTACATTCGCGGCCACGTTTACTGGGCATACTCAACGGACGCCGTGACGTGGACTGTCTGGAAGGATACGCCACTTCCTTCCGGGTATGCCTGGAGGCCCTTGATCCAGCCGAAGTATGGAGATCCTTGCGCACCCTTCGGGATATCGCAGATTACACTCACCTATGATGCAAACTCCACGCTTGGCCCTGAAGGCGCGTTTTATGTCCATTTCTTGTACAAGCACCCAACCAGTCCCGTCACTCGCGATATGTGGGCCTACAGGTTTCCCTTCTCAAGCTCAAGCTCAACCGGAATCGGAGGGGGTGGTCAGATCTGCATTAGATCGTCCTTGGGAGATTGTAACTGGATGAGCCATTCCGGAAAACTATTCTGGGACTATGATCAGGTTAACGGGCAAACTCCCGAGCCCGGCGATCCTGTCCTCGTTAGATACCAAGGAATGTATCAGATGGCGATCGGAGGTGGGGATATCGTCTGGGATCCGTCTCATGGCTACTGGTTGAGGGTTTTCACCTTCGGTGGGACAGGTCCGTTTTGGCAGTCCACCACTTCCCTGAGCACGGGCCAGTGGACCGCGAAGACTCAAGTCGACGTGACTGCCCTCGACGCCGGTATGACCACGCTATACCCGAGTTACTCTCCGGAAAGATATGCCAGCGGACTTTATTACGGCACACTCGGTGGCCGCACGGGGATGTGGATGTGGGTTCCCGTGGATTACAGCGGCTGTTCCAATTCTTTCAGCGGGCTTGGAATGGTGTCCGTTGGGCTCAACTTCTTTTAACCCGGCAGGTGAAAAACGAACTCCTCACACATCTGTTGCTTCAGGAGACGTAGCTTAGCCTCCTGAAGCGCATCCTTCCTCGCCTCGACGACCAGAATATGCGGGTAGCCGGGCTCATCAGGATATTTTTCGTGCCGTTCCAAACCGCGCAGATCCGAACTGTTGCTTTCGCCATAAGAAAGCCAGCAGATATCGGTAAATCCACAAGCTTCGAGAGTCGTCGCCAGAAGCTCCCGGTTCCACAAGAATCGGTGTCTCCATCCATAGAAGGCGCGGTTGGCGATCAGCGCGGCGCGCTCAGGGCTGCCGCCGGAGCGCATGGAAGTGTAATGGGTCCGCCATATCCAATCCAGATTTGGTGTCGACAGACGCAGCTTACCGGAGGGGTTCAGCACCCGGTGTGCTTCACAAATGAACCCCACGGCATGTAGAAGCTCGAGATGCTCTAGAAAATGCTCGGCGAAGATCGCCGAGACGTTTGTAAACGGCAGGCCATGTGTCACGTCCGCGACGAGGTCAACGCCTGGATAGGCTTTCAGATCGATGTTGATCCAGCCCGGAAGGATCCGATCTCCCGAGCCGATGTGCAGCCGGATCGGCGAGCCCCGCTTGGAAGCGAGCCGGCGCAACGCCCAGAGGCCGATCACCCGATGCCTCAGGTGCCAGATCGCTCGCAGCTCCGGCCAAGCTCGCCCCATGAGGCTCGAGAATGGCCGGGGACTCGCATCCGCCGGCGGAGCCCCGTCTTTTGTAGAATCAGACATGGGGGCGCAAGCCTGCCCGCCTAGGTTCCCATCTCGCTCTCGATCCGCTCCCACTCACGCATCAGCTCCTCGACCTTGGTGGACAGGGTCTTCTGCTCGCCCTCCAGCTTCTTGACCTGCTCGCGGGGGTTGCGGTCGAAGAAGGTGGGATCGCAGAACATCTCGTTGATGGCGTTGATGCGGGACTCGGCGTTCTCGACCTGGGAGGTGACCAGGTCGAGCTTCCGGGCGAGATCCTTCTGGCGGTTCTGGCGGCGGCGGGCCTCGGCGGGATCGACGTCGGCCGCCGGGACGGCCGCGGCGGCCTTCTTCTTCTGCTCACGCTTCATGCGCAGCACCGCCTCGGCGTCCAGGTGGTCGTCGCCCAGGCGCTCGAGGTATTCCTCGTAGGTGCCGCGGAAGTCGTTGATTCCCTTGGGGGAGATCTCGAAGATGCGGTCCGCGAGCTGGGAGACGAACCAGCGGTCGTGGGAGACGAAGATCAGGGTGCCGTCGTAGGCTTTCAGCCCTTCGACCAGCGCCTCGATGGCCTCGAGGTCGAGGTGGTTCGTCGGCTCGTCGAGGATCAGGATGTTCGGCTTGGTCACCGAGAGCTTGCAGAAGACGAGACGCGCCGCCTCGCCACCGGAGAGGTTGCCGATCGGCTTCTTCACGTCGTCGCCCGAGAACAGCACCATGCCGAGGTTGCCGCGCACGAAGCCGATCGGCTCGACCGGGACGGACTCCCAGAGCCAGGCCTCGACGCTCTGCTTGCTCCCCTTCGGCAGCTCGTGATGGTCCTGCGAGAAGTAGCCGCGGTAGGTCTCGTACCCCCATTCGACCTTGCCGGCGTCCTGCTCGGTCTCGCCGACGGCGATCTTGAGCAGGGTCGACTTGCCGATGCCGTTGGGGCCGATGATCGCGATGCGGTCGCCGCGCTCGACCCGCAGCGTGACGTCCCGGAGCACCTCCTTGTCGCCGTAGGACTTCGAGATCCCCTCGAGCTCGAGCGCCATGCGGCCGCTCGGCCGGACCTGCTTGAACTTGAAGGTGGGATACCGCCGCGAGGTCTGGGGCAGGCGCTCGATGACGATCTTCTCCATCATCTTCATCTTGCTCTGCGCCTGCCGGGCCTTGGTCGCCTTGGCCTTGAAGCGGTCCACGAACTCCTTGTGGCGGGCGATCTCGGCCTCGCGCTTCTCGATCTCGGCCTCCTTGCGGTCCCGGTTGCCCGTCTTGGCGGCCAGGAAGGCGTTGTAGTTGCCGGGATAGAGGATCATCGTCTCGTAGTCCACGTCGACGATGTGGGTGCAGATGTTGTCGAGGAAGCGGTGGTCGTGGGAGATGACGATCGCCGTGCCCTTGTAGGCGTCCACCAGGAACTTCTCGAGCCAGCGGATCGACAGGATGTCGAGGTGGTTGGTGGGCTCGTCGAGCAGCAGCGCGTCGGGCTCGGAGGCGAGCACCTGGCCGAGGAGCACGCGCAGCTTGAAGCCGCCCGAGAGGGTCGAGAGCGGGAGACGGTGGACCTCGGTGGGAATGCCGAGACCTTCGAGCACCTCGCCGGCGCGGGATTCGAGGGTATAGCCGTCGTGGCGGAGTATCAGGTCCTCCAGCTCGGAGTAGCGGTTGGCGTCGAACTCTTGCTCGGCGTTGGCGAGCAGGCGCTCCTTCTCGACCATGGCCTCCCAGACGTCGTGGTTGCCCATCATGGCCACCTCGAGGATGGGCATGTGCTCGTAGCGGAAGTGGTCCTGCTTGAGGACGCCCAGCTTGAGGCGCTTGGGCATCGCGACCGTCCCCTCGCTGGCGATGTCGTCGCCGGCGAGGATCTTCAGAAAGGTCGATTTCCCCGAGCCGTTGGCCCCCACGAGGCCATAGCGGTTGCCGGGGTTGAACTGGATCGAGACCCCCTCGAACAGAGTCTGGGGGCCAAAGGATTTGCCAAGGTCGGATACGGCGATCATAGGGCCGGACATCATAACATCGGGCCGAGTCCCGGTTCTTCCGCCCGGGCTCGATCCCAAGAAATTTGCCGGACTTTGTCGGCCGAGCCCGGATTTTACGTTTATTTAGGAGAGGAAGGAGAGAGCCGGCCCCGGAGGCGCCCTTGCCTCATGGATGCGTACGCTCTATAATCAGGGCGTACGCCTGAGGAGGACCGGCCATGCGGAAACCAATGACGGCCACGGAATTGCGGAAGGACATCTACCGGGTGCTGGACGACGTTCTGGAGACGGGAGTCCCGCAGGAGGTTACCCGGGGACCCCGGACGCTGATGATCGTGCCGGCGGGGGGACGGCGGCTCCGGCTGGCGGACCTGCCCCGGCGGGAGGCGCTCAACTGCACGCCGGACGAGCTGGTGGGGACCACCTGGGAATGGAGCCCTGAGTCATGAGAGCTTTCCTGGACACCCACGCCGCCATTTTCCTCTGGGAGGGCAGAGCCGAGCTCTTCGGCTCCGGCTCCCGCGAGATCCTCGAGCAGGCCGCCCTGCTCGTCTCTCCCGTGGTCCGGCTGGAGCTGCAGTTCCTCAGGGAGGTCGGCAAGCTCAGGATCGAGCCCGACCAGCTCCTGGGATCGCTCGGTTCCGACCTCGGAGTGACGGTGACGGGCGATTCCCTGGAGGCGCTGGTGCCGCACGCCATGTCGCTCTCCTGGACCCGCGATCCCTTCGACCGCATGCTCGTGGCCACGGCCCTCCTCCACCAGGCGCCGCTGGTGACCCGCGACGCGCGGATCCATGAGAACTTCGCGGGCGCGGTCTGGTAGGGCTGTTGAGCCGTTGAGGAGACCTTCAGGCTCGTGATATTCTGAAGTGGCGACGCGGTTGCGGACGGAGAGAACGAAATGGCCATTTTGCGACGGGAAGAAGCCCGGGAAGACCAGAGGCAAAGGATTCTTGAGGAGGCCGAGGAGTTCCGGCGGCGGCATCCCGTGCCCGATCAAAGGGAAGTCCTGGAAAATATACGCCGGCGGCGTCTGGCGACCCCAAAGAATCCTGACGCTCCCGACAGCGTGGATCTGATCCGAGAGGATCGGGGCCGTTGAGGCGCGGCTGGGTCGTAGACGCAAGCGTCGGAGCCAAGCTTTTCCTGCCCGAAGAATTCAGCGACAAGGCCGAGGAACTGTTCCGCGAGCTCGTGGGCATCCGGAAGCGCTTCTTCGTTCCGGACCTCTTCTTTATAGAGTGCGCCAACATCTTCTGGAAGCACGTCCGTCGATTCGGTCTTCGAGCCGATGAAGCGCAAGAGAGCCTGCAGGACCTGAGAGGACTCGCTCTTCTCTCCGTCTCCAGCACCACTCTCCTTTCTGATGCCCTCGATTTGGCGCTGGAGCTCGGTATCAGCGCCTATGACGCGGCCTATGTCGCGCTCGCCCAGGATCTGTCGGTCCCTCTCGTTACCGCTGACCGGAAGCTCATCCGCAAGCTCGAAGGCAGCGGTAACGATGTCCGGTGGCTGGGCGATCTGACCTCCTGAGCCCTGGTAGTCTCCCTCCCGGGAAGTCCTGGCGAACCGGACGCGTTCTCTGGATCGGCGCTTGCAGTACCCTGCCGGCGCCGTCCACTCCGATCCAGGAATCCATCCGATCTGAAACATGGCCGCAGCCCGTAGCTCGAAGCTCGCTCCCTCGAAACAACGGCGCCGGCCGCGGCGCTGGTGGCTGGTCCTCGCCGCGATCGCCGCCGTCCTGCTGATCGCGGCGGCCTTCGTCATCCGGCCGTTCTGGCGCCTGTCGAGCCATTTCGACGAGGTCACCTTCCGCCAGCCGTCGCGGCTCTACGGTCGGGCGACGCGGCTCTTCGAGGGGCGGAACTACCCGCCGGACCTGCTGCTCGCGGGGCTCGCGGACGAGGGGTACCGCGAGGACAAGTCCAGCCGCGACCTCCCCGCCGGGCGCTTCCGCCGGACGCGGGACGGGGTCGAGATCCACCTGCGGAGCTTCCCCCTGCCGGACGGCAGCCGGGGAGGCGGGCTCGTCGAGGTCGCCTACCAGGGCCCGCGCATCGCCGGGCTGCGCCGCGACGGAGCGGCCACCGACGCGGTGATCCTCGATCCGCCGCTCCTCGCCTCGTACTACGGCCGCAACCTCCTGGAACGCCGGCCGGTCACCTTCGGCGAGGTCTCGCCGGACCTGATCGCCGCCATCCTGGCCGCCGAGGACGAGACCTTCTTCGGCCACGCCGGCGTCTCGCTCACCGGCACCGCCCGCGCCCTCTGGGTCGACCTGCGCGGCAAGGGCGCCCGCCAGGGCGGGAGCACGCTGACGCAGCAGCTCGTCAAGAACCTCTACCTCACCCAGGAACGGACGCTGACGCGCAAGAGCCAGGAGATCCTCCTCGCCGTCCTGCTCGAGATGCGCTATCCCAAGAAGAAGATCCTCGAGGCCTACCTCAACGAGATCTACCTGGGCGGCGGCAACGGCGTCTCGCTGGTCGGCGTCGGGGCCGCCTCGCGCGCCTACTTCGGCAAGGACGCGAACCAGCTCGACCTCGCCGAGGCGGCGACGATCGCCGGGATCATCCCCTCGCCCGCCAACTACTCGCCGGTCACCCATCCGGACCGCGCCAGGGAGCGGCGCGACTGGGTGCTGGGCCGCCTCGCCAGCCTGGGGCTGGTGCCCCAGGCGCGCGTCGACCGGGCGCTGAAGGAGCCGATCGCCGTGGCGCCCGAGCCGGTCGTCCGCCGGCGCGCCCCCTACTTCGCCGACTCGGCCGCACTCGAGGCGGCGCGCCGCTTCGGCGTCGAGGACCTGGAGGACGGCGGCTACACCCTCTTCTCGACCCTCGACTGGGCCGGGCAGAAGGCGGCCCAGGCGGCGGTCGAGAGCGGGCTGAAGGAGATCGACGGCGGGCGCAAGGGGCGGTCGCTCCAGGCGGCGCTGATCTCCATGGATCCGGCGACCGGCGGTATCCTCGCCTACGTCGGCGGCCGGGGGTACGATGCGAGCCAGTTCGACCGCGCGGGCCGGGCGCAGCGCCAACCGGGCAGCTCCTTCAAGCCGGTCGTCTACGCCGCCGCCTTCGAGGCGGGCAAGGCCTCCCCCGCCTCGTTCCTCGAGGACGAGCCGCTGACCGTCAAGACAGCCGGCCAGGTCTGGAGCCCGAAGAACGACGACGGCGACTACCACGGCTGGGTCACCGTGCGCACCGCCCTGGAGAAGAGCTACAACCCGGCGACCACCCGGCTCGCCCTGGACGTGGGGATGCCGCAGATCGTCAAGCTGGCGCACGACATGGGGATCACGACGCCGATGGAGCCCTTCCCCGCCATGGCTCTCGGCGCCGCCGCGATCACGCCGCTGGAGATGACGACCGTCTACTCCACCCTCGCCGCCGGGGGCTCGCGGCCGCCGGTCCATGAGCTGGTGGCGATCCTCGACCACACCGGCAAGGTGGTACAGGGAGCGCCGCTGCCGAAGCCGGCGCGGGTGCTCTCGCCGCAGACCGCCTATCTGGTCACCTCGCTGCTCGAAGGGGTGCTCCAGCACGGCACCGCCGCCGGGGCCGCCGCCGGCATTCCCGGCGAGCTGGCGGGCAAGACGGGCACGACCAACAAGCAGCGCGACGCCTGGTTCGCGGGCTACGCCCCGGAGCGGACCACGGTCGTCTGGGTGGGCTACGACGACAACGGCAAGACCCGCCTCTCCGGCGCCCGGGCCGCCCTGCCGATCTGGGTCCACTTCATGGCCAGGGTCGCCCCGCCGGGCGGCTACTCCACCTTCGCCCAGCCGGCGGGGATCACCACGGCGTCGATCGATCCCGCGACGGGCCGGCTGGCGACCGACTCCTGCCCCTCCGTGGTCACCGAGGTCTTCCGCGAGGGGGAGGTCCCCACCGAGACCTGCGACCGGCACGGCGGCGCGCCCGAGCCGCAGGTCGCCGCGGCGGAGCCCGGGAGAGAGGAGACTGCCGCACAGGCGGAGAGGACGGCGGAGGGGCCGCGCACCTTCCGGGGCTGGCTGCGCAGGATCTTCGGACGCCGGGACGACGGTGGCAAAGGCAACGGCAAAGACAAAGACAAGGGTCGCGGGCGGCAGGAGCGGGACCAGGGGGATGACGGGGACGGGCAGCCGCCGCTCTGACCCCTATTCTGACCCCTATGATGATCAGCGCCGGGCCGCGAGCCGCCTCTCGATCCGCGGCGCCAGGTACTCCACCAGCTTCTTCCGGCCGGGATCGGCATAGTGCATGGGATCGCCGAAGTCCTGGTCCTCCCAGGCGATCTCCCGCGCCCCGTCCGCCAGCTCCCCCACGCCTTCGCCCGCCAGCCGCCGCAGGACGCCGTTCAGCCGCTCCAGCTCCGCCGGCACGGCCGCGGGGAGCAGCTCCGGATACCAGCCGGCGAGATACGCGAGGTCCGCGCCCCGGCTCGCCGCCCGGATGCGGACCGGCTGGGTGACGAGCAGGACGCCGGCGCCCCGCGAGCGGGCGAGGGCCGCGAAGGAGCGCACGTTGCGCTCGAAGGCGGCGATCCCTTCGGGAGCGATCCGTGCCCGCCGTGTTCCGGAGCCCGCGGGTCCCGCCAGCGCCTGCCAGGGATCGGCGGGACCTCCTCCCAGATCCCGCAGCTTCTCGGCGAGCAGCGACTGGCCGAGCCAAGACGGGCCCGGCAACTCCAGGCCCAGAGCCCGGCGGGCGAGCTCGGCGTGGCCCCGCTCGTACATGGGATCGAAGGGCTGGTGCGAGGCGGGCTGGAGATCGTTGATCCCCTGGTAGAGAACGGCGAGATCGGGATCGAGATCGAGGTCGCGGATGGCGAGCGAGATCACGTTCTCCTGGCTCGTCCAGCCTGGGAAGCCGGCGTTCCACACCTCGACGGGCCGGCCCCCTGACCGTAGGCGCGTTTCGAGGCGGCGGGGCCAGGTCGAGGCGTCGTCGGGAGCCAGCACGTCGAAGGTGGTCGAGCCCCCGGAAAGGAGGACCCGCGCGACGCCGGATGGCTTGACGCGCGGCCTCTCCGGCGAGCGGTAGCCGAGGCGGTCGAGGGTGGCCCGCTTGCCGAACACGGCGGCCTCGCCCCCTTCGCGAGGGCCCGTGTTCAGGTAGGCGTGCCGGCGGTAGATCCGCCGCAGGAGCCGGATCTCGTCATGGAAGGCCGCCGCCCGCGTCCGCGGCCAGGCGCCGTCCCGCAGCCGCAGGGCGACGCGCAGGAGGGCCTCGCCCGCGAGCAGCAGCAGCGCCGCCGCCAGGAGCCCCAGCAGCAGGCCGCGGAGGATGCGTAACAGTACATTCACCGGCGCAGGAGGCTTCAAGTCTTCTTGTAAGGGAGCCGCCGGTGCTTCAGGCTGTGAACCTGATCGAATTCCGGATCCTTGTGGACAAGCTCAGCGCCGAGCAGGAGAGCCAACGCGGCATTCCAGGCATCCGCGACGGAGAGCCCGGCTCTCGATTTGACCCAGGCCGCCTTTCTCCCCCACTCCGGATTCGATTCGACCGTCTCAATGGGCCAGGCCTGGATCATCCGGAGCGCGCCGTCCACGGCTGTCCGGCCTCGACTCCGCAGAACCTGGTAATCAAATTCCATGATGCTCATGAAGGGGAGGTAAACCTTGGACTTGCCGCCTTTACAGGTATCGAGGATCTCCTCCACCTCCTGAGCCCCTTCCTCGTCCTTAAACAAGGCCAGCAGTGCTGAGGTGTCCAGCACATAGTCAGTCACGGGACCGTCCAGGGGCTGCGGGGATCCCGAGGCGACGTTCCTCTTCCTCTTCCCTCTCGAGCTCCCGCCTCCTCTCGTCCAAGAGGTCATCCACCGAAGGTCCACCGTCTTTGAACAGTCCACGAGCAGCCCGGATCGGATCGACAGGCAAGGGATGGACGACCATGTACCCGTCCTTCACCTCCCAATCAAGCTTGCTGTTCGGCTCGATCCTGAGTGCCTCCCGCACTTCCTGAGGAATCACAGTCTGCCATCGTACGGAAACGGTTGACTTCATATCAGCCTCCTAGTCCCAAGACATTATAACTGACCATCTTGCAGTGGAGAGGGTGCAAGACAGTGGGAATGCGCCAAAAAAACCTGCGTTATGATGATCGGCTCCGTCCGCCTCCAGAGGACGCCGGGATGACCCGTAGAGGCGGCCCTGGAAGCGACGGCCGAGAACCGATGTCCAACTCCAAGCAGCCCGCCATCCAGGTCGAGCGCGCCCGCACGCACAACCTGAAGGGGATCTATTGCGAGGTACCGCACCAGGCGGTCACCGTGGTGACCGGCCCTTCGGGCGCCGGCAAGTCGTCGCTCGCCTTCGACACCATCTTCGCCGAGGGGCAGCGGCGGTTCGTCGAGTCGATGTCCACCTATGCCCGGCAGTTCCTCGACCAGATGGAGCGCCCGCCGGTGGACGCCATCCACAACATCCTGCCGGCGGTGGCTCTCGAGGCCAAGAACGCCGTCCGCAACGCCCGCTCGACCGTGGGCACGATCACCGAGGCGCTCGACGTGATGCGCCTCCTCTTCACCCACCTGGGCGAGGTGCGGTGCGTGAACGGGCACGGCCCCGTCCGGAGCTACAGCCCGGAGGACGCGGCGGCGGATCTCGCTGCCGGCGCGGCCGGCGACTCGTTCACCCTGGTCGCCCGCCTGCCGCGGCCGAAGAAGGGGGCGGACGACGCCCTCGCCGAGCTGATCCGCCAGGGGTTCCAGCGCCGTCTGGACGGTGAGGAGATCGCGCGCATGGAGCCGGGCGAGAAGTGGCCCGCCAGGCGCGATCCCCTGCCGCTCGTCCTCGGCCGCTTCTCGGCGAGGGCGGCGACCGAGGCGCGCGTCCTCGACACGCTGGAGCAGGCCTACCGGCTGACCGGCGGCCGGGTGGAGGTCCGCGGTCCCGCCGGGGTGCGCCTCTATAGCCGCGAGCTCTCCTGCCCGGTCTGCGGCGAGACGGCGAGACGGCCCACGCCCGCCCTGTTCTCGTTCAACTCCCCCCTCGGCGCCTGCCCGGAGTGCCAGGGGTTCGGCCGGGTGATCGGCGTCGACCGCGAGCGGGTGATCCCGGATCCCCGGCGCACGCTCTCCGAGCGCCCCATCGCGCCGTGGAACACCCCGGCCTACGAGGAGCTCTACGACGAGCTCCTCGCCGCCTGCCGCAAGCGGAAGATCCCGCTCGACGTGCCGTGGGCGGAGCTGCCGGAGAAGGACCGGGAGTGGATCTGGAGCGGCGCCAACAACCCTGCCAGCCTCGACGACTTCTTCGCCTGGCTCGAGCAGCGCACCTACAAGGTCCACGTGCGCGTGCTGCTCGCCCGCTACCGCTCCTACAACACCTGCCCGGAGTGCCTCGGCACGCGGCTGCGGCCGGAGGCCGTCGCCGTGCTGCTGGAGGGGAGGACGCTGCCGGAGCTGGCCGCGATGAGCGTCGAGCAGCTCCGCGCCTGGCTGGGCGAGCGGCGGTGGACGCCCCGGCAGCGCGAGGTGGCCGGACACCTGCTCGACGAGCTGGCCGAGCGGATCGAGGTGCTGCACCGGGTGGGGCTCGACTATCTGACCCTCGACCGGCAGGCGCGCACGCTCTCGGGCGGCGAGACGCAGCGCATCCACCTCGCCGCCGCTCTCGGCTCCGGCCTCACCAGCACCCTCTACGTGCTCGACGAGCCGACGATCGGCCTCCATCCGCAGGACAGCGAGCGCCTCCTCTCCCTGCTGCGCGACCTCGCGGCGCGGGGGAACACGGTGCTGGTGGTCGAGCACGACCGGACCCTGATCCGCGGCGCCGACCACGTGATCGACCTCGGGCCCGCCGCCGGCGAGCGGGGGGGACAGGTGGTGGCCGAGGGGCCGATCGAGGCGATCCTGGCGAACGAGGACTCGCTCACCGGCCGCTACCTGCGCGAGCGCCCGCCCACCCAGGCCCGCCGGCACATGGCCCGCTTCCGCCGCGAGCAGGGTTGGGACACCCTCTCCGAGGAGCTCTCCGCCCTCCCCCGCGTCGCGGTGCGCGGCGCCCGCGCCCACAATCTCAAGAACGTGGACGTGGACTTCCCGCTCGGAGCCATGGTCGCGGTGACCGGCGTCTCCGGCTCCGGTAAATCGACCCTGATCGAGAACGTGGTCTACGGCACCTACCAGCGCTCGCGCGGGGTGGTGAACGTCGATCCCGGGGAGTGCGACAGCCTCACGGGGCTCGAGGGTCTGGAGGACGTGACGCTGGTCGATCAGCGGCCGCTCGGGCGGTCGAGCCGCTCCAACCCGATCACCTACATCAAGACCTACGACGAGATCCGCAAGCTCTTCGCCGCCACCGCCGACGCCAGGGCGCGGGGGATCACGGCGGCGAACTTCTCCTTCAACGTCGACAAGGGGCGCTGCCCGGCGTGCGAGGGGACCGGCGTCACCGAGGTGGACATGCAGTTCATGGCCCCGGTGACGGTGGTCTGCGAGACCTGCCAGGGGCACCGCTTCCGGCCGGAGGTGCTCGCCGTCCGGTATTACGGTCAGGACGACCAGGGCAAGCACAACCGCGGCAGGAACATCTCCGAGGTGCTGGACCTGACGGTGGAGGACGCCATCGGGTTCTTCGCCGACCAGAAGCGGCTGGTCCGGCGCCTGCGCGTCCTGCTGGACGTCGGGCTCGGCTACCTGCGGCTCGGCCAGTCCACCTCGACGCTCTCGGGCGGCGAGGCCCAGCGCCTGAAGCTCGCGAGCTTCCTCGACCGCCCCGCCTCCGAGGGGAGGCGGCTCTTCCTCTTCGACGAGCCGACGACCGGCCTCCACCTCGCCGACATCGACCTGCTCTACCACACCCTCCGGCGGCTGGTGCAGCGGGGGGACGGCGTGGTCGTCGTCGAGCACAGCCCCGACCTGATCTCCCGCGCCGACTGGATCATCGACCTCGGCCCCGGCGGCGGGGTCCACGGCGGCGAGATCCTCTACTCCGGGCCGCTCGAGGGATTCCTGGACCGCGGGGACGGACCCACGGCGGAGGAGCTGAGGCGTCACCTGCACTGGCAAGACGAGGCGGCCTGATGGGGATTTTTCCAGGCGGGCCGTCTGTTCTGCGGGAGGAACCCGAAGTTGCGGCAAGCGGCACGACGCCGCTAGGATGAGCGCTCGACCATGGAATCGACCCAGACCCCCACGGCTCGGCTGCAGATGGACGCGTTGGCGCGGTCTCCGCGGCCGATCCTGTGGTGGATCGGCACGTTCGCCGGCGCCTTCCTGGCCTGCGTGCTGCTCTTCGCGGTGTGGGCCAAGGCGCTCGATCCGTCGGCGTTCGCGGACGAGATCCGCACCGAGGGGCTGGACTTCCTGCTCCCAGCCCACGCCGTTGCCCTGCTCGCCCTGGCGCTCGAAGCCGGGCTGGGGCTCGCCCTGCTCCTCGGCCTGCGCCGCAAGTGGGTGCTCGTCCCCGCGACCCTCCTCGTCGCCTTCTTCGTCTTCCTCAACGGCCGCTCCTGGTGGCTCGCGGCGCACGGCCTGCGCGACGCCGCCGCCTCCTGTGGCTGCTTCGGCAATCTCGTCCAGCGGACGCCCGGCCAGGCCTTCTGGCAGGATCTCCTGCTGTTGGTGCCGGCGCTGCTCCTCGCCTGGGTGGGACGCGAGCGCCGCGCGCCGCTCTTCCCGCCGCTCCGCACCGCCGTGGCCGTCCTCGGCGCGCTGGCGGTCGTGATCTTCGCCTGGCAGGCCCCTGGGCTGCCGCTCGACGATCTGGCCACGCGCCTGCGCCCCGGCGTCAAGGTCGGCGAGATCTGCGCCGGCGAGGGCGGCCAGCGGGTCTGCCTCGACTCGCTCATCCCCGAGCTCCGGCGGGGCGAGAGCCTGGTCGTGATGGCCAAGCTCGACGACGCCGCGCTGACCAAGGCGATCGATCCGCTCAATGCCTTCGCCGGCGGCGCGGGCAACCCGACGCTCTGGCTGCTCACCGCCGCGACCGCCGCGGAGCAGCGGGCCTTCTTCTGGAAGTGGGGCCCGTCGTTCCAGATCCGCGAGGCGCCGCCCGAGCTGCTGCGCCCGCTCTACCGCCGCCTGCCCCGCTCCTTCAAGGTGAGGGACGGGCGGGTGACCCGCACGTTCGGAGGGTTGCCGCCCCTCTCCAAGGCGGCGAGCTCCCCTGACCATCCCAAGAGGTCCTCGACATGACGCAGAACCGATCCGCAACCCTCGCCGCGCTGGCGGTCCTCGCGCTGGCGCTGCTGGCCGCGCCAGCCGCCTCGCGCGCCCAGGGCGTCCCCTCCGACAGCACGCTCCGGGGCTTCGAGCCGACGGGCGAGTACATGCTCGTCGTCAACGGCAAACCGGCCCCCGCCGAGATCTTCCAGAACGACAAGCTCCCGGCCTTCCTGATCCTCTCCTCGGCGCTCCCCGCGCCCGTGATGCTGACGCCGCGGACCGGCAGCGTCGAGACGGTCAATCTGATGAAGGTGGCCAAGCAGAAGGACGGCTCGGTGGATCTGCTGGCCGACGCCGTGCTGGCGCCGATGGGGCAGTTCCAGATGGACGGCGAGAACGTCGCGTTCACCGTCGACGGGAAGAAGCTGAGCCTCAATCCCAAGCCGGCCCTGACCGGAACGCGCAAGGGAGCGGATCTCCTGGCGAACCTTCCCGAGTACGTGCGCGGCTCGCGGGCCTACGCCCCCAACGCGCCGGCGATCGCCGCCCTGAACCGCGACGCCAAGCCGGTGGTGGTGCACGTCGTGTTCGGCTCCTGGTGCCCGCACTGCCGGCAGCACGTGCCGATGCTCCTGCGGGTCGAGAACCAGGTCAAGAACCCGAAGATCAGGTTCGAGTACTACGGCATCCCGCGGCCCCCGGACGGCTGGAAGGACCCCGAGGTCAAGCGGCTGGGCGTCAAGGCCATCCCGACGGCGATCGTCTATGTGAACGGCGTCGAGGCGGGCCGCATCGAGGGCCAGGCGTGGACCGCGCCCGAGGTGGAGCTCAACAAGATCGTCAACGGTCCCGCGGCGAAGGGGAAGTAAGGGCCTCCAGGGGATCGATCCCGCCGTTGTGCCAGGTGGCGTCCGGCGACTGGAGCTCGCCGGGAGGCGCGCAGCGGGAGACGCCCAGCTCGGCCAGCCGGGGCTCCAGCGCCCAGGCCTCCTCCCCCGCCAGGGCGGCCCCCTGGAGACGGCCGCGCCAGGGGGCGAGGAGGTCCGGCAGGCGCGACAGATCCTGCAGCGGATGGACCCGCACCGTCCGCAGCCCCGGCGACGGCCGGAGCTCCGGATCGGGATCGACGATCACCGTCCCCTCCTGCAGCGGCAGCGCGGACTGCCAGAGGCCGTGCATCTCGGCTTCGAGGCGCAGGTGCTGGACCGCCGCCGAGAGGGATCGCTCCCGCGGCCCCGGAGGCCAGCGCTGCGCGATGTCGGACAGCTCGCTGGCGAGACGCTCGGCCAGCTCTCTCGCATCCCCCGCCGTATAGACCGCCACCACCGAGAGACACCCCCGCTGATCGAAGAGCGCCACGTCGCGCGCCAGCCCTTCCGCCGCCTTGCGAGGGTCCGCCGCGGCGCCGACGATCCCGAGGCTGGCCCGGGGTCCGTAGCCGACCACCCGGCCGGGCGCGCGCCCTTCGAGATCGTCCAGCGCCGCCCGATCGCCGTAGGCCAGCACCGTCCCCACCCCCGCCAGCACCGGCGCCTCCAGCTTCCTGTCGCCGCCCGGCCAGGTCGCGGCGGCGAGCGCGCCGGCCAGGCGCGGCTCCCTCCGGGCCAGGGCGGTCAGGAAGGCGGGAGCGAAGAGCGGCTCGGCGGACGGGGATTTGAGCAGCACGGGCCGCCGCGCCAGCAGGGCCGGCAGCAGGGGCTGGACGGCGAGCCCCGGCAGGTTCGAGGCGAGGATCGCCAGCACCGGTCCCGCATCGGCGGGCGCCGGACGGGCGCGGGCCAGGAGCGCCGCCGCCGGTTCCCGCCGAGCTCCGCCGAGCACCGCTTCGAGCCCGGCCCGGAGCCCGTCGCGGGAGAGGCCGCAGAGACGGGCGAGCGGCGGATCGAGCGCCCGCCGTTCGAGCGACCCGGTGCGCAGGAACGTCGCCACGGTGTCCCCCCAGGCGGCGAGCAGATCGTCGTCCGGGATCTCCCGCAACGCCTCCGTCCCCTCATGCAATGCCGCCACCACCCGGCCCAGCGCGTCGGGCGTCCACCGGGCCGCGTGGTAGCGGATCCCCGGGTGGTCGACGGCACGGAAGACGGGCTCCCGGGAGTGCGCCAGGGAGGCGGGAAGGTAGGCGTCGCGGAGCATGGTGAACAGGAGCCGATGCAGTCGCTGAATCAGCTCGCGCCGACTGACCGGAGCGAGCCGCGTCATGCCGGCCGGGGCAACTCGATGGCGACCTCACCCATCGGGGGAATGGGTTCACCTCGGTAGATGCTGAAGAAGACCCAATCCTCGAGCGCCTGCATCAGCTTGCGGCGGCATTCCTCCAGAGTTCTCCCAGCCGCCCAGACCCCCTGAACGCCGGGGATCTCGCCGTAGTAGGGCTCCTCATCCTCGATCTTCTCGTACGTCGCACGCTCAAGGGCAGCGCTCAAGTAGTCGAGCAACATGCACAGCCTCTCCTTCCACCCATGACTGTAGCACCGGCCTAGGTTCCCCGCAGCTCCTCCACCACCAGCGAGCACCCCCGCAGCTCGGCTCCGGCGGCGCGGCCGAGGAGACGGAAACCACGCCCATCCGCGACGCCCAGGTCCTCGGTCAGCAGGTGGACCGCCGAGCCCAGGTTGGCGAGGTCGAAGACGCAGACCAGGCCGGGCGTGCCGGCGGGGACCTCCTCCAGCGTCTCGGGATCGAGGATGCGGACCCGCAGCCAGTGGGGGGTGAGGAAGATGTCGGGATCCTCGCCCAGCAGAGCGCCGGTGTAGCACTGGCTGGTCAGCTCCGTCATGCCGTACTCGCGGACCACGGACCCGGCCGGCACGCCGGCCCAGGCCTGCAGGCGGGCGAGGAGGTCTTCCCTGGTAATTTCGGTCGTCCGTCCCTTGAAGCCGCCGGTCTCGAAGACGGCGCTGCCCGCCGGCAGGCGGAACTTGAGGCCCAGCCGCTCCAGCCCCTCCAGCCACTGGGCCAGGGCGAAGGCGGTGGCGAGCACCAGGACGGGCTTCCCCTCGCGCTGCCGCGCTCCCGCCCAGGAGCGCGCCTTCGCCGCCTCGACGCCGCGGGGACCGAAGGCGGTGACGCTCTCCGTGCCGCCGTAGCGGGCGAGGATGTGGTCGGCCATGAACGAGAGGCTCGAATCCGGGAGCTGCTCAGCCGCGGGGATCAGGGAGAGGATCGGCAACCTCCCGCCAGGACCGGCGTACGGCAGACAGAAACTAGGAAAGGAAGCGTCGATCACCCGGCGGTAGAGCTCCGGGAACGGCTGGTGATGGACGCTCCGCCGCTCCTCGCCGGCGGTCGTGCCGCTGCTGCGGAAGACCGTCGCGGCGGGCTCCGCGGCCAGGGTCAGCCTCTTGAACGCGGTGGTGGGAACGGGGGGCACCCGCCGCCAGTCGGTCACGGTGCGGGGGCTCACGCCCCGCCGCTCGCACAGATGGCGGAAGGGCTCGATGCGCTCGAACTGCCAGGCGAAGGCGGCGAGCGCCAGCTCCTCGAACGAGCCGGCTTCGGGGGAGGTCAGGAATCGGGTGACGCGGTCGACGATCACGGGCGGGATTTTGTCACGGTTCCAGCAGCGAGACCCACCCTGCTTTCTGGTAAGGTACCAGCATCTGAAGCCGTCGACCATGGCCGATTTCCACCAGATTCCCAAGAGTCCGGGGACGCCGGAGTCCGCCGGGTCCGTCACGGCGCTCATCGCGACGCTGGCGATCGAGATCGACTCGCTGTTCTCGCGTTTCCACCTGAGCGAGGAGGAGGCCGAGGATCTCCTGCGCGAGACCCTGCTGCTCGCCATCTACCGGTGGGATACCATCGACAGCCGGGAGATCTGGCTGCTCTCGACCCTCCGCCGGGCCTGCCTGAGACGGCTGCGGCGGCGCTCCCCTTCTTCTTCCTGAGCCCGAGCGCCGCAGGATTTTCCCTCCGCGAGGGTTGCAACGACGAGGTGGCGACCGATTCCTTGCCGGCAACGGCCGTCGATCCGGGGTGGGAGGCGCTCGCGCGGGTGGCCGCGGGGGACGCCGAGGCGTTCTCGGCGCTCGTCGAAAGTCACCAGGAGCGGCTGCTCCGGCTCTGCGAGCGCCTGCTGGGAGACCCCGAGGAGGCGCGCGACGCCGCCCAGGAGGTCTTCCTCAAGGCCTTCCGCAAGGCCGGCGACGTGCGTCCGCAGGGCCAGGTCTACACCTGGCTCTACCGCATCGGGGTCAACCACTGCCTGAACAAGCTCCGGCGCCGCAAGCTGGTGCGCTTCCTGCGCTGGGAGGACCCGGGAGAGCGGGACGCTCCCGCCTTCGATCCCCCGGACGCGGCCGCCGATCCCGCCGCCGCGCTGGAGAGCCGCCGCCGCTGGCAGGCGACCCGGCGGGCCCTCGCCGGGCTGCCGGAGAACCAGCGGGCGGTGGTCGTGCTGGTCCGTTTCGAGGGTCTGTCCTATAAACAGGCGGCGGAGGTCCTGGGAATCACCGACGGCGCGGTCGAGAGCCGGCTCGTCCGCGCGATGCGGCGCCTGGAAGCGGCGCAGGAAGCGGCGGCGCCGGGGGTTTCACCGGAAGAGAGGAAACGATGACACGCGGTACCGAAAACGACCTGATCCGCCTGCTCCACGGCGAGTTGCCGCCCGGCCCCGCCCGCGAGCTGCGCGAGCGGATGCTGCGCGAGCCCGCGCTGGCCGCGGCCTACCAGCGGCTCGAGCGCACCTGGAACGGGCTCTCTCTGCCGCCGGCGGCGCCAGCGCCGCCCGGGTTCGCCGGCAGGATTATGTCCCTGACAAGGGCGCACGCGCGCGGCCTGCCGGCGCCGGGCGGGGTCTCGTGGGCCGCCGCTCCCCGCTGGGTGCGCGCCGCCGCCGCCGCCGCGCTGATCGCGGGCGCCGCGGCCGGCATCGGCGTCGGCCGGAGCTGGCCGGCGGCCGAGCCGGTTCCGGAATCCTCCTCGCTGGGAGGTCCCGAGTTCAACCTTGCCGAGAGCTACTGGGACGGGGTGGAGGACGCCGTATCGCCGTCCGCGTCCGCCGCGGGCGCGGAGATCCGGCGATGAGCCGCTGGTGGCTGATCATCGCCCTGCTGCTCTCGGTGGGGCTCAACGTCGGGATCCTGGCGGCGATCGGCGCGCGGCGGGCCGCGGCGCCCCCCGGTCCCCAGGGGGCGCGTCCCCAGCAGCAGGCGGGGAATCCCGGGAACGGCGATCCCGTCCCACGGCTGGCCCGGCTCGCCGACCGCCTCAAGCTCGAGGGGGATCAGCGCCGCAAGTTCCTCGACATCCAGTGGAACCTCTATCAGGAGACCACCCGTCTGCGGCTGGACCTCGCGGAGATCCACCGGGCGCTGCGGCGGGAGCTGACCCGCCCCGATCCGGACCGGCAGCGGGTGGAGGGGCTGCTGAACGAGTCGTCGCGGCTTTATCTCGCCCTGGAGCGGTCGCTCGTCAACAACGTCTTCGCGACGCGCGACCTGCTCGGCCCGGAGAAGGAGACGGAGTATCTGAAGATCGTCGGCCGTCTCCGCGTGCCGAACCCCGGGCCGGGCCTCGCGAATCCCACCGCGGAGTCCCCTCAGCAGAGGCCGGGCGGCTTCCTGGAGCGCATGCGGCAGAGACGGCTGCGGCAGCAGCAGCGGAGGGGGCAGGGACAGCCGCCGAATCAGGAGCAGGATCAGGGACCGAACGGTCCGCCCTGAACGTTCCGGCTATTTCTCCGGCGTGACCGGCCTGGCCTCCCGGACGGTCTTCAGCTTGGCCTGGATCTGCTGGAGCGCGTCCGCGGGCAGGATCAGGACCGTCCCGCGGCCGGCCGCCCGGGCCGGCACCCCGCCCTGGACCGGCGGATAGAGGCTCAGGGCCTCGGTCCCCGCGTCCCTGGTGCGCAGCTCGAAGGTGAGCGCCGGTTGGCCCAGCCCGGCGCGCTGGCCTTGCGCCTCCGCGGGGGTGAGCAGACGGGTGGCGCGAGCGCCGGTCACCGCGAACAGGAGATCGCTCACTGACAGATAAGAGATCGTCGTGCTCCCTCGCTTCCAGTCGGTGCCGGCGCGGGTGAGCTCCAGGACGTCGTGATCCATGCGCACCGTGGCCGACTCGACCTGGTGCACCTCGAAGGCCGAGAGCTGGAGCGCCCGCCAGTCCGCCGGAGCCCGCCGGGCGGACTCCGGCAGGCGGGTGCGGACCTCGGAGAGGGAATCGCCCAGGCGGGCGTAGCTCAACTCGCCGCTCGGCTGCCCCTCCGGAGCCGCGCCGCCGGTGACCGGCCCGCCCAGCTCGATCCGCAACGGCGCCGCGCCCCCACCTCCAGAGAAGGCCACCTCCACCGTCTCGCGCGGCGGCTCGAGCCCCAGCTCCGCGGGCTTCGCGGTCGATCCGTCCAGGAAGCGGTCGGCGGTGAGGCCGGTCAGATCCGAGAGCAGGCCGTCCACCAGGTCGCGGTCGGCGCGGTCGGCGAAGGGGCGCTCGATCCAGAAGCCGTCCGGCCGGCGGGCGAGCACGACCGGACCGCCGGCCGTGCCGGTCAGAGTGATGCGCCGGATCGCCTCGCGGTCGCCGCGGAACATCAGGCGGTCCCGCCATTCGCCGGGCTGCTTGTCCACCTCGGAGAGGATCGAGTCGCTCACCACGCAGGCGCCCTGCCGTCCCTCCACCCCCGCGATCAGCGAGCCGCCCGGCGGCACCTCGGCGCCCAGCTTCAACACCTTCTCGCCCGCCCCGGTGCTCAGGCGCACGGTGGCGCGGGGCTGGTCGAGCCCCACCGCCCTGGGGTCCACGGAGTCGAGCGTGCGGGTCTTCTCGAGCGCCGTGACCGCCTGCAGCAGGCGGTCCACCGCGAACGAGTCGGCGCGGGCGGCGAACGGCCGGGCGATCCGCCACTCGACCGCCGGCTCGGCCGACACCCCTCCCTTCTTCGCTTTCGCGGGCTTCGCGGGGCCGGCCCGCTCGAGCCGCACGGCCCCCTTGCCGGTCTCGATGGCGACCGCCGTCACCTCGTCCTTCTGGAGCTCGTTGAAGACCTTCTTGCCGAGCGTCGTCCGCTCCTCGCTCGACGGCAGCTTCCGCTCGTAGAAACAGATGAAGGCTCCCAGGCCGAGGACGACGACGAGCAGGATCAGCAGCGTGCGGGGCTTCATGCCGTCATGACCTCCTCCACGTTCACCGGCGCCGGCGGACGAACACCATGCCGCCCAGCGCGACCGCCAGCAGGGGCAGGGCCGCCGCCAGCAGGTAGACGTTGCGGATCTCGCCCTGCGTCAGGGTGAGCCGGACCTGCTCCGTTTTCTTCGCCGGGATCTCGAGCAGCGCCTCGCGCTCGACCAGCCAGTTGAGCGTGTTCGCCAGCAGCACGGCGTTGGGGGTGTTGGCGTGCAGGAGCTGGTTGGTGGCGAAGTCGGAGTCGCCGAAGACGATCAGCCGCATCGGCCGCTTGCCGGGAGCGGTCGCCGAGCTCTCGGCCACGGCCCCCACCGGCACCGGGCCGGCCAGGTCGCGGGCATCGCGCGAGACCTTGTCGAGATGGACGAGATCCGTCTCGCCCCAGCCCTCGGGCGTGGTGCGCAGCAGCTCCACGACCTTGATGCCCGGCGCGCTCCCGGCGCCGGCGGAGCGGGCGAGGCTCACCAGCACCGGCACGCCGGCCTGGGCGAGCGCCTTGGTCACGGGATGGTCGCCGTAGCTCTTGATGAAGATCGTCTCGGGACCGTAGTACGGCAGCGGGTTCGAGGGATCGACCACGATGTCCGGACCCACCTTGATGCCATAGCGGGCGATCCACCCCTCGAGATTGGTGTTGACCAGGCCCGCGCCGGCCGTCCCCAGGGTGGGATCGAGCAGCACGAGCATGCGGCCGCCGTTGTTGAGGTAGGCCGAGAGGGCATCGAGCTCCGGCTGGACGAAGCTGCTGGTGGGGCCCGCGATCACCAACAGGTCGGTCCCTGCCGGCACCGCGGGCTTGCCGAGCGAGGCCCACTCCGAGAGCTCGAAGTTGTCGCGCCCGAGGAGCTCCTGGGCCCCCGAGAAGCCGTGGTCTCCCTGATCGTCGAGCGCGTGCTCGCCGTGGCCCGTGGTGAAGAGGATCCGCGGCTTCCGTCCCTCGGAGAGCTGGAGGATGGCGCTGGTGAAGAGCTGCTCCCCCTTGAAGCCGGTCATCTGCGGCTGCCCGGTGGCCTCCTGCGAGCGAAAATCGAGCTCGGCGAGATCGTTGCTGTTGATCACCCGCTTGTCGTTGCCGCTCGCCACCACGACGCCGGTCGTCGTCACGCCGTACTGCTTGACGAGCTGCTGGGCCTCGATGGGGTTCTTCTCGAGATCGACCACCCGCACGTGGACCCGCCGCGACACCGCCCCGTAGCGCTGGAGCAGCTCGCTGGTCGGCTGGTAGAGCTCGTGCTGCTGGTCGGGCGAGAGGAAGACGATGAAGTCCACGTCCCGCCTCAGCCCCCTGAGCACGTTGCGGGTGCGCTCCGACAGGCTGTAGAGCTGGCTGCGCGTCCAGTCGAAGCGCTTGTAGTACTTCCAGCCGAAATAGTTGACGATCAGCAGCAGGGCGGCCAGCAGCAGGACGCCGGCAGACAGCGTGCCCGTCCGCAGGAGCTGGCGGCGGTTCATTGGTGTCCTCTCAGCCATCACGTCATCTCCACTTCTTGTCTTCGAGCGCCCGGCTGGCCAGGAACAGGAAGAACAGCGTGCCCGAGAGGTAGAAGACCAGCCGGCGGGTGTCGACGATGCCGCTCGCGAACTCGTCGATGTGGTTCCAGAGGCTGGCGTAGCCGAGCGCCTTCTTCGCCGCGTCGTTGTTGACCATCTCCTCGAACACCCCGAGCAGGAAGAGCACGAAGAGCAGGGCTCCCGTGGTCATCGCCGCCAGGAGCTGGCTGCGCGTCATCGCCGAGGCGAAGAGGCCGATGGCGAGGAAGAGCGAGCCGATCAGCATCACCCCCACGTAGCCGGCGGCGATCGGGCCCCAGTCCACCTTCTCGTAGGCCGAGATCACCAGGCCGTAGGCCACGGTGGGGAGCCAGAGGAAGGCGTAGAAGGTGAGCGCGGCGAGGAACTTGCCGGCGATCACCTGCCCCTCGGTGACCGGCGCCGTCATCAGCACCTCGATCGAGCCGGAGCGCAGCTCCTCGCTCACCAGGCGCATGGTCAGCAGCGGCCCCAGCAGGAGCAGCATCAGCCAGGTGGCGCGGAAGAAGTAGCCGAGCGGCGGCCCGCCGGCCGAGCGGGGATCGCTGAGCTGCCCCACCAGGTAGACGAAGATGACGCCGTTCACCGTCAGGAAGAAAAACAGGACGATGTAGGCGAGCGGCGAGAAGAAGTAGGCCCGCAGCTCGCGGCGGAAGGTCGCCAGGACTCCGTTCACGCCACCACCTCCTGCCGCGGCTCGGCCGGGGTTTCCTCGCCGACAGCGGCGTCGTGGGTCGTCAGGCGCACGAAGATGTCCTCCAGGGTCGCTCCCCGGTCGCGGGCGAGCTCCAGGATCACCCAGCCGCGCTCGACCGCCGTCCGGAAGACCGCCTCGCGGGGATCGCCGCCGGGCGCGCATTCGAGCGTCCAGTTGCCCGGGATCCCGCCGGGTGTCACCCGGACCACCTCCGGCACCGCCGCCAGCGCCTCGCCGGCGCCCTCGGGAGCTCCCTTGAGATCGACCCGCACCGCCGGATTCCCCGTCCAGCTCTGGCGCAGGCTCTCCGGCGTCCCCTGGGCGATGATGCGCCCGCGATCGATGATCACCACCCGGTCGCAGAGCAGCTCGACCTCGGGGAGGATGTGGGTGGACAGCAGCAGCGTGTGCTGGCGGCCGAGCTCGCGGATCAGCTCGCGGATAGAGATGATCTGCCGCGGGTCGAGGCCGACCGTCGGCTCGTCGAGCACCAGCACGCGCGGGTTGTGCAGGATGGCGGTGGCGAGCCCGACGCGCTGGCGGTAGCCCTTCGAGAGGGTGCCGATGATCTGCCCGCGGACGTCGCCCAGCAGGCACCGCTCGACGGCGACGGCGATCGCCTGCCGCGCCTCGGCGCGCGAGAGCCCCTCGAGCCGCGCCCGGTAGTCCAGGTACTCGCTCACCCGCATCTCCGTGTAGAGAGCGACGTTCTCGGGCAGGTAACCCACCTGCCGGCGCGCCTCGCGGGGAGATTCGAACAGATCCTTGCCGTCCACGGTCACCCGGCCGCCGGTCGGCGGCAGGAAGCCGGTGATCATGCGGATGGTGGTGGTCTTGCCGGCGCCGTTGGGACCCAGCATGCCCAGGATCTCTCCCTCCCGGACGGAGAAGGAAATGCCGTCCACGGCGGTGAAGTCGCCATAGCGGCGGCTCAGGTTCTGCGCTTCGATCATGAGATCTCCTCGGACGTGCCACTTTGGCATGAACGCCCGGGCCGATGCTATCCTGTTTCCCATGGCAGACAAAGACAGGACCTCGGGGATGAAGTCCGCGTACGAGCTGGCGCTGGAGCGGATGGAGAAGCAGGGGATCGAGCGGCCGCGGCAGGAGACCTTCGGCGACGAGCTGCGGGAGAAGATCGCGGAGGCGCGGCGCAAGGCCGAAGCCCGGCTCGCGGAGCTGGAGATCCTCTACAAGGACCATCTGAAGACGAACTACGATCCCGCCAAGCGGCAGGAAGCGGAGGAGGAGTACGTCCGCGAGCGCCGCCGCCTCGAGGACGAACGGGATCGCAAGATCGAGGAGCTGCGGAAGGGGTAGCCGGTGGAAATCGAGGAGCTGAGGAGCCGCCGGGACGAGATCCTGCGCATCGCCACCCGGTACGGAGCGGGGCACGTGCGTGTCTTCGGTTCCGTGGCCCGGGGCGAGGCCGACGAGCGGAGCGATGTCGATTTCCTGGTCGATCTCGAGAAGGGAAGGAGCCTGCTGGATCTGGGTGGTCTTCTCATGGATCTTCAGGATCTGCTAGGCCGGCGAGTCGATGTGGTGACCGAGAAGGGGCTGAGAGAGCGCATCCGGAACCGGGTCCTCGGAGAAGCGGTGCCTTTGTGAGAGATCATGGAGAGCGCCTTCTCGATATCTTGGAAGCGAACCGGAACTGACTTTTTTTTCACCCCAAGATCCTAGGCCCGCCCGAAGACCTCCCGGAACCGCCGCACCGCGTCGCCGCTGCCGCACAGATAGACCGAGTCCCCGGCGCCGAACCGGAAATCGGGGGGAAACTCGACGACGACGTCCTCCCCGCGCTCGACCGCCACGACCGAGCAGCCGGTCCGGTGGCGGATGCCGAGGTCGGCGGGACGGCGTCCGGTCAGGCCGCCGGGGGCGACCTTCAGGATCTTGAGCTGCGGGTCCACCGCGACAGCCTCCAGCCCCAGCAGCTTCTTGGCCAGCATCTGGCCCGAGACCTGGCTGATCGACAGGGCGAAATCCGCTCCGGCGCGGTGGATGCGCTCGACGTTCTCCGCCTCGTTCACCCGCGCGATCACCGGCACCTCCGGCGCCAGGTCCTTGAGGATCACCGTCGCGAAGAGGGTGGCGCTGTCCGCGTCGAGGGCCAGGATCACCGCCTGCGCGTCGCGGACGCCGGCCGACTCCAGCAACCGAGTGTCGAGCACGTTGCCCACCCGATCCACCTCGGAGCCGGGGTGGCGGTCGATCAGCCGCACCTCCTCGCCGACGGCCCGCAGCAGCTCGGCCACCTTGCGCCCGACCTCCCCGCCCCCGCCCACCACGAACGGCCCCTCCCGGCGCAGCGCCACCGCTCCACCCGCGAGATCGTGCAGGCGATCGATGCTCCGGTGGCTTCCCACGACGACCAGGATGCCGTCCGGCGCCAGGCGGAGCCCCGAGCCGTCGGGCACCACCAGCTCGCCGCCGATCCACTGGCCGACCACCGTGGCGCCCGTGCGCGTCCCGATCGCCGTCTCGTCGAGCGTGTGCCCGGCGAGAGGGCTGTCGGGATGGATCCGCACCTCGGCCACCTCCAGGTTGCGGCCGAGTTGCTGGAGACCTCCCACCCGTGGATTGATGCGGGCCGAGGCGCGGGCGGCGAGCGCCGCTCCCAGGATGTGGCGTGGCGTGAACACGGCCGTGGCGCCGGCCAGCATCATCGGCTGGCGATGGAAGGGGTCCTCGACCAGCGCCAGGAGAGTGCCCCGGTAGCCGAGCTGCCGGGCCGAGAGGCTGAGCGCCGCGTTCTCGTCGTCCGAGCCGTTGGCCACTATCGCCCGGGCGCCGCCCAGCCGGGCGGCCTGCAGCGCCCCGTCGCTCAGGCTCCGATGGACGATCCGCACCCCGCGCTCGAACAGGCGGCGGGCCACCGCCTCGTCCGCCTCCAGGACCAGGCTGGGAACCCCGGCCTCCGCCAGCTCCTCCAGCAGCGTCTCGACCGCCGGCCCGTAGCGGTAGACGACCACGTGTCCCGCCAGATCTTTCTTCGTCACCTCCTGCGGCAGCCGCGTCTCGAAGCGCTCCTCCAGGAAGGGGATCAGGTAGATCGGGAACACCAGGAAGACCAAGAAGACGCCGAGGAACTGGACGGTCACCACCAGCAGCACCATGACCGGGTGGGCCCACGCGGAGTCCGCCCCGTAGCCGGTCGTGCTCAGGGTCTCGGCCGCCCATTCGAGGCTCTGCCAGAAGTCGCGGTGCTTGCCTTCGAGCGCGGCCATCCCCCACATGTAGAGGAAGGTCGAGGCCAGCACCGTCAGGAGCAGGCCGAGGGCCAGGAAGACGAGCCGCCGCCGGGAACGCCGCATGGCCCCATTCTAGGCGTCCTAGTAGGGCATGTCCTCCTCGTCGAGCCCGAAGTGGTGCCCCAGCTCGTGGACCACCGTGTCGCGGACCTCGCGGATGACCTGCCGGCGGTTCTCGCAGAAGCGGAGGATGGGACCGCGATAGATGAACACCCGGTCCGGCAGGGCGGCCTGGTAGAAGGAGTCGCGGTCCGCCAGGGGCACTCCCTGGTAGAGGCCGAACAGCTCCTCGTCCGGCTCCATGCCCAGCGCTTCGAGGTCCTCCGGGTCCGGCTCCTCCTCGACCATCACGGCCACGTTCTCCAGCAGCTCCGCGAACTCTTCGGGGAGCCCTTCCAGGGCCTGCTCGACCAGGGCTTCGAACTCTTCGGGCGGGACGCGCATGACGGGATAGATTACCAAGCGTGCGCCTCCGCATTCGATCGCTCGGGACCGTCCTCCTCCTCGCCGCCCTGCACATGGTGCTCTTCGACCGCGGGCTGGGCGGCGACGGCTGGGCGAGCTTCGCCACCCTCGAGTCGCTCGCCGACCACGGCGAGCCCTGGGTGGAGGACGGCCACCACGCGGTGATGAATGGCCTGGTGGGGACCCCTTCCGGCCGGCTGGTGATGCAGTACCCGCCCGGCGTCCTGGTCCTCGACGCGCTCCCGTTCCTGGCCGGCAGGACTGCCGGCCGCCTGCTCCCCACCGGCTGGCTGGCGCGCGGCGCCGAGCTGCCGCCGGCCGGCCGGGTGCCGCGCGGGGTCTTCCTCTCGGCGGCGATGATCGTGCTGGCCCGCAACGCCGCCACGCTCCTCGGGCTACTCTGGATCGCCCTCGCCCTGCGCCGGATGGGAGTCCCGGAGGGGACCGCCGCCGCCGCGACCGCTCTCACCTTCTTCGGCGGCCCGCTGATCTTCTACTCGCTGGTGGGGATGACCCACGCGCCGGTCTTCGCTCTGGCGGCCCTCCTGCTCCTCGCGCTCGTCCGCCAGCGGGAATCCGGCAGCCTCGGGCTCGCGTTCGCGGCCGGCGCCATCGTCGGCGGCGCGATGCTCCTGCGCTACGGCTCGGTGGCTCTCGCGGCGCCGGCCCTGCTGGCGCTCTCCCCGCGGCCGGGGACCCCGCGGATCCGGCCGTGGCTCGCCTTCGCCGCCGGCCTCACCCTCCTTCTCCTGCCGCTCCCCTTCTGGTGGCGCTGGCTCTTCCAGGCCTGGGCTCCTCCCTACGGCGGTGTCTGGGTGGTCTCGGCCGCCTCGCCCTGGAACGTGCTCTTCTCGCCGGTCCACGGGCTCTTTTTCTTTCACCCGGCGCTGCTGCTCGCGGCCGTGGGACTGGCCATCGCTGCCGGCAGGGGGATGGCCCGGCGCTCGGCAGGTTGGGGACCGATCGCCGCCGTCTGGTTCCTGGCCGTGGCCGTGCTCTACGGCTGGTGGTCGGAGTGGAGCAACGCGGGCGGCTACGGCCAGCGGTTCCTGATCGACGCCCTCCCCGCCCTGGCCATCGGCTTCGCGGCGTTCCTGCAGGGTCGATGGCCGGCTCTCCGGTGGATGGCCGCGGCGGTGACGGCTCTCCTCGGCTACCTCCTGTTCTTCGCCGCCGTCGGCGGCCTGGCGCCCCCGCCTCCCGGAGTCCCCTGGCCTCAGCGGCTGGAGGACTACGAGCCACTGTTCCGGCATCCGCCCGGTCCGGGTGAGATGGGCGACGCGCTGCGCCGCGCCTCGCTGGTGGTCCGAACCGTCGCCGGGTCGCGGTAGACTTCGCCCATGTCTGTCCGGCTCGACAAATGGCTGCACGTCGCCTGCGTGTTCAAGACCCGCACCCAGGCCACCCACGCCGTCGACCTCAACCGGGTGCGCGTCAACGGCCAGACCGCCAAGCCCCATCGCAACCTCGTCCCCGGCGACCGGCTCGACGTCGAGATCGGCGAATGGACGCGGGTGCTGATCGTCAAGGAGCTGCGGGACAAGCCGGTATCGAAGGAGGAGGCCCGCACCCTCTACGAGGACCTGAGCCCGCCGCGGCCCGCGTCCGATCCCTTCCAGCGGCTGCTCCGCCGGCCGCCGGTCCAGCGCGAGAAGGGAGCCGGCCGCCCGACCAAAAAGGAGCGGCGCGACATCGACCGCTGGGAAGAGGGCGAAGAGCCGTAGGGAGCCCCGCGAAAAGGGGGCGGGAGAGAGGCGGCCCCCTTCCCCGCCCTTGATCGGCGCCGTCGTGGTCGAGGACTGAGGCGAGGCTAGTTCCCCAGGAACTCGCCGATCGGGGCGAGCGGCTCGCTATGCTCGCAGAAGATCTTGAGCACCATCATGATCGGCACCGCGAGGAGGGCGCCGGTGATCCCCCACATCCAGCCCCAGAAGATGAGGCCGAGGAAGATCACCACCGGGTTGAGCGTCAGCCGGCGCCCCAGGATCGTGGGCGTGAGCAGGTAGCTCTCGAGGACGTGCAGGCCGATGAACGCTCCCGGCGGCATCAGCGCGTGCGGCAGGTCCGGGAAGGTGAGGAGCCCGACCATCGCCAGCACCGAGATCATGGTGAGGGGGCCGAGCAGGGGAATGTAGTTGGCGAAGGTCGCGAGAGCTCCCCAGAGCAGGGGATTGGGCACGCCGATCAGCGCCATGATCCCCCACACCGCCAGTCCCACGGCGACGTTGATCAGCGTGATCGTGACGAGATAGGCGGAGATCTCCGTCTCGATCTGGCGCGCGATCTCGACCGCCCGCTTCTTGTCCTCGAGGCTCGGCAGCACCTTGATCAGCTTGCGCAGGAACATGTCCCCGGAGGCGAGCAGGAAGTAGAGGAGGATGAACATCACCACGGCGTCGGCGACGAGCTCGGTCGCCCCGCTGAGCACTCGCGCGCCGAGGCTCTCCGTGGTCACCTGGACCTTGGCGGTGTCCGGCACGCCGGCGGCCTTGGTCATGTTCTCCACCTGCTGGGTCGCCCGGCTCATCGTCTGCACGGGCTTCCTCAGATCGCGGATCCGGCTCTCGATCCTGCGCAGGCTCTGGGGGGCCTTCCCCGCCCAGTCGTAGGCGGGCGTGGCGAGTTGGACGATGCCGAAGACGAGCGCCCCGACCGCGCCCAGGACGATCACGGCGGCGCTCAGGGCTTCCGGGATGTGGAATTTTTTCAAGCCTCGCACCACCGGGCTCAACAGGAAGCTGAGCAGCAGGCTGAGCACGATGGGGAGGAAGAACGCCCGCCCGAAGTAGAGCGTATAGAACAGGGCCAGGATGAAGAGGCCGGTCAGCGCGATCGACCTGACGCCGAACGGCCCCTCCAGCAGGTCGCGGAGCTTCCTGATGTTGGGGCGAGGAAGATCCTCTTTGGGAGTTTCCTTGCGGACCGCTTCCAGCACCTCAGGCTCGCCGGACCAGGCCCATGATGAGCGAGATCACGAAGACGACCAGGAACAGCACGAAGAGGATCTTGGCGATCCCCGCCGCGCCCGTGGCGATGCCGCCGAATCCGAAGACGGCCGCGATCAGCGCGACGATGAGGAAGATCAGGGCCCATCGCAACATGGTCGCTTCCCTCCATTGACCGGCCGGACCGATTCCGTCCGGGAGATGATGAAGAAAGGCCAGAGGCACACATGGGAGGAATTCACTTGGATGTCAGCGCCTCTGGTTGCCTATTGTACTAAGCAATGCCTGTGCCATCACTCCCGCGGTCTACTCAATGCCCCGCAGGAATTCGAGGAACCGCCCGATCTGAACCCTATATAGGGGCTTGAGCTCCAGGGCTTTGTGCAGGACCACCCGCAGGCGGAGCGGGTCCAGATCCAGGCCGTACAGGGTGCGGAAGACGTTCCGGAAGCGGCGCATCTCGTCCAGCTTCTCATAGGCCGCGGAATCGATCACCGCCGGGCGGATGGGGCTCAGGTCGAGACGCATCCGCTGCAGGAGATCGCGATGCCAACTGGACGGGTCGAGGTGGTTCTCGAACGCCGCGGCAACGTTCCGGAAGATATTCTCGAAAGCCGTATAGAGGCCGTGCAGCCGGTAGGCGGTGACGATCAGGGACTCCTGCGGCTCGGAATCCCCCAGCTCCGGAGCACCGAGCGCCTCGAACAGCCGGTTGATCGCCTCCAAATCGCTCTGGATGTTCCGTTCAAGAACCAGGAACTTCTCGTTCATAACAGAGCTCGCCCCCCTCCTCTACTGCCCGGGCGACCGCTCCCACCCGCGGGCGAAGATCGACATCCCTTTCGAGCGCCTCTTCCAGCATCCTCCAGAACGGGGTCTCCGCCTCGATGTCCTCACAGTCGATCGCCACGTCGACGTCCGAGTCCGGGCGGAAACGTCCGGACCGGAGGAGCGACCCGAAGAGGTAGACCGCCCTGACGGCGGGAAAGAGTGGGGCCGTCCGGCGGACGGCGTCCCGCGCCCGCTCCAGCACGTCCAGGCGGAGCGCTTCCCTCTTCTGCCGGAGCTCGCGTTCGCGGCGGGCGTGATATTCACGGAAGGGAAGCAGAGCCGCTTCGTCCATCGTCTCCAGTGTACCGTTCTCCGTCGTCCCGTTGCAGATCATTCATGGCATGAATGATAATCATTCACGGCATTGGTAGATCCTTACTCCTTGTCCGCGTTGCCGCAGCGTTGGAAGTCAAGACCCCCTTTCAAACCGTGCATGCGGATTTCCCGCACACGGCTTACCGGTGGTCTCTCGTGCGGCCGCATTACGCAGCCTCCGGGTA
>DASWRX010000198.1:0-8773 GCA_036402955.1 Thermoanaerobaculia bacterium
CGCCCATTTCAACAGCTTCGAGAAGAAGGTGCTGCCGGTGGCGCTCCAGCAGGGGATCGCCGTGCTGGGCATGAAGTCGATGGGCGACAAGATCATCCTCGACAGCAAGGCGGTCACGCCCGTCGAGTGCCTGCACTACGCGATGAGCCTGCCGGTCAGCGTGGTGATCACCGGCATCGATTCGCTCCCCATCCTCGACCAGGCGGTGAACGCGGCGAAGACCTTCCAGCCGCTGAGCGCGTCCCAGGTCTCGGCGCTGCTCGCGAGGACGGCGACGGTCGCCCAGAACGGGCGGTTCGAGCTCTACAAGACCAGTGACCATTTCGATACGACGGTGAAGAAGCCACAGTATTTGGGATAATAGCGTGAGAGTTGGGCCATCCTTTACGTTTTCTTAACCCTTCCCCCGCGCCCGGGCGTCTAGAATGGCGCCCAGGCGGCGCGGGCCGCCTCCCGCTCCGCGCAAGGTTGAATCGCGGTTTCTCGAGCCAGGAAATTCAGGAATAACGACATTCCAGAGGCATAACCCAGATGATCTCCGAAAGAACCCCAACGCAGGTGAAGGAAGCCCCGCCGGCCCCCAAGGCTCCGGAGAAGGCGCCGCCGGCTCCGACCGCGCCGGAGGAGCCCGAGGTCCACGGCCGGCGCCGCTGGTGGCCGTGGCTGCTGGTGCTCGCCGTGGTCGCCGTGGGCTGGTACGGGTACAGCCACCGCGCCGCCCAGCAGAAGCAGGCGGCCGGGGACGCTGGCGCGGCCGGCGCTGCCGGCGGCAAGGGCCCGCAGCGGCCGGTGCCGGTGCTGGTGGCGACGGCGAAGACCAAGGACGTCGGGGTCTACCTGAACGGCCTGGGGACGGTGGCGTCGCTGAACACCGTCAGCGTCAAGAGCCGCGTCGACGGGCAGCTCCTCCGCATCGACTTCCGCGAGGGGCAGATCGTGCGCGGCGGCGACCTGCTGGCCGAGATCGATCCGCGGGCGTTCCAGGTCCAGCTCATGCAGGCCCAGGGACAGAGGGCAAAGGACGAGGCGGTGCTCCACAACGCCGAGGTCGATCTCCACCGCTACCAGGTCCTCTACGCCCAGGATTCGATCGCCAAGCAGCAGCTCGACACCCAGGCCGCCGCGGTCGCCCAGGCCCAGGCGACCCTGACCAGCGACCAGGCGCAGATCGAGAGCGCCAAGCTGAACCTGGCCTATTGCCGCGTCACGGCGCCCACCGGCGGTCGGGTCGGCCTGCGGCTGATGGACGTGGGCAACATCGTCCACGCCAGCGATCCCAACGGCATCGTGGTGATCACGCAGTTGCAGCCGATCGACGTGCTGTTCACCATCCCCGCGGACCGCCTGCCGCAGGTGCTGCCGCAGGTGCACGGCGGGCAGGTGCTCTCCGTGGATGCCTACGACCGCGACATGAAGAGCAAGCTCGCCAGCGGCAAGGTGCTGGCGATCGACAACCAGATCGACGCCACCACCGGCACCGTCCGCATCAAGGCGATCTTCCCCAACGCCGACGAGGCGCTGTTCCCGGATCAGTTCGTCAACGCCCGCCTGCTGGTGAACGTCCTGCGCCAGGCCACCACCGTCCCCGTCGCCGCCATTCAGCGCAGCCCGCAGTCGACGTTCGTCTACGCGGTCAAGCCGGACCACACGGTCGAATCGCGCAACGTCGTGGTCGCCCTCACCGAGGGGGACGACGTGGTGATCCAGAGCGGCGTCGCGCCCGGTGACACGGTGGTCATCGACGGCGTGGACAAGCTGCGGCCGGGGATGAAGGTGGACGCGTCGACGCCGGACGCCAACGGCGGTGCCCGGGGAGCGGGCGGCGCCGGCCGTTCGCAGCAGGGCGGAGCCGCCGGGAGCGCGGGCGGCCGCGGGAGCGGCCACCGGAAGGCGGCCGCATGAGCCCGTCAAAGCCGTTCATCCTCCGGCCCATCGCGACGTCGCTGCTGATGGTGGGCCTGCTGCTGGTCGGCATCGTCGCCTACCGGCTGCTGCCCGTCTCGGCGCTGCCGGAGGTGGACTATCCGACGATCCAGGTGATCACCTTCTATCCCGGCGCCAGCCCGGATGTGATGGCCTCGGCGGTCACCGCGCCGCTCGAGCGCCAGTTCGGGCAGGTGCCGGGCCTCAACCAGATGACCTCGAGCAGCTCCGAGGGCTGCTCGGTGATCACCCTCCAGTTTACCCTCGACCTCGACATCGACGTCGCCGAGCAGCAGGTGCAGGCCGCCATCAACGCCGGCGGCACCTTCCTGCCGCGCGATCTGCCCAACCCGCCGATCTACAGCAAGACGAATCCGGCGGACACCCCGGTCCTCACCCTGGCGCTGACCTCGAAGACGCTGCCGCTGTCGCAGGTCGAGGACCTCGCCGACACCCGGTTGGCGCAGAAGATCTCGCAGCTCGCCGGCGTCGGTCTGGTCAGCATCAGCGGCGGGCAGAAGCCGGCGGTGCGCATCCAGGCCAACCCGACGGCGCTCTCCTCCTACGGCCTCACCCTGGAGGACGTGCGCACGGCGGTGGGAGCCGCCAACGTCAACCAGGCCAAGGGGAGCTTCGACGGCAGCCGCCAGTCCTTCACCATCGGCGCCAACGACCAGCTCCTGTCGAGCGATCAATACCGGCCGCTGATCGTCGCCTACAGGAACGGCGCGCCGGTGCGCCTGTCGGACGTGGCCAACGTCGTCGACTCCGCCGAGAACGTGCGGCAGGCGGCGTGGATGAACGAGACGCCGGCGGTGATCGTCAACATCCAGCGCCAGCCCGGGGCGAACATCATCAGCGTCGTCGACCGCATCACCGGGCTGCTGCCGCAGCTCCGGGCCTCGCTGCCGACCTCCGTGGAGGTGACGGTCCTCACCGACCGCACCACCACGATCCGCGCCTCGGTGCGCGACGTGGAGCTCGAGCTGATGCTCACCATCGCCCTGGTGGTGATGGTGATCTTCCTCTTCCTGCGCACGCTGCCCGCCACCATCATTCCCGGCGTGGCGGTGCCGCTGACGCTGGTCGGCACCTTCGGGGCGATGTATCTGCTCGGCTACAGCCTCAACAACCTGACGCTGATGGCGCTCACCATCTCCACCGGCTTCGTGGTCGACGACGCGATCGTGATGATCGAGAACATCTCGCGCTACATCGAGCAGGGGGAAAAGCCGCTGGAGGCGGCGCTCAAGGGGGCCGAGCAGATCGGCTTCACCATCCTCTCGCTGACGGTGTCGCTGATCGCCGTGCTGATCCCCCTATTGTTCATGGGCGACGTCGTCGGCCGCCTGTTCCGCGAGTTCGCGGTGACGCTCAGCGTGACCATCCTGATCTCCGCCGCCGTCTCGCTGACGCTGACGCCGATGATGTCCGCCAAGCTCCTGCGCCACAAGCCGGAGTCCCAGCAGGGGCGCTTCTACAAGGCCTCGGAACGGGTGTTCGTGCGGATCATCGAGGCCTACGGCCGGACGCTCACCTGGGTGCTCAAGCACCAGACGGCGACGCTGGTGGTCGCGGCCGGCACCCTCGTCGCCACGGTCCTGCTCTTCCTGCTGATCCCCAAGGGGTTCTTCCCGATCCAGGACACCGGCGTCATCCTCGGCGTCTCGGAGGCGCCGCAGGACGTGTCGTTCGCCGCCATGGCCGACCGCCAGCAGGCGCTGGCGCGGGTGATCCTCCAGGATCCCGCGGTCGCCAGCCTGTCGTCGTTCATCGGCGTCGACGGCAACAACACGACGATCAACACCGGCCGCTTGCAGATCAACCTGAAGCCGCTCGCCGACCGCGGGATCAGCGCCAGCGACCTCATCCGGCGGCTGGCGCCGAAGGCCGCGAAGGTCTCCGGCATCACGCTCTACATGCAGCCGGTGCAGGACCTGTCGGTGGAGGACCGGGTGAGCCGGGCGCAGTTCCAGTACAGCCTGGAGGACGCCGACGCGGCGGAGCTCGCCGTCTGGGTGCCGCGCTTCGTCGCCCGCCTGCAGGGGCTCCCCGAGCTCGCCGACGTCGGCAGCGATCAGCAGAACCAGGGCCTCCAGGCGCGCCTGGTGTTCGACCGCAGCACGGCGTCGCGGCTCGGCATCACGCCGCAGATGCTCGACGACACGCTCTACGACGCCTACGGCCAGCGGCAGATCTCGACCATGTTCACCCAGCTCAACCAGTACCGCGTGGTGCTGGAGACCCAGCCGGGCTTCCACCAGAACCCGCAGGACCTCTCCGACGTCTTCCTGCGTTCGGCGACCGGCGGCTCGGTGCCGCTCGCCGCCTTCACGCGGGTTGAGGAGACGACCGCGCCGCTCGCCGTCAACCACCAGGGGCAGTTCCCGGTGGTCACCGTCTCCTTCAACCTGGCGCCCGGCACGTCGCTGGGCGCGGCGGTGAAGGCGGTCAACCAGGCCAAGCAGGACCTCGGGATGCCGGCCAGCATCCAGGCCGGGTTCCAGGGCACCGCGCAGTCGTTCGAGGCCTCGCTGAGCAACACGACGCTGCTGATCCTCGCCGCCATCGTCACCGTCTACATCCTGCTCGGCGTGCTCTACGAGAGCTACATCCACCCGCTGACCATCCTCTCCACGCTCCCCTCCGCCGGCGTCGGCGCGCTGCTGGCGCTGCTCTTGTGCGGCAGCGAGTTCAGCATCATCGCGCTGATCGGCATCATCCTGCTGATCGGCATCGTGGAGAAGAACGCGATCATGATGATCGATTTCGCGCTCGAGGCCGAGCGCAAGGAGAACAAGCCGGCGGAGGAGGCGATCTACCAGGCCGCCCTGCTGCGCTTCCGGCCGATTATCATGACCACCATGGCGGCGATGCTGGGCGCCGTGCCGCTGGCGCTGGGCTCCGGCATCGGCGCCGAGCTGCGGCGGCCGCTCGGCATCGCGATCATCGGCGGCCTGATCTTCAGCCAGCTCCTGACGCTATACACCACGCCGGTGGTCTACATCGCCTTCGACCGCCTGGCCCAGCGGCTGACCCGCAACCGGTCCCATGAAGAGGAGCGGGGGGCGGAAGGGCTCCGGCCGGTGGAGGGAGCATGAACATCTCGGAGCCCTTCATCCGGCGGCCGATCGCCACCACGCTGCTGACGGTGGCCATCGCGCTCGCCGGCGGCCTCGCCTTCCGGCTGCTGCCGGTCTCGCCGCTGCCGCAGGTGGAGTTCCCGACCGTCCACGTCTCGGCCGGGCTGCCGGGCGCCAGCCCGGAGACGATGGCCTCCTCGGTGGCGACCCCGCTCGAGCGCCAGTTCGGGCGCATCGCCGGGGTGACCGAGATGACCTCCTCGAGCTCACTCGGCTCGACCGACGTCACCCTGCAGTTCGATCTCAGCCGCAACATCGACGCCGCGACGCGCGACGTGCAGGCGGCGATCAACGCGGCGCGCGGCCAGCTTCCGGCCAACCTGCCGAGCAATCCGCGCTTCCACAAGTCGAACCCGTCGGACGCGCCGATTATGCTCCTCTCGCTGACCTCGGACATGGTCGAGACGCCGAAGATGTACGATCTGGCCTCGTCCATCCTGCAGCAGAAGATCTCCCAGGTCGAGGGGGTCGGCGAGATCGTCGTCGGCGGCGGCGCGCTGCCGGCGGTGCGGGTGGAGCTCAATCCGACCGTCCTCAACGGCTACGGGCTCGGTCTCGAGGACGTGCGCACGGCGCTCGGCAACGCCAACGCCAACCGGCCGAAGGGGGAGCTCTCCGGCGTCGACCGGGTGTGGACGCTCAACACCACCGACCAACTGCTCAAGGCCGCGGAGTACCAGCCGTTGATCGTCGCCTACCGCAACGGCGCCGCCGTGCGGCTCTCCGACCTCGGCAGCGTCACCGACTCGGTCGAGAATCTCCGCTCCGGCGGCATCGCCAACGGCAGGCCCGCGGTGCTCCTGATCATCTTCCGTCAGCCGGGAGCGAACGTCATCGCCACCGTCGATCGGGTGCGCGCCGTGCTGCCGCAGCTCCAGGCGTCGATCTCGCCGGCGATCGACCTGTCGGTGGTCCAGGACTCGACCACCACCATCCGCGCCTCGGTGCACGATGTCGAGATCACGCTGCTGATCTCGATCGCGCTCGTCATCCTCGTCGTCTTCCTGTTCTTGCGCGACGTGCGCTCGACGCTGATCCCGAGCGTCGCCGTGCCGGTGTCGCTGATCGGCACCTTCGGCGTCATGTACCTGCTCGGCTACAGCATCGACAACCTGTCGCTGATGGCGATGACCGTCGCCACCGGGTTCGTGGTCGACGACGCGATCGTGGTGGTCGAGAACATCACGCGCTACCTGGAGCAGGGGCTGTCGCCGATGGCGGCGGCCCTGCGCGGTGCCCGCGAGATCGGCTTCACCGTGATGTCGATCAGCATCTCGCTGGTGGCGGTGTTCATCCCCATCCTGCTGATGGGGGGGATCGTCGGCCGCCTGTTCCGCGAGTTCGCCGTCGTCCTCTCGATCGCCATCGCCGTCTCGCTGGTCGTCTCCCTCACCACCACGCCGATGATGTGCGCCCGGCTCCTGCGTTCGCGCGAGCGGGAGAAGCATGGGCGGCTGTACATGCTGAGCGAGCGGGGCTTCGACTGGATCCACAAGGGCTACGAGAGGTCGCTCACCTGGGTGCTGCGGCACCAGGGTCTGACGCTGGCGATCACGCTGCTGACGATGGCGACCAGCGTCTATCTGTACATGATCGTGCCGAAAGGTTTCTTCCCGCAGCAGGACACCGGCCGGCTGAACGGCTCGATCGTCGCCGACCAGTCGAGCTCCTTCCAGGCGATGCAGGGGCGCCTGAAGCGGCTCGCCGGGATCGTCCAGCGCGATCCGGCGGTGGAGACCGTCACCGCCTTCACCGGCGGCAACAACTCGGCGCGCATGTTCGTGGCGCTCAAGGCGAAACGGAAGATCACGGCCGATCAGGTGATCGCGCGCCTGCGCCCGAAGCTCTCCCACGAGCCCGGCGCCAACCTGTTCCTGCAGCCGGTGCAGGACCTGCGGGTGGGCGGCCGCGGCGGCAACGCGCAGTACCAGTACACGCTCCAGGGCAGCAACACCCAGGAGCTGCTGCAATGGGCGCCCCAGGTGCTGCGCAAGCTGCGCACCGTCAAGGAGCTGGTCGACGTCAACTCCGATCAGCAGGACAAGGGGCTCCAGACCTCGCTGGTGATCGATCGCGTCACCGCCGCGCGGCTCGGGATCACCCCCGCGATGATCGACAACACGCTCTACGACGCCTTCGGCCAGCGCCAGGTCTCGACCATGTACCAGCAGCTCAACCAGTATCACGTGGTCATGGAGGTCGAGCCGCGGTTCTGGCAGAACCCGGACGGCCTGAAGTACATCAACGTCAAGACCAACGACGGCCACCTGGTGCCGCTGGCGGCCTTCACGCACTACGAGACCACCAACGCGCCGCTGACCATCAACCACCAGGGGCAGTTCCCGTCGATCACCTTCTCGTTCAACCTGCCGCCCGGGGTGGCGCTCGGCACCGCCGTCACCGCGGTCAACCGGGCGGAGACCGAGATCCGGCTGCCGGCCAGCATCCAGGGCAGCTTCGCGGGCACGGCGCAGGCGTTCCAGGCCTCCCTGAAGAACGAGCCGATCCTGATCCTGGCGGCGCTGCTCACCGTCTACATCGTGCTCGGCATGCTCTACGAGAGCACCATCCATCCGATCACCATCCTGTCGACGCTGCCGTCGGCCGGCGTCGGCGCCCTGCTGGCGCTGATGATCACCCACACCGAGCTGTCGGTGATCGCGCTGATCGGCATCATCCTGCTGATCGGCATCGTCAAGAAGAACGCGATCCTGATGATCGACTTCGCGATCGAGGCCGAGCGCAAGGAGGGGAAGAGCCCGGCCGACGCCATCTACGAGGCCTGCCTGCTGCGCTTCCGGCCGATCACCATGACCACCATGGCGGCGATGCTCGGCGGCCTGCCGCTGGCGATCGGCATCGGCACCGGCTCCGAGCTGCGCCGGCCGCTCGGCATCGCCATCGTGGGCGGGCTGTTGTTCAGCCAGCTCCTCACCCTGTACACGACGCCGGTGGTCTACATCTATCTCGACCGCTTCCAGCTCTGGCGGGAGAAGCGCCGCGAGGCGCGCCACCGCCGCCGCGGGACCGTGCCCGCGGGCTCGGAGGCTTGAGGAATAACAATGTTTTCAACTACGCGCTGGACGATCGTGCTCGCGATCGGCTGTCTCGCGGCGGGCTGCGCCGCCGTCGGTCCCAACTACAAGCGGCCCTCGGCGGCGGCGCCGAACGCCTTCAAGGAGGCGCCGCCGGCCGGCTGGAAGCGGGCGCAGCCGAGCGACGCCGTGCTGCGCGGCAAGTGGTGGGAGCTGTTCGGCGATCCCCAGCTCAACGCGCTGGAGGAGCAGGTCTCCGTCTCCAACCAGAGCCTGGCCCAGGCCGAGGCGCAGTTCCGCGGCGCCCGGGCCGCCGTGGCGCTGGCCCGCGCCGGCCTGTTCCCCACCGTCACCGCGGGCGCGCAGGCGACCACCTCACGGGGCTCGACCGGCCGCAGCGGCTCGTCGGCCACGGGCTCCACGGGCAGCTCGACTTCCTCCTCGGGCGGCACGGCGACCGTCTACCAGGTGCCGATCGATTTCACCTGGGAGCTCGACCTATGGGGGAGAGTGCGCCGGCAGATCGAAGCCAACGTCGCCACGGCTCAGGCGAGCGCCGCCGACGTCGAGAACGTGCGGCTCAGCCTGCAATCCGAGCTGGCGGCCGACTACTTCCAGCTCCACGGCCTCGACGAGCAGCGGCAGCTCCTCGACTCGACCGTCACCGAATAC
>DASWRX010000199.1:0-4612 GCA_036402955.1 Thermoanaerobaculia bacterium
CGGCGGCGGCGGCGTCCAGCTCGCCGCGGACGTCGCTGAGGAACAGGATGGAGTCCGGCGGCAGGGCGAACGCCGCGGCGATGGCGCGGTAGGAGGCCGGCTCCTGCTTGGGGCCGGTGGTGGTGTCGTGGAAGCCCTCGAAGAGGCGGGCGAGGTCCCCGGCCGCGGACTGGCCGAAGAGGAGCTTCTGGGCCCGCACGCTCCCCGAGGAGAAGACCCGCAGCCGCACGCCCGAGCGCGCCCAGGCCGCCAGCGCCGGGGCCACGTCCGGGAAGACCTGCCCGCGCAGCGCTCCGGAGCGGTAGCCCTCGTCCCAGATCAATCCCTGGAGCGCCTTGAGCCCGGTCGACTTGCGGTCCAGCCGCATCAGGTGGCGGGCGTAGGGCGCGCCGTTCCCGAAGCCGGGAAGGCCGTCCGCCCCCTGCCGGATCTCGTCCTCGTATTCATGGCGCAGCCGAGCCAGCGCCTCGGCGGTCTCGGGGCCGGGGTCCGGACGGGAGCAGAACGGCTCGAGCCGCGCCTCGGCGTAGGGGAAGAGGGTGTCGTAGACGAACGAGATCGAGGTGGTCGTCCCCTCGATGTCGGTCAGGACGGCCGCGACGCCGGGCGGCAGCGGCACCTGCCTACAGCACTCCGATCGGCGGGATGTAGGCCGGTCCGAAGCAGAGCGGCTGGTATTGGGAATCCACGCCCGTCTCGGTGTAGTGCGGCGTCCAGCCCGAGGTGTCCTGGAACAGGCGGATCGCCCGGATCGTGCGGTCGGAGCAGAGGTCGAACCAGTGGTGCGTGCCGCGCGGCACCCGGATCATGTCCCCCTTGACCACCTCGATGCTGAACACCGGCCCCTCCTGGGGATGGATGTGGAACAGCCCGCGCCCGTGGACGATGAAGCGCACCTCGTCCTCGTCGTGAAAGTGCTCCTTGTTGAACCGGTTGAGCATGGTCTCGAGGCCGGGGATCTCCGGCTTGATGTTGATCACGTCGGCGGTGACGTAGCCCCCCTCCGCCATCAGCTTCCGGATCGGCTCCCGATAAGCGTCCAGGATCTCCTGGTCGGCGGCGTTCTCCGGCAGGTCGTCCGAGCCCTCGAAACGGCGATACCAGAGGCCGAGCCCCTCCAGGAAGCGGGAGATCTCGGCCGGGTCCTCGATCACCCGGTTCTCGTCGCGAAGCGTCAGCGTGGCCATGGTCGTGTCCTCCTTCAGACAGACAGTGCCTGAATGTAGCAGAAGAGAGACGCCGGGGAGAGAGCGCTTCTGCTAGAGTTTTTCGCTCCATGAGCCCCGACGATCCCCGCGACCTGCTGGCCGGCGTCGCCCGCCTGTTCTACGGGCGGGGCTGGATGATGGGCACGGCGGGCAACCTGTCGCTGCGCGAGCCCGACGGCTCGTTCTGGATCACCGCCAGCGGCAAGCTCAAGGGCCACCTCCGCCGCGAGGACTTCCTGCGCGTCGCGCCCGGCGGCGAGGTGCTGGAGCGGGGGAGGCCCGAGGACCGCCCGTCCGCCGAGACCAGCCTCCACGACGCCATCTACCGCCTGTTCCCCGAGGCCCGCGCCTGCTTCCACGTCCACTCGATCCCGGGCAACGTGGCGGCCCGGCTCACGGCGGGGGATTCGCTGCGGCTGCCGCCGCTGGAGATGATCAAGGGGCTGGGGATCTGGGACGAGGAGCCGGAGGTCGATCTCGCCGTCCTCCGCAATCACGCCGACGTGCCGCGGATCGCGGAGGAGATGGCCCGGCGCTTCGCGGCCGAGCCGCCGCGGGTGCCGGGCTGCCTCATCCGCGACCACGGGCTCACCGCCTGGGGGCGCGACGCCGACGCGGCGCTCAACCACGTCGAGCTGTTCGAGTACCTCTTTGGTTACCTGAGCGCGCGTTAGCGCTCCCTCAGTCCGGCATGCCGCCGTTGATCCAGGCCACGATGGCGTCGATCTGCTCCGGCTTCGCGTAGGGCCCGTCCTTCGGCATCCGGGAGAAGCCGCCCACCCCCTTCACCAGCGCCTGGATCAGGTTGGTCTCGCGCCCCCGTCCCTGGCGGGCCAGCTCCGGATCGATCAGGCGGTACTCCTGGCTCCCGCCGGGCCGCACGACGGCCGCCTGGAGCTGCGGCTTCGTGGTCCATTCGAAAGTCGGGCCGTGGATGTCCTTCAGGAACTCCCAGCGCCCGTCCACCAGCGCGTCGAGGATGGCCCGGATCTGGGGGAAGGTCGGAATCGCGCTCATCGCCGTGTCTCCTTCTTGCTATTGAGAGAATCGTTCAGGGTGGAGCGCTCCGCCTCGCCGAGACCGGAGGCGCGGAGCCGGAACGCCACCGCCGCTTCGGCGCGGGCGCGGAGGCGGGGATCGGTGCCGGGATCGGCCAGCAACGTGGCCGCGGCCTGGGCGGCGCCGGGGACGCCGCGGGCCAGCGCGGTGATCGCCGCGTCGCGGGCCGCGAACGGCTCCGACCGGTCGGCGATCGCGCGCACGATGCGCGGCTGGCTCGCCGCGTCGCCGAGCAGGGCGGTGACGGCGGCCGCCCGGACGTCCGCGTCCGGGCTGTCGAGATAGGGCCGCACCACGGCGGCGTGGTCGCCGATCCCGGCCACGGCGAGCGCGCGGATGGCCTCGGCGGCCGGGAAGAGCGCTCCGTCCGGATGAGCGAGCGATTCGGTCAGCACGCGGACCGCTTCGGCGTCGTGATGGGACGCGAGGCTGCCCAGCGCCGCCGTGCGGACCTGCCGCCGCGGGTCGGTGAGCGCTCCCCGCAGCGCCGCGTGGATCTCCCCGTGCCGCCGGCTGCCTTCATCGGTGAACATCATCTGGACGTTGAGCAGACCGACGGCCTCGGCGTCGAGCTGGCCGCCGCCGCCGTGAGGATCGCGGAGGATCTGGAGGGCGCGGTCCACCGTCGTCGCTTCGTCCACGTCGGCGATGCGGCGCAGCGCCAGGGCGCGGATCTCATCCGGCTGCTCCCTGTCCGCCACCACCCGGCCGAGCGGCGCGAGATCGGCCGCCGACGGCAGTTGGAACGCCTCCGTCTCGAACCGCGGAGACGTCTTGGGCGCCGCGCCGAAGGGGACGTCGTCGAAGGCGAAGCCCATGTCCTGGCGGTCCGCGGCGAGGCCCGCGTAATCGATCATGTCGGCGGGCCGCGGCGACACCGGAGCGGCGGGCCACAGCCCGGGAACGGCCGAGGCGGGGAACTGCCCGTCGTAACGCTGGGGCGGCCGGGTCGCCCCGAAGTTCACCCCCGGGCCCGACGTCCCGTCCCACGGCCACATCGTGTCCCTCAGCCAGTGCCCGAGAGGCGTGCAGCCGGGCTTCGGGTCCTTGCAGCCGGCGCCGTTGGGATCGTAGGAGCCCACCGGCGCGTAATCCTTCGGCTCCGCTCCGGCGGTCCCGAAGCGTCCGTACTGCCACTGCCACTTGGCCCACAGGCGATCGAACTCGGAATGGAACACCCAGAAGATCGGGTCCTTCGGCGAGATCATGCAGTTCTGCATCCAGGGGCCGACCCAGTTGTGCCCGTTGTTGTGGGGGTTCGATTCGACGGTGCGGCGAAAGCCGGCGTAGCTGTCCGAAGAGCCCAGGGACTGGCTCTCGGTGCTGAACCGCGAGAGCTCCGTGGGCGAGGTGCGGTCCTTCGCGAAGCGCGTCAGCGACTCGCCGTCGATCTCCCAGAACTCGAGGGGATGGGAGGGCGTGAACTCCGCCGGCACGATCTCCTCGCCGCCGCCGATCCGGTTCGCCCCCATGAACTCGCGGGTGAAGAGGTTGGAGCGCTCCGACAGGCGCCAGTAGGGGAGGGCGACGTCGGGATAATCCTTCTCCAGCGCGCGCTCGAACTCGAGCAGGAACGCCCGGTGCCAGGGAAGGAAGCCGGCCATGCCGTGGCTCTGGTCCGGCCAGTATTGGGGGGTGTCGCGATTCAGCTTGCCCTTGGCCGCCTCGTCGTGGATGTTGACGAAACGCAGATAGGCGTTCCGGTCGAAATGAAGATGGGCGATGGCCCGCAGGAAGCGGTCGCGCTCCAGCGGCGTCAGCGTCCAGGCGTCCTTGCGGATGCGCACCATCAGCGCGTGGGTGCCGGCGAGGGGGCCGCCCGCCGAGCCGAGATGGACCTCGATCACCGCGTCCTTGTCGCGCGTGCTGGGTCGTCCGAACTTGCCGGCCACCACGAAGCTTCTCCAGGTGCCGTTGCCCGGCAGGATCAGCTTCAGGGTCTCCTGGGTGGCGGTCTGTCCCGGCCGCACCGACTCGGCGAACAGGACGTCGCCGTCCAGCGGCGCCTGCCGGCCCTCGGGGACCGGCTGCGGCGGATCGTTGGTCAGCACCACCAGTTGATCCGGGAGCGGCACCTGGCCCGGCACGAGGCGGATGCGGGCCGGGGCGGGCGCCCAGGTCAGATAGTCGTCGGTGAGCGCCGCCGTGTTCCGGATCTGGATCTCGATCCGGACCGTCTCCGCCGCGGCCTTCGCCGGTGGCATCGCGAATACCGCGAGCGCCGCGAAAACTGCGAGCCCGGTCAGCCTCCCTCGCTGCGTAGAGCTGTTCATGTCATCTCCTCCGGAAAAGGGTCTATCCGGAGGACTGCCACGAGGGCGGCGGGAATCTCAGGCTTTGTGGGA
>DASWRX010000200.1:0-13209 GCA_036402955.1 Thermoanaerobaculia bacterium
GCGGTGTGCCGGCCTTCTATTTCTTAGGTGCCGTTTCAACGGAAGGCGGAACACTGAAGAAAGGTCCGGCCGGCGTGTAGCTCTTGCAAGCTCCGCGGTACCCGCTTTCCCCAGTCGTTTTCCCTCTTCCGGCGAAGAAGCTCGCCCCTCCCAGGGGGAAGGCACGTTCCGGGTGCGTGGTCCAGGTCTTGCACAATTGACGGCGCCAGAGAGGGGGAAATGGTTCAGGTCCCATGTTTCAGAGCTTCTGGATGGCCGGCTTCGAGTGTTCCTGTCACCATCGGCGTGATGGCAGGCGTCTCGACCTGATCGCAGCGACCGAGCACGACCGTTTCGCCGCCGCCGACTACGCTCGCGTCCGCAACCTTGGAATGACCACGGTGCGCGACGGGGTGCGCTGGCATCGCGTGGAGCCTGCCCCCGGCCGCTGGGACTTCTCCTCCCTGCTGCCGCAGGTGCGGGCGGCCCGGGAAGCGGGGGTGCAGGTGATCTGGGACCTCTGCCACTACGGCTGGCCGGACGGGCTCGACATCTTCCGGCCCGGGTTCGTGGACCGCTTCGCCGACTACGCCCGCGCCGTCGCCCGGCTGATCGCCGCCGAGACGGACGAGATCCCCTGGTACGCGCCGGTCAACGAGATCTCCTTCTGGTCCTGGGGAGGGGGGGACGTCGCCTATCTCAACCCCGCCGCCACGGGCCGGGGGTTCGAGCTCAAGACCCAGCTCGCGCGGGCGGCGCTGGCGGGGACCGACGCCGTGTGGAGCGTCGACGCGCGGGCGCGCATCCTCCATTGCGACCCGGCGATCCACATCGTGGCGGACCCCGCGACGCCGGCGATGGCCGCTGAGGCCGAGGGGCACCGGCGGGCCCAGTTCCAGGCCTGGGACATGATCGCGGGCCGCCTGTGGCCGCAGCTCGGCGGCGATCCGCGCTATCTCGACGTCCTCGGGCTCAACTACTACCCGAACAACCAGTGGCTCCTGCACGGGCCCACGATCGAGCGGGGAACCCCCCTCTACCGCCCGTTGCGGGAGATCCTGCGCGAGACCTGGATGCGCTACGGCCGGCCCCTGGTCCTCGCCGAGACCGGCGCCCAGGACAGCGCCCGCGCACCTTGGCTCCGCTATGTGGCCGAAGAGGTCCTCGCGGCCCGCCGCGCGGGGGTCCCGGTCCACGGTCTCTGCCTGTACCCGATCCTCGACTATCCGGGGTGGGACGACGACCGCCACTGCCGGAGCGGTCTCTGGGGCTATCCCGATCCGGCGGGGACGCGGGAGATCCACCCGCCGCTCGCCGAGGAGCTCGCGCGGCAGATCGAGCGTTTCCGGAGCGAGCCGGAGGTTGCCGAGACCCATGATCAGAACCCGGCCGCGCGCCGCGCGCCGGGAAAGAAGGAGAAGGAGGAATTCGAGCATGCTGCCTTTTAGCGAGGCCTCTCACGAGGTGTCCGGTCCTGCCCCCAGGCCGGACCTCGTCTGCCTCTCCCACCTGCGGTGGGATTTCGTCTACCAGCGTCCGCAGCACCTGATGAGCCGTTTCGCCCGCGACCGCCGGGTCTTTTTCTTCGAGGAGCCGGTGTTCTTCGACCCGAGCGTCGAGGACGGTCCCCCGCGCCTCGAGGTGAGCGAGCGTCCCGGCGGCGTGCGGGTCGCCGTGCCGCGCCTGCCGCACGGGACGTCTCCCGAAGAGACCGAGGCGGTCCTGAGCCATCTTCTCCAGGGGCTCCTCGCCGACCAGGGGATCACCGACTACGTCCTCTGGTACTACACGCCGATGGCCCTCGGCTACTCACGGGGGCTCGAGCCGGCGGCCGTGGTCTACGACTGCATGGACGAGCTGTCCCTCTTCCGCGGCGCGCCGCCGGCCCTGCTCGAGCGCGAGCGGCGGCTGCTCGAGATCGCGGACCTCGTCTTCACCGGCGGCCAGAGCCTCTACGAGGCCAAGCGCGACCGCCATCCGGCCGTGCACGCCTTCCCGAGCAGCATCGACGCCGAGCACTTCGGCCGGGCCCGCCGGCCGGCTCCCGAGCCGGCCGACCAGGCCGCCATCCCGCGTCCGCGGCTCGGCTACTTCGGGGTGATCGACGAGCGGATCGACCTCGATCTCCTGGCGGCGGCGGCCGACGCCCGGCCCGACTGGCAGTGGGTGATGGTCGGGCCGGTGGTCAAGATCGACCCGACAAGCCTGCCGCGGCGGAGCAATCTCCATTATCTGGGCATGAAGGGCTACGACGACCTGCCCTCCTACCTGGCCGGCTGGGACGCGGCCCTGATGCCCTTCGCGGCAAATGAGTCCACCCGCTTCATCAGCCCGACCAAGACCCCCGAGTACCTGGCGGGCGGCCGGCCGGTGATCTCGACCCCCATCCGCGACGTGGTGCGGCCCTACGGCGAGTTGGAGCTCGTCGAGATCGCCGGCGACCCCGAGGCCTTCGTCGCCGCCGCCGAGCGGGCGATGGCCCGCCACGGGGAGGGGGGCAAGGAGCGCGGGGAGTGGCTGCGCCGGGTGGACGAGCTCCTCGGCCTCGGCTCCTGGAGCCGCACCCAGAGGCAGATGTCCGACCTGATCGACGGGACCGTCTCGCAGCGCCGTGGCGAGACGGATTGACAGACGTTTCAAGCTGGCTTGCGGCGGATGACCCCGCTCCGAAAGCTTCTTGGATTTTGACGACTCGAAAGGAGCCGGTTCGATGTTCGATTACATGATCGTGGGGGCTGGTTTCGCCGGCAGCGTGCTCGCCGAGCGGCTGGCGCGCGGGTCCGGAAAGAAGGTTCTCCTGGTGGACCGCCGTCCCCATATCGGCGGCAACGCCTTCGACCATTACGACGACGCGGGGATCCTGGTCCACAAGTACGGCCCCCACATCTTCCACACCAACTCGCGGGAGGTCTTCGAGTATCTCTCCACCTTCACCCGCTGGCGGCCCTACGAGCACCGGGTGCGCGCGAGCGTCGACGGCCAGCTCGTGCCGATCCCGATCAACCTGGACACCATCAACCAGCTCTACGGCCTGAAGCTCACCAGCATGGAGGTCGAGGACTTCTTCTCCTCGGTGGCCGAGCCCCGCGAGACCGTCCGCACCTCCGAGGACGTGGTGGTCTCGCGCGTCGGCCGCGAGCTCTACGAGAAGTTCTTTCGCGGCTACACCCGCAAGCAGTGGGGGCTCGACCCCTCGCAGCTCGACGCCATGGTCACCGCCCGCGTGCCCGTGCGCACCAACCGGGACGATCGCTACTTCTCGGATACCTACCAGGCGATGCCCCTGCGCGGCTACACCCGCCTGTTCGAGAACATGCTCGACCACGACAACATCAAGATCCTGCTCAACACCGACTACCGCGAGATCGCGGGGATGATCCCCCACGGCAAGATGATCTACACCGGGCCGGTCGACGAGTTCTTCAACTACCGGTACGGCAAGCTGCCGTACCGGTCGCTCAAGTTCGAGTTCCAGACGGTGAACCAGGAGTGGGTGCAGCCGGTGGCGGTGGTCAACTACCCCAACGAGCACCTCTACACGCGGGTCACCGAGTTCAAGCACCTGACCGGGCAGGAGCACCTCAAGAGCAGCCTCGTCTACGAGTACCCGATGGCGGAGGGGGATCCCTACTATCCCGTGCCGCGGCCGGAGAACAACGAGCTGTACAAGAAGTACCAGGCGCTCGCCGAGGAACGGTCGGAAGTCCATTTCGTGGGGCGGCTCGCCACCTACAAGTACTACAACATGGATCAGGTGGTGGCGCAGGCCCTCTCGGTCTACGCCCGCATCGTCGGCCAGAAGCGCGCCGAGGCCACCCGTGCCGAGGCGGCGCGCCCGGCCACGCCCACGGTCCTCAACGCCTCCCGCAAGGAGCGCCGGCGGCCGGCGGCGGTCGCCAACCTCTCCGAGGCGCCGGCGGCGCTGGGGGGAAAGGGCGCGTAGGGGTTGTTGAAAAGCGCCCGGAAAAGGCAAAGGGGACCGGAAAATCCGGTCCCCTCCGGGCGTTGGCGCGCGACGCCGGTACGGAAGCGCCGCGGTTGGAAGGTTGGTGCCGCGGGGCGCTACTTCCGCCGTGGGACTCCCATCAGCCGGCGGCGGACGCTCGCCGGTGGAGTCCCGGAAGGCCTTGGCTGTCCTGGGACGGCCTCGGGGTTTGAGTATACAGGAATGAGCATGTTTATGGAACCGTAGTTGGTTGTGCTCTTCGCGGACCCCCTGGCCTTGATACAGTCCCCGTCCATGGAGACGCGCTCCGTCGACCGGCTGCGCCGCCTCCGGGACTGGACCCGGTCGCTCGACTTCACGCTGGCGCGCCGCTTCGGCCTCGCCAACCGCGAAGACCGCCTCTTCTTCCTCCTGATCGGGATCGTGGGGATCGTCAGCGGCCTGCTCGGCGTGGCCACCGAGCTGCTGATCGGGGCCGTCCAGGCCGTCCTGTGGGGCTCTCCGGGAGATCTGCTCACCCTCATCCCCAAGGTCCACCGCTGGGTGGTGGTGGCGGCGCCGGCCGCCGGCGGCGCGATCCTGGGGCTCATCCTCTGGCTGGGCCGCCGCCGGGCTCAGAGGGAGGCGCAGGGGGAGCCGGCCGGCGAGGGGATGGCGATGCTCATCGAGGCGGTGGCGCTGTCGGGCGGCAAGATCGCCGCGCGACCGGTGCTGATCAACGCCGTGGCGGCGATCGTGACCGTGGGCAGCGGCGGCTCGCTCGGCCGCGAGGGGCCGATGATCCGGCTGGGCGCGATGATCTCCTCGTGGCTGGGGCAGCGGCTGGAGCTGCCGCCGCACCGGCTCAAGATCCTGGTCGGGTGCGGCGCCGCGGCCGGCCTCGCCGCCACCTACAACATCCCCATCGGCGGCACCCTGTTCGCCATGGAGGTCATCCTCGGCAACTTCGCCCTGGAGATCTTCGGCCCGATCGTCGCCTCGTCGGTCATCGCCACCCTGATCGCCCGCTCGATCACCGGCAACCGGCCGCTCTACGCCGCGCCCGAGTACGCGCTCGCCAGCGGCTGGGAGATGCTGCTCTACGCCGGCCTGGGGATCGTCTGCGCGCTCGGCTCGGTGCTGTTCATGCAGGGGGTGAGCCTCGGTGGAAAGGCCTTCGCGCGCCTGCGCTTCCTGCCGCGGCCGCTCCACCCGCTGCTGGGGATGACCCTGCTGGGGGTGATCGGCCTCTACGTGCCGCACGCGCTCGGGCGGGGGTACGGCACGATCAACCTGGCGCTCGCCGGCACGCTGCGGCTCCCCGAGCGCTTCGCGATCTCGCCGGAGCTCACCGGTCTCCTCCTGCTCGGCATCGCGCTGGTCAAGCTGGTGGCGACCGCCCTGACGCGGGGGTGCGGCGGCGCCGGCGGGATGTTCACCCCGTCGCTCGCCTTCGGCGCCCTGATCGGCGGCGCCTACGGCTCGTTCATGCACGCCCTGTGGCCGCACATCGCCTCGCCCTATGGAGCCTACGCCGCCGTGGGCATGGCGGCCGTGATGGCGGGGACGAGCTACGCGCCGATCAGCGCCATCCTCATGCTCTTCGAGTTCACCGGCAACTACGACCTGATCCTGCCGGTGATGCTGGCGGCGATCGTGGCGAGCCTGCTGGCCCGCCATCTCCATCCCTATTCGATCTACACCGAGTCGCTGCGCGGCCGGGGGATCGAGCTGCCCTGGCGGATGGAGGAGGCGGTGCTCGCCGGGCTCAAGGCGGAGAGCCTGGTCCGCGCCGATCCGCAGACCCTGAAGCCGGGCTCCCCCTACGCCGACGTGGTGGCCAGGTTTCTCTCCACCCCGCGCCAGCGGCTGTACGTGGTGGGGGACGACGGCAAGCTCCTCGGCGCCGTCTCGCTCCACGACATCAAGTACGCCCTGGAGAACCCGGAGGCCCTGACCGCGGTGGTGGCGCTCGACCTGATGCTGCCGGTCGACCGCGCCATCCTCAAGGACGAGCGCCTGCATCGCGCCACCGAGATCTTCGCCCACAGCGACTACGAGCGGTTGCCGGTGGTGGACGCGGACGGCAAGTTCCTGGGCGTGCTCGCCAAGCGCGACCTGCTGGCGGTCTACGCCCAGGAGGTGCTCGGCCGGCCGGCGCTGCTCGCCACCTTCGTCTCCAGCCAGGACGCGCAGGTCGCCGACCGCCAGCACGTGGAGATCCCCCCCGACTTCGCCCTCCGGCTGGTGCCGGCGCCGGCGGACCTGGTGGGCAAGACCCTCGCCGAGGCCCGGCTGCCGCAGACTCTCGGGGCCCGCGTGATGGAGATCCGGCGGCGGGGGAGCGGCGGCGAGGAGCCGGTCCTCCCCGAGGCCGGCACGCGGATCGAGAAGGGGGACCTGCTGCTCCTCCTCGGCCCGGCGGCGAAGGTGGAGGCGCTCGCGCAGGGGAGGGTCGCCGAGGAGGCGCTGGCGCGGCACCAGGCCGAGGCGGGAGACTGATGGACGACGAGGCGATGGACGACGAGGAGAGACAGGCTTCCGAGGAGGAGCGCCGGCTGCTCGGCCGGCTGGCCGTCCCGCCCGGCCTCTGCGCGAGCTGCGAGCACCTGCGCCTCCTCGCCTCCCGCCGCAGCGTCTTCGTGCGCTGCGGCCTCGCCGCGACGGACCCGCGGTTTCCGCGCTACCCTCCGCTGCCGGTGGTCGCGTGCCGGGGGTACCAAGGGACCTGAGGGACAACAGGGAGTTTCCGCGTTCCTGGCGTCCCTGCTGTCCCTTGAGTCCCTTTTTGCAGCCCCTCACTTCTTCGCCGGGTGCTCCCGCTTCCAGGCCTCCGCCGCCGCGATCAGGTGTTTCGCCTCGCAGATGAACTCGCTGTCGGCCCGGTATTCGTCCTTGCAGATCTTGTAGGTGATCGTCCCGGCCGCGGCGAGCTTGCGGGCGTCGCTCCAGGGGATCTCCGTCCGGACGTACTCCACCACGGTCCGCTGGGCGCCGGGATCGCTGTCGTGCCGGAGCTTGCCGAGGGTGACGGGCTGGCCGTCGGCGAGGAGGGTGAGATCGAAGCAGCCGGCGTACTTGAGGGTCCTGCCGTTCCCCATCGCCACGAACATCAGCGAGTCGGGATCGTCCGAGGTCCAGACCAGGAGGGGATCGAAGCTGAACGGCTGCGGCACCAGCCGGGTCTTCTGGACCACCGCGCCGGTCGAGGAATCCTGCTCGCGGACGCTCTGGCAGGTCGGCCATATCTCCTTCTGGACCTGCTGGGCCGTGGCGGGCAGGGTGGAGAGCGACAACACCAACGCGAAAACAGCGGCTCGGCTCATCTGGAGCTCCTCCTCGACGGGGGTAACGTCCCGGCGTGGCGGGGGATTCCGGCCCGAACTGGCCCCGATCTTGCCTATAATCCTGAGTGCGACTTGGGCGAGCCGCTTTCTCGCCAGGAGACCCAACCATGTCCCAAGGACGCTACCGAAGTCTGGAAGATCCGGATACGTTGCGTTTGTTCGTTCAGAATTTGCGAGAGGGCATCTACATCACCAACAGCGCCGGTGAGATCCTCGACGCGAATCCTGCCTGCCTGGAGATCTTCGGCGTCGCCTCCGCCGAGGAGCTGCGCCGGCATCGAGCCCAGGATCTCTTCGTCGATCCCGCCAAGCGCGCCGAGGAGGCGGAGCTGCTGGCCAGCGTGGGAGAGGTGCGGGAGTTCGAGTTCGTCGTCCGCCGTCCGGACGGCGAGGAGCGCACGGTGCTCGACAGTTGCCACGCGGTCCGCGACGCCGAGACCGGCGAGACGCTCTACCACGGCATCCTGATCGACATCTCCGGCCGCAAGCAGCTCGAGAGCCGCTTCCACGAGGCCAGCCTGCGCGATCCCCTGACCGGCTGCTACAACCGGCGCTTCCTGCAGGACGTCCAGAAGCGGCTGACCTCCTTCGACACCTGGGGGACGATCGTGGTCGACGTCGATAATTTCAAGGTGTTCAACGACGACTTCGGCCACCAGGCGGGCGACGAGGTGCTGATCAAGGTCAGCCGGTTCCTGCAGCAGAATGCCCGCTCCGAGGACGCCGTGGTGCGGATGGGCGGCGACGAGTTCCTGCTCCTCCTGATCGGCGCCTCGGCGCGCTACGTGGCCGAGGTCGGGCAGCGCCTGCGGCTGACCGCGGCGGAGCAGAACGTGCCCTCCTTCTCCCTCGGCTGGGCCACCCGGCACGGCAACGAGACCCTGGAGCGGACGATCGATCACGCCGACCGCGAGCTCCTGCAGATCCGCCTCTTCGAGCGCCGCTCCCGCCAGAAGCCCCTGCGCGGTCCCCGGCGGCGGCTGGTGGAGGGGATCCTGGCGGATTAGCCTCGCCCGTTCAGGCGGGGGTCCGCCACAGCGCCTGGACCGGCAGGGCGAAGATCTTTTCGCTGAACGGCACCGCCCTCTCCCCCGTGTAGAGCACCACGCCCCGAGCGAAGCGGTCGCCCAGGGCGTCGGCCAGCTCCTGGAGCACCCGGACGTCCTTTTCCTGGACCGTGCCCCCCATCTTGACCTCGATGCCGGCGACCCGCCCCGCCGGCTCTTCGAGCAGCAGGTCGATCTCCTGGGTCGCGTCGTCGAGGGTGAAATACTGCGTCTCGTCGCCCTCCGCGAGGCTCTGCACCAGCGTGCTCTTGCCGACCTGCCGGGCGCCGTTCAGGAGGACGACCGGGCGGTCCGCGAGGGCTTCGCGCAGGATGGGGGTGAGATTTCGGGGATACATGGTGGTTGATTTTCAACCATCGCGTGGTTGATTTCATGGCGACGGCCCTTGAGACACCGCTCTCTCGCTTGAGATTTCTCCCGTTCCGGTAATATTCTTCAAGGAAATTCGCCCAATAAGGTGGACCGGTCCGCGGCTGGAAAGGCGGGGGCGCTTGGCACTCCTCAACGAGCAGATCGACGGCAAGTACGAGATCCTCGGCAAGCTGCGCGAGGGCGGGATGGGCTCCATCTACAAGGTGCGCCACCGCCTCCTCGACGAGGTCCGCGTCGTCAAGGTGATCCGCTCGCAGGCGGACGGGGAGGGCGAGACCGCCGACCGCTTCCTGCGCGAGGCCCGCTCGGCCATCAAGCTGCGGCACCCGAACGTGGCGGCGCTCCACGACTTCGCCGTGGCCGGCGACGGCCAGGCGTTCATCGTCATGGAGTACATCGACGGCTGGAACCTGCTCGAGGTGCTGAGCGGCTTCGGGCCGCCGCCGATCGCCCTGACGATCGAGATCGCCCGCCAGTCGCTCAAGGCCCTCGGCTATCTCCACCGCCACAAGATCGTCCACCGCGACGTCTCGCCCGACAACCTGATGCTCACCCGGGACGTCGACGGCTATCCCCTGATCAAGCTGATCGACCTCGGCATCGCCAAGGCCCTGGAGGGGCAGGGCGGGCTCACCACCACCGGCGTCTTCCTCGGCAAGCCGCGCTACGGCTCGCCGGAGCGCTTCGGCGGCGGCGAGTGGGATGAGCGTAGCGACCTCTACTCCTTCGGCGTCGTCCTCTACGAGCTGCTCACCGGCCGGGTGCCGGTCGCTGGCAACGATCCCGCCGCGCTGATGGCGGGCCACCTGTTCCGGCCGCCGATCGGCTTCGACGAGACCGATCCGGAAGGGCGCGTCCCTCCCGAGCTGCGCGCGCTGACCCTCGCCGCCCTGGCCAAGAAGCCGGAGAACCGGATCGCCAGCGCCGAGGCGTTCGTCTGGGAGCTGACCCTGCTGCAGGACCGCTTCCCGCTCACCCGCGAGGATCTGGACCGGGTCTGGGGCGTCCTCCTGCCGCTGGGGACGGGGAGCGTGCCGGTCATGGCGCCCCTGGGCTCGACCCAGGACCGGCTCGACCTGGAGTTCGGGATGGCGAAGACCCCGGCGACGGGCACGGTGACGGGCGAATCCACGCTGCGGACGGCCGCCGCGGCCCCGCCGCTCGCCGCGGTGGTGCCGCTCCGGGCCGAGACCCTGATGGCTCCCGCCTCCGAGCCGACCCGCCGGGTGACGCCCATCGAGGACCTGGACGCCACCTGGGCCTCGCGCCCCCTGCGCGCCGCCGGGACCGCGAAGCCGGCGCCGGCGCCCGTCCCTCCGGAAGCTCCGATCGTCGCTTCGGCCTCCGGAGCCCCCCGTTCGGGCCGGTCGCGCGGCGTCTGGATCGCGGCGGCAGGCGCCGGGATCGTGCTGGCGGGCCTCGCGGCCGGATTCCTGGCGACGCGGAAGACCGTATCGGAACCTCTCGCCTCGTCGCCGCCCCCGGCGGTCTCTCCCACGGTGGCGACGGCCAAGTCTCCGGCATCGGCGTCCTTCTCCTCCTCGCCCGTGGAGACGGCCGATCGTCGCCCCGCAACGCCGGCCGCTCCGGCTCCCGCTCCGGCCGTGCGCCGGGATCCCCTGCCGGAGGAGCCCGCGCCCGTTGCGGGCTCCCCAGAGCCGATGAAGCCGGGAGACCCGATCCGTCCCGGCCAGCCGGGCGTCCAGCCGCCGGAGATCAGGGATCTGCCGGCCTACGCCTACCCGCCGGCGGCGAAGGGGAGCGGCAGGAGGGTCTCGATCCGCGTCGCCGTCCTGGTGGACGAGACCGGCCAGGTGGTCGACGCCAGGATCCGCGAGGGGGACACATCCGGCCTGGGCTTCGAGGCGGCCGCCCTGGAAGCGGCGCGGAAGGCGCGCTACTTCCCGGCCACCCGAGGCGACGTTCCCGGCAAGATGTGGACGGATCTGCGCTTCGATTTCGCGGAGTGACGGCGAGCCCTCTTCCCCTGCGGGACCAAACCGGTTATCATCCCCGGCCATGGTCTTTCTCCTTTTTTGGGGTTGAAGGCGGTGCCGCTGATCCCGCAGCGGCACCGCCTTGATTGTTTCCTCCCTCGAAGCTGAAGACCTCCCCCCCTCAAAACTCACCGCCTTGGACGCTCCGGCCGCGGCGCGCGTATGATGTTTTCGAGGAGCCCGACCTTGAGCCACCGCTGCGTCCAGACCGCCGGAGTCCGCCGCATGGGAAATTTCCGCGTCGCCGTCGCTTTGCTCTGCTCCCTCCTGGCGGGAACCGTCCGCGCCGGGAGGGCCGAGGCGCCGCCCGCCGGCGCCCGGGAGCTGGTGCGCGCGGTCGACGCGGCGCTGGCCGGCGTCGCGCAGGCGGCCGGCGATCCCAAGAGCGGCCTCGATCGCGGGAGCCCGAAGGCGGCGGCGTTCTGGAACGCTCTCGACGCGCTGCGCGTCCACGTCAGCCGGATCGGCGGCTCGCTCGACCGCCGGGACGGCGAATTCTTCCTGCTGGTGGACCAGGGGAGCTCGACGCTGGGCGAGCTGCGGGTCGACTGGGCGCGGACGGGGGCGCGGAACGCCGGCATCGCCGGAGAGATCCGCGTCGCCTCCGTCGCCTACCGGACCCTGCGCTCGGTCTATGGGCGCGAGGGGCTCCGCCAGCGGCAGGGGGGAACCTTGAGCGACGCCGAGCGGCGGCAGTTCCAGCGCCTCCAGCGGACCGAGCGGCGGTTCGCCGCCAGCCTGCGGCTCTTGCAGGACCAGGCCCGGCGGCACGGCGCCGCGGTGACGGCCGCGGAGCTGGAGCGCTTCCGCGCCGAGGCGGAGCGCATCGCCTGGGCCCCCCTCGACCTCGGGGCCTACCTCAACGCCCTGATCGCCAACAGCGAGCTGCGCGGCGAGTGGAGCGCCGACGCGCCGTACGTCCGCAAGGACGCCCCGGCGCAGCAGGTGGCCGCGGCGGACGCGACGGTGCAGGACCTCTACGTGGATTCCGACATCGGCCAGGTCTTCGCCGCCAATCTCGGGCCGGCGGCGGGAGAGGCTGCCGACGGCAGCGCTCCCGCTCCGGGAGCCGTCCAGGTCTTCCAAGTCTCGGATCAGGCCTCGGAAGGCACGGCGGCCGCCGCGCCGGTCGACTCCGAGGATCCGGCGGAGCCGGCCGCCGCGGAGCCGGCCGCCGCCGAAGCGGAACCGGCGGTCGAGCCGGCGGGCGGCGTCGTCGCCGGGGAGGACATGGCGGAGGCCGCCCAGGCCGATCCCGAGGTCGCCGCTCCCGCCGTTCCCGTAGGGGCGCAGCATGCTGCGCCCAAGCCGGCCGATCCTACGCCCGTCGCCGTCCCCCCGATCCCCCCTCCCATCGGCTAAGATCCTCATCCCGTCCCGGTCAGACCGGACGTCGGCAGGAGGTTTTCAGAACGATGGGACTTTTGAGCGGAACCGTCGCCGTCACCCGGTTCAACGTCGCCGTGCCCCCCGAGGGGCCGGATTTCGAGCGCGCCCGGTTCTGGGAGATCGAGCCGGGCTCGGAGGTGCGCGAGCGCATGGGGTTCGTCCCCTTCGAGCTCGACGCCCCGTGGGAGGCCGCTCAGGGGCGCTACGTCTTCCGGATGCGCATCGACCGCATCCGGCCCGACGCGGCCGCGGTCAAGGAGCGGCTGCGGGAGCTGGTCAAGGCCGAGATGGAGGCCACCGGCAAGACGTTCGTGGGGCCGAAGACGCGCAAGAAGCTGCGCGAGCTGGCCGAGGCCGAGTCCGCCATGCGGCAGGCGCCGCGCACCAGCATCGTCGAGTGTTGCATCGACGGCGGCATCCTCTACGTGGCCAGCACGGCCAAGACCTATCTCGGGACGGTGATCACCCTGCTGCGGCAGGCCGGCGTCGAGGGGGACTTCAAGGCCCCCTGGCTGGACGAGGCCCCCGAGGCGGACGAGATGAGCGACGTCGTGGTTCCCAAGGAGCCGGGGCAATCGGTGCTCGGCTGCCGCTTCCTGCGGGTGCTGCTCGAGGAGCCGGACGTGATGGTGGAGCCCGAGACCGGCAGCGTCCGCCTGGCCACCCGCGAGGCGCGCGTCACCCTCGCCGGCGCCGTGCTCAACGAGCTCTTCCGCTACCTCGAGGAGGGGGCCGAGATCCTCTCGGCCAAGATCCACGTCGGCACCATCCCGATGCGTTTCGACGCCCTCTCCTACCGCCTCAGCGGCCTCAAGCTCGAGCCGGTCCGGAACGAGCACTGGACGATCGATCTCGACCAGCGGCTGGAGCAGATCGCCGGCATCTTCGCGCTCCTCGATACCAAGTACGCGGCGCTCAAGGACCGGATGAACGCCGGGGCCGGCGACGTGGAGCCGCCGGTGGCGGAAGCGGTCTAGCCCGGATTTCTCACTCTAGCAGCCCGTGGTGAAAGTCGGGCAGAGAGGGCGTGAAGTCGGGCATCTTTTGCGGTAAAATGTCGTCGCTTTCAGGGGAGAGGCACCGATGGCGATGGGTAAGCAGGCGAAGGCGAGCCAAGGTCAGTTTTGGGTGGA
>DASWRX010000201.1:0-1585 GCA_036402955.1 Thermoanaerobaculia bacterium
GGCCGTGATGTCCCAGCTCGACTTGATGGCATTGCCGTCCACCCGCGTCAGGATGTCCCCCACCTTGATGCCGGCCTTCTCCGCGGGGCTCCCGGGCTCCACCTTGGAGACCATGACGCCCGCCTCCTCCGGCACGCCGAAGTGCGTGCGCAGCTCGGGGGTCAGCTCGGTCAGACCGATGCCGAGGTAGCCGCGGCGCACCAGCGGCCCGTTGCCCTCCCAGACCTTCTGCTTGCCGTCCTGATCGACGACCACGATCTTCTTCTTGATGACCTGCTTGCCCGGCTCGTTCCCGTCGCCGTCGGCGCGGACCGCTCCGGCCGTTCCCATCACCGCCGCGAGACCGAGGGCGAGGCCCCAGGCCGCTGCGCGGAAACCCTTTCGATTCGACATCACGACGTCCTCCTATGGATCAATGATCGGTTTCTGTTTCAAAACGTCTCGCCGTGGTAGGCCGCGGGTTTGGCGCCTTCCGTCCCGCGGACCTCGCCAAGATCGAGAACGAGGTCGACGTTCTCGTTGCCTCCGAGATACACCACGGAAGGCTGGGACAGCTCCTCGACCTCCCGCTCCAGCCGTCCGTGCTCGGCGCGGATCTCCGCCAGAGCCCGCTCGGTCCGGGCGTTCGCGAGCGTGTCCCGCCGCTCCTGGATCAGCGCCCCTGCCGTGATCACCAGGACGACGGTCAGGACCATGGCCAGCGCGAGCCGCGGGATCGCGCGGCGCCGCTCGGGAGTCTCCAATCGATACAGAACGCGAGCGGTGAAGCCCGGGCGTGCCGGCTCGCGGGGCAATTCGCGCAAGAGGTCCCCTAACCGGTGGTCTTCCATGCTGTGCCTCCGTTCCAGTAGGGCTCGAGCCGTTTCTTCAGTTGCTGACGTCCGCGATGGACGCGCGATTTCACGGTACCTTCCCGGCATCCCATCTCCTGGGCGATGTCCACGTAGGACCAGCCTTCGATCTCGTGGAGCACCAGCGGCACCCGGTAGCGCAGCGGGAGCTTCGCCACCGCTTCCGTCACCTCCCGGTGCAGCTCGCGGCGGAGCATCCCCGAGGCAGCCGCGGGCTCGGCGGGCTCCGGCCGCGGGAGGAACGGCATCAGCAATCGCTGCCGTTTCGCCCGCCGCTCCTCCGAGCGCACCAGGTTGGTAGCGATGCGGAAGAGGTAGGCGCGGAGGTATCCCTGCTCGGTGTAGTCCGGGGCGGAGCGGAAGAGGCGGAGGAAGGTCTCCTGGCCCAGGTCCTCGGCGCGGTCGCGGTCGGCCGTCAGACGGGCGAGATAGCTCACCACCGCGTCCTTGTGCCGGTCGACCAGGTCCATGAAGGCCGCCTGATCCCCCTCGCGGACCCGCGCCATCAGCTCCGCGTCATCGGTTGAGTCCAGAACCATCGGCTCGCTCATCGGCTGCTCGCAGTCTCCAGACCAACATAACGCGGCAAGGGAGGAAAGGTTCCCGGGGGATCCGGTGACCCTGCCGTCAGATCTGCGAGGTCTGCCCGGCGGGCGCGGCCGGCTTTTCCGGGGTCTCGGGCTTGGTGTCCTCGCGGACGCAGGATGCCAGGCAGAGCAGGACTCCAGCCAGAA
>DASWRX010000202.1:0-24826 GCA_036402955.1 Thermoanaerobaculia bacterium
CCCCCCCCGCCCCTACGAAGACATCATGGATGGGGAGCGGAGCGATCTGAAAACAGCCATCGTGTCGTTCCTGGCGGCCAGCTTCATCCGTGGGCTGCGGGCGACGGTCCGTATCCGCCATCACGGGGACGAGCGGCTGCGGGAATGGGAGCGGCGCGACGAACACTTCATCCTCGCCTTCTGGCACCGCCACCTGCTGCTGATGCCCTACGCCTACCGGGGAAGGCGGATCTCGGTGCTGGTCAGCCAGAGCAAGGATGGCGAGCTGATCGCGCGCACGGTGGCGCGGCTGGGCATCGACTCCAGCCGCGGCTCCAGCAGCCGGGGCGGGATCGCGGGGATGCGGACGCTGCTGCGCAAGGCCGGTGACGGCTGGGACATCGCCTTCACCCCGGATGGTCCGAAAGGCCCACTGCGCGAGGTGCAGCCCGGGGTGATCCTGGCGGCGGCCGCGACCGGTCTGCCCATCCAGCCGGTGGCGATCGCGGCCTCCCGGGCGAAGCTGCTCAATTCCTGGGACCGTTTCGTGGTCCCGCTGCCGTTCTCGGCGGTCCATTTCGTCTACGGCGAGCCGCTGGCCGTGGAGCGCCGGGGGAACCTGGAAGAGACCGCCGCGGAGCTCAAGCGCCGGCTGGACGGGGCGGAGGCGGTGGCGGAGCGGTGGGCGGGGGGCGTGCTACCATCGTCGCATGGAGAGCGGGGAGTTTGACCCGATGGAAAAGTTCGACCGCATCACCATCAATCCAGAGGTCTGCATGGGGCAGCCCACGATCCGTGGCATGAGGTTCACGGTGAGCTTTGTCCTCAAGATGCTGGCCAACGGCGATTCCGTCCAGGAGATTCTGGAGTCCTACCCTTTCCTGGAAGAGGAAGACATCAAGCAGGTCCTCCACTATGCTGCATGGCTGGCTTCGGACCAGCTCGTGAAGATCGCTTGACGGGAGAGGGCGCGAAGAACGGGCCATTCTTACGCAGGACCTCGATTTTTCAGCTCTTCTCGCCTTGAGCGGGTGGGACCGGCCGAGTCTGCGGAAGTTGCCGATCCGGTAAATTCTGTACTCAAGCCGGCTGGACGGGGCGGCGGCGGAGGTGTGGGCGGGGGCGTGGTACCATCCTAGGCAGCGAAAGGAAGGGCTCATGGAAGTTCTGCTCCAAGTGCCAGACGACATCGCAGAGAGGCTCCGGGCTTGCCCGGAGGATCTTCCGCGTCGAGCCCTGGAATCCCTGGCCGCGGACTCCTACCGCGCCGGGATCCTCACCTCTGCCGAGGTCCAGCGGATGCTCGGCTTTGAGACCCGGTGGGACACCGACGCCTTCTTGAAGAGCAGGGAGGCCTACCTGCGTTACTCTGAAGAGGACCTTCAGAAGGATATCGAGACGTTTCGCAAGCTCTCGGGCCAGTGAAGGCCGTCCTCGACACATCTCCGGTCTCATATCTGATCCTCATCGGAGAGGTCGGGCTTTTGCCTGCCCTTTATAACGGGCTCTCCATCCCCTCGGCGGTCTCGGCTGAGCTTCTGCATCCCAAGGCTCCGCTCGTCATCAGGAGGTGGATGGGAGATCGCCCGGCCTGGTTGGAGGTTCGCCCCATCGGTCTCAGTCCAGCTCGGGGGTTGGCCCGGCTCCAGGCAGGCGAGCGCGAGGCGATCCTTCTGGCCGAGGAGCTCGGGGCGGATCAGGTTGTTCTCGATGATCTGGAAGCCCGGGAGGCTGCCTTGGAGAGAGGGTTGAAGGTGACGGGTCTGATCGGCGTTCTCGACCAGGCTGCGACAAGGGGGCTGATCGACCTGCCGACGGTTCTCGAGCGGCTCCGGAGAACGAACTTTCATGCCGCTCCCCGGTTGCTGAAAGACCTGCTCGACCGGCACGCCCGGTGAGCGACCGGATCTCAAAGGAGTCATCCATGCGAAGCATGACCGGTTACGGCGAAGCGTCGGGGGAGAACGCCCGGCATGGGATCACGGTGAGCCTGCGGGCGGTCAACCACCGGTTCCTGGACCTGCAGCTCCGGATCGGCGAGGAGCTGCGGGGGAGCGAGGCGGCGCTGCGCGACGTCATCGGGCGCGAGATCGCGCGCGGCCGGGTCGAGGCGCGGGTGGAGGTGCGGTCGGTGGCGGAGCGGCGGGCCAGCGTGCAGGTCAACATGGGCGTGATCCGCGAGGCGCACGTGGCGGTCCATCAGCTCGCCGAGGCGGGGCTGATCGACCGCGGCCTCTCCGCCGGGGACCTGATGCGCTTGCCCGAGGCGTTCCGGGTGGAGCTCGGAGCCGAGGAGTGGACGCCGGAGGATGAGGAGCTGCTGCTCGGGGTGGCCCGGGACGCCGTGACCCAGCTCGTCGCCAGCCGCGGCAAGGAGGGCGCGAGCCTCGCCGCCGCCATGGAGGAGAAGCTGCACGGCGTCGAGGACGCCGTGGTCCGCCTCGACGCCCTGCGCGGCCCGGTGCGCGAGGAGATGGCGGCGTCCCTGCGGCGGCGCCTGGGCGAGCTGCTCGCCGGCCAGCCGCTCGACGAGGCGCGGGTCGCCCAGGAGGTCGCTCTGCTCGTGGACCGCAGCGACGTCAGCGAGGAGGTGGACCGCCTGCGCTCGCACGTCGAGCACTTCCGCGCCGTCACCCGCGAGGGGAACGCCGCCGGCAAGCGCCTCGACTTTCTCACCCAGGAGGTCTTCCGCGAGCTCAACACCCTGGGCGCCAAGTGCCGCAACGCCGAGATGACCCGCGCCGTCCTCGACGCCAAGGTTCTCTGCGAGCAGATCCGCGAACAGGTGCAGAACGTCGAGTAGTGATACGATGTTGCCCGCGCGACCCTCCTTTGGCACCTATTGAGCGAATCGATGCCGCCCGGTGAGCTGTTCATCCTCTCCGCACCCTCGGGGGCGGGGAAGACGACGCTCATCCAGAACCTGATGACGGGCCGGTTCTCCGACCTCGAGGGGCTGGCGTTCTCGGTGAGCCACACCACCCGCAAGCCGCGCCAGGGCGAGAGCGGCGGCAGGGATTACCACTTCGTGGACCATGCCACCTTCCTGGGCATGATCGAGGCCGACGCCTTCCTCGAGTGGGCGAAGGTCCACGACAACTACTACGGCACGGCGCGCGAGGAGGTCTTCCCGCGCTTGGCGAGCGGCGTCGACGTCCTTCTGGACATCGACGTCCAGGGGGCCGAGCAGGTGGTCCTCCGTTGTCCGGACGCGCACAGCATCTTCGTGCTGCCGCCGAGCTATGAGGACCTGGAGCGGCGGCTGCGCCGGCGGGCGCTCGACGACGACCCGACGATCGCCAGGCGGCTCGACGTATCCCTTGGAGAGGTCAAGCGTTACGATCAGTATCACTATGTTATCGTCAACGACGATGCCCGCCGGGCGAGCGATGCGCTCGCGGCCATCATCCTGGAGAAGCGCCACCGGCGGGAGCGCATGCAGTCCCAAGTTCTGGAGATCCTGCGCGACTTCCAGGACCGGAGCACCACCCCTCCGATCTAGAGAATTCAACCGGCGGCGCTCCGACGCCGTCAAGGAGAACGTTTTCATGGATGAAAAGGCGCCGACGATGGACAGCAAGTTCCGTCGCGTGCTGGTCGCGGCCGGCCGTGCCGAACAGCTCATGCGGGGCGCCCGCCCCAAGGTCGAAGCGGGCAAGCGCAAGCCCACCCGGGTGGCGCTGGAAGAGGTGGACCACCGGCTGATCGAGTGGGGTTACGGCCCGCCGCCGCAGCCCGAGGAGGCCGAGGCCCCGGCCGCCGAGGAAGCTCCCCAGCCGGCCGAGGTGCACTAGCTCCCAGAAAACATGAACCGTCCTCTTCGCGTCCTGCTCGGCGTCAGCGGCGGCATCGCGGCCTACAAGTCGGCCGAGCTGGTGCGGCGGCTGCGGGGGCGCGGCCACGAGGTGCGCTGCGTGCTCACCCGCAGCGCCGTCTCCTTCGTGGCGCCGCTGACCCTCGAGGTGCTCTCCGGCCACAAGGTCTACCAGGAGGAGTACCTCGCGGCGACCGGCTCCGGCGAGGAGGCCCACATCGCGGCCGCGGCCTGGGGCCAGGTGCTGTGCGTGGCGCCGGCGACGACGCACGTCCTCGCCCGGCTGGCCCTGGGGCTCGGCGACGACTTCCTGACCACCACCGCGCTCGCCTTCGCGGGGCCGGTGGTGGTGGCGCCCGCCATGCACTCGACCATGTGGGAGAAGGAGGCGACGCGCGGCCACGCCGAGACCCTGAAGCGGCGGGGCGTGCGGTTCGCCGGACCCGTCGAGGGGCCGCTGGCGTCGGGCGAGGTGGGGATGGGACGGATGGCGGAGCCGGAGGAGATCGTCCGCGCCATCGAGGAGGCCGGCGGCGGGGGGCCGCTCGCGGGACGGACCGTGCTGGTCACCGCCGGCCCCACCTTCGAGCCGGTCGATCCCGTCCGTTTCCTGGGCAACCGTTCGAGCGGCAGGATGGGCTTCGCGCTCGCCGCCGAGGCGGCGCGGCGGGGAGCCCGGGTGATCCTGGTCGCGGGTCCGGTGGCGCTCCCCACCCCGTCCGGCGTGGAGCGCGTCGACGTCGTCACCGCGCGGGAGATGGAGCGGGCGGTCCACGCGAGCGCGCCGGCCGCCGACCTGATCGTGATGGCGGCGGCGGTGGCGGACTTCCGGCCGCGCCGGCCAGCGGAGCGCAAGATCAAGAAGGAGCAGGGGCTCGACGCCATCGAGCTGGAGCCGAACCCGGACATCCTGGCGGGCCTGCGGCCTCTGGCGCCGCGGGCCGTGCTGGTGGGTTTCGCGGCCGAGACGGACGATCTCGAGCGCAACGCCCGCGCCAAGCTGGCGCGCAAGGGGGCGGACTTCCTGGTGGCCAACGACGTGTCGCGCTCCGACATCGCCTTCGGGAGCGGCGACAACGAGGTCATCGTCTACCGCCGCGAGGGGGAGCCGGTCTTCCTCTCCCGCCGGCCCAAGGGGGAGCTCGCGGCCTCGCTCTTCGACCTGTTCGCGGCTAAACTCGGGGCGTGAGCACGCATCTCCGGCCAGCCCTCGCCGACCTGCTCGCCTACCTGGGCGAGATGGGGTACGGCGATCTCTATCTCCGCTCCTCCCGCGCGGCCGCGCCGGCCGCGTCTACCCCGGTAACGACGGTCGCCGTCCGGACCGCGGTCGCCGAGCCTCTCGACGAGGAGGCCGCGGCGCGGGCCGCCGAGCTGGCCGCCCTGGCCGCGGCGGCGGCGGGCTGCACCCGCTGCCGCCTGGCGGAGGGGCGGAACAAGGTCGTCTTCGGCTCGGGGAGCCCGAACGCCGAGCTGATGCTGGTCGGCGAGGGGCCGGGAGCCGACGAGGACCGCCAGGGCTTGCCGTTCGTGGGCGCGGCGGGCGAGTTGCTGACGCGCATCCTGCAGGCGATTGAGATGACCCGCGAGGAGGTCTACATCGCCAACGTGGTGAAGTGCCGCCCGCCGGGCAACCGCGATCCCCAGCCCGACGAGGTGGCCGCCTGCCGCGGCTATCTCGAGAAGCAGATCGCCCTCGTCCGCCCGCGCGCGCTGGTGGCGCTCGGCAAGGTCGCGGCCCAGACGCTGCTCGGCAACGATTCTCCCATCGGCCGCATGCGCGGCCAGTGGTTCCAGGTGCAGGGAATTCCGACCATGGTCACCTATCATCCGGCGGCGCTGCTGCGCAATCCGGCGCTGAAGCGCCCGACCTGGGAAGACATTCAGCAGGTGCGAGATCTCCTGCATTCCGGAAGTCTTTGATTCCAGACCAGCTATAAGCTGGACAGCCTTTGAGAAGAGTGTTAATTTGCTCGCCATACCGACCGCATTCACGCCTGGATGCTCACTCCGGAACCCACCGAGAACGCCTTATCCTTCGAGGATTTCCTGAAGGCGGTCGAGCCGAGGCTCAAACGGCTGCTGACCGTCTATCGCATTCCCAGCGAGGACGCCGAGGACGTCCTGCAGCAGGCGCTGCTCGCCCTGCTCTACCAGTGGGAGCGGGTGCGCGATCCGGAGAGCTGGCTGTTCGGCACGGTGAAGCGGCACTGCCTGATGTACTGGCGCACCCACCGGCGCCGTATCTACTCCGCGGTGGACTCGACGATCCTCGAATGGCTGTCCGAGCCGATCGCGCCGTCCCAGGAGCGGGCGGACCTCCTCTGCGATCTCGAGAGCCTGATCAACCAGTTGCCCGCGCGCTGCCGGTCGATCCTGCGGCTGCGCTTCCGGCTGGGGTACGAGCCGCCGGAGGTGGCCCGCATGCTCGGCTACCGGGAGTCGAGCATCGGCAAGGTGACGACGCGCTGCCTCGCGGCCCTGTCGCGCGAGCTGCTGGCCTCGGGACTGGTCGAGGAACCCATAGCTCCCGTGGAGACCGAAGACGCCGAGGACACGGAGCCGCCACGCCAGTGAAGCACCCGGCTCCGGATGCGGTCCATGAATCTTGAGTCCCCCCACCTCTTCCCCCAGATCGGCCGTCTGCTCGCCAGGATCGAATCCCTGGACGCTCCGCTCGTTCAGCTCTGGGGGTGGCCGGGGAGCGGCCGCACGGCGGTGCTCGAGGCGCTGCTGGCGCGCCACGGCCGGCAGGCCGCGGCGCTGCCCCTGGCGGCGGTGGCGAGCGAGGCGGCCCTGCGCGAGGCGCTGGAGGCGGCGCATGAGGTCGGCGTCCGCTGGCTGGTGGCGAGCGGCGGGCCGCCCGGGGAGCGGCGGGCCGAGGCCGAGCGCTGGCTGATCCCGGGGCAGCGGCTGGTGTTCGCCGCCGACCGGCGCGAGGGTCCGGGCGCCTTGCCGGCCGGCCTCGTGCCGCCCCAGGAGATGCTGCTGAAGGACCGCGAGGTCGCCGAGCTCTGGCGCCTGCTGACCGGCGGTGATCTCTCCCCGGCCGCCGCCCGCTCCCTGCGGGACGCCACCGACGGCTGGTACCAGCCGCTCCGGCTGGCGATCGAGGCCACCGGCGGGATGGATCTGGAGACGGCGGAGACGGAGGCGATCCTGGAGATCCCGTCCGTGCGCCTCTTCCTGCGCCACGAGGTGCTGGATACCTTCGAGGGCGAGGACCGCGACCTCCTTCTGGACGCGCCCGGAGCGCGGCCGGCGGCCGGCGGCGCCGGCGAGGACGCCTGGCGGCTGCTCGACGAGCGCGGATTCTGGATCGAAGGGCCGGAGCGGGACTGCCTGCCGCGGCTGCTCGCCGCCGCGCTCGAGCGGGAGCGCCGGCGGCGGCGTCCCTCGCGGGCGGAATCCTCCCGCGCCGCCGCGGCGGAGAGGGAGGCCGGCGTCTCGCCGCCGGTCTACGTCCTGGGCCTGCTGGGCAGCCCGGTCGCCCGCCAGCGGGACGAGGAGGGGGAGCGCGACCTCGACTGGCGCCTCCGCCGCTCCTTCCAGGTGCTCGCCTTCCTCGCCTCCGCGCCCGGGCTCCAGGCGGGGCGCGAGGAGGTCATCGAGGCGGTCTGGCCCACCGAGGGGGAGCGCACGATCGAGCGCAACTTCCATCCCACGCTGAGCCATCTCCGCCGCGCCCTGGAGGGCGGGCGCAAGGGGAAGGACCGGCCGGCGCCCCTGCTCTTCCGCAACGGCGTCTACCGGCTGAACCCGGAGGTGCTGTGGGAGATCGACGCCATCGAGCTCACCCGGCTGTCGGAGGAGGGGAGGGATCTGGCCGCCCGCAGCGAGCTGGAGGCGGCGGTCGAGGTCCTGCAGCGGGGCTGGAAGCTCTACCGGGGCCCCTTCCTTCAAGGGTACTACGAGGGCTGGGTCGCCGCCCGCCGCGAGATCTACCAGCGCCTCTACCTCGAGCTGCTGCGCAACCTGGGGGACGTCTGCGTGCGCCTGGAGCGCTTCGAGGAGGCCCTGGACGCCTACCGCGCGGCCCTGCTGGAGGACCAGCTCCAGGAGCGCGTCCACGTCGCCGTGATGCGCCTCTACGGCCAGCAGGGGCGCCGCGACCTGGTGCGCCGGCAGTACGACAACCTCTGCCGGGTCTTCCTCGAGGAGCTCGGCGTGGCGCCGATGCCGCAGACCACCCGCGAGTACCACCGGTTGATGACCTAGCGGCGATCTGGTACCGTCCCGCCGCGGTATGAGACTGCGAGTTCTGCGCGACGCCTGCCTCGGCGGCTTCCTCTACGGCTCGCTGCTCTACGGGGCCATCCTGTCGCTCGTTAATTTACTGCACAACCAGCTCTTCGCGGCGCTCGACGCGCTGATCGCCTACGCCGTTTTCGGCCTGCTCTACGGCCTCTGGGCGGCGGTGTTCTTCGGCTTGGCGTCCCTCGCGGTCGCCCCCTTCTCGACGCCCGAGGCGCAGGGGCGGCGGGGGCTCCTGCTCGGGCTCCTGGCCTTCAACCTGTTCTTCTGGGAGTTCTTCTTCCTCTACGGGCTGACCTACGACCAGGCGCCGCTCCATCCGTCCGCCGCCTGGGGCATGGCGGGGGTGCTGGCGCTCCTGGCGGCGCCGATCGCCCTGGGCGCGGCGCTCGGTTCCTGGCTCCTGTACCGGCTCTTCCTGACCCTCGGGCGGCGCCGTTGGATCGCCCGGGCCTGCCTCCTGTTGCTCGCGGCCGGCTTCGTGGCCCACATGGTGGCGCTGTTTTACAGCGGCGACGGCGTGATGGTCTCGAGAGGGGGCGGCAACCGGGCCATCCCCGTCGCGGACACCGGTCTCAAGGTGGTCTTCGTCGGCCTTGACGGCGCGGACTGGCGGGTCATCCGGCCGCTGCAGGAGAAAGGGCAGCTCCCCACCTTCTCCACGCTCGTCCGGGAAGGAGCGAGCGGCCCCCTGGAGTCGATCCACGACTCGAACTCGGCCGTCATCTGGGCCTCGATCTACACCGGGATGACGCCCGAGCGGCACGGCTCGCTCGACTTCTACCGGATCGCGCTCCCCGGCATGGAGTCGGCGGGGCTCTTCCCCGTTCACCGCACGTTCTTCAAGGAGCTGTCGGACCTGGTGGCGCCGCTCGGCCTGACGCGCGAGATCCCGGTCGACCGCTTCACCCTGTCGGGGCCGCCGTTCTGGGAGATCGCCGACCGGGCGGGGCTGTCGATCGGGGTGGTGGACGGCTACTTCTACTCCTTCCCGGCGCTGCGGCCGGTCCGGCCGGAGAGCTGGTTCCTCTCCTACGGGCTCGACGAGATGGCCGGCCGGCCATCGCCCCAGGCGGCGCTGTTCGCCCAGCCGGTGTCGCTCTTCCGGGAGGTCCGGCCGCTGCTCGGACAGGGGGACTTCTACTGGCAGTCGGCCGCCCTTCTGAAGCTTCTCGGCGAGCGGGGGCAGCCGAAGCTCGTCAACCTCTACAGCCACCAGCCGGACGCCGACCAGCACTGGTACTGGAAGTGGTACGAGCCGAAGCGGTTCTTCGGGGTGACGGCGAAGGACCTCGCGGCGAAAGGGGACCGCATTCCCCACCTGTATCGGGACTTCGATCAGTTCCTCGCCCGCCTGCTCGCCGCGGTCGGGCCGGACACGGTGGTCATCGTCGCCTCCGACCACGGCCACAGCCCCACGATCGTCCACAGCCTCTACACCCAGCACCGCCACGGACCCCCGGGCATCCTGCTGATGCAAGGCGGGCCGGTGAAGCGCGGGGTGGCGCTCCAGGGGGCGAGCGTCTTCGACCTCTCACCGACGGTCCTCTACCTGCTGGGACTGCCGGTGCCGAGCCACGCCGCCGGCAAGGTGCTGACGGACGCGTTGGACCCCGCCTTCGTCCGCGCCCACCCGGTCCGCACGGTGCCGACCTACATGGATCTCGGCCTTTCTCCCCGGCTGCCCGGGGCGAGCCGCGACGGCTCGATGAACCGCCAGGAGATCGAAAAGCTGAAGTCCCTCGGCTACATCTTCTAGAATCGGTGGATCGGGCGACAGCTTGGCGAAGGGAGAGACGGATTTGAGCAGGCCTGCGAAGCGCGATGTGCCGGTGGTGATCCTCTGCGGAGGCAAGGGCACCCGTCTGCGCGAGGAGACCGAGTACCGGCCGAAGCCGATGGTGGAGATCGGTCCCCAGCCGATCCTCTGGCACATCATGAAGATCTACGGCGCCCACGGCCTGGACCGGTTCGTCCTCTGCCTCGGCTACAAGGGGTGGGAGATCAAGCAGTACTTCCTCCGCTACCGGGAGATGCACTGCGACTTCACCCTCTCGATGGATGGCAGCCGCCCGCCCGAGATCCACAACCAGGACGGCTACGAGACCTGGCGGGTCACCTGCGCCGAGACCGGCGCCGAGACCGCGACCGGCGCCCGGCTCTGGCAGGTGCGCCGCTATCTCGAGACGGCCGAGGCGTCCACCTTCTGCCTGACCTATGGCGACGCGGTGGGCAACGTGGACATCGGCAAGCTGCTGGAGTTCCACTGGGACCAGGGGCGGATCGCCACCGTCACCGGCGTCCATCCCACCTCGCGCTACGGCGAGATGCGGGTCGCCGGCCCCCGGGTGATGGAGTTCGACGAGAAGCCCACCCTGGCCGAAGGGGTGGTGAGCGGCGGCTTCTTCGTCTTCGAGCGCGAGGTCTTCGACTACCTGGACGGCGATCCTGACCTCTTTCTGGAGCAGAAGCCCCTGCAGCGCCTCGCCCGCGACGGCCAGCTCTCGGTCTATCTCCACGAGGGTTTCTGGCATCCGATGGACACCTACCGCGACTACCTGCATCTGAACGACCTGTGGAAGCGCGGGGAGACGCCTTGGAAGATCTGGTGACCGGTTACCCCCGACTGGCTTGCCGCTTCTGCGGCGCGCCGCTCTCCCACGTCTTCGTGGACCTCGGGGCGTCGCCGCTCGCCAATTCCTACCTGGAGCCGGAAGACCTCCGCCGCGCCGAGGCGTTCTATCCGCTCACCGTCTACGTTTGCGGCGAGTGCCTGCTGGTGCAGCTCCCCGAGGCGGAGCGGCCCGAGGCGATCTTCTCCGACTACGCCTATTTCTCCTCCTACTCGGAGAGCTGGCTCCGCCACGCCCAAGCCTACGCGGCGGCGATGATCAACCGTTTCAATATCAGCGCGGGCGGCGGCCACCAGGTGGTCGAGATCGCCAGCAACGACGGCTACCTGCTGCGCTGGTTCAAGGAGCGGGGAGTCCCGGTGCTGGGCGTCGAGCCGGCCGGCAACGTGGCCGCGGCGGCCGCGGCGGCGGGCATCCCCACGACGGTGAGGTTCTTCGGCGAGGCCACCGCCCGCGAGCTGGTCGGCGAGGGGGTCCGCGCCGATCTGCTGGTCGGCAACAACGTGCTCGCCCACGTGCCCGGGTTGAACGACTTCGTGACGGGGCTGAAGATCCTGCTGGCGCTCAACGGGGTGCTCACCCTGGAGTTCCCCCATCTCCTGCGGCTGATGGCGGAGGACCAGTTCGACACCATCTATCACGAGCACTACTCGTATTTTTCGTTCGTCACGGTGCGGAAGGTTTTCGCCGCGCATGGGCTCACCCTGTTCGACGTCGAGGAGCTGCCGACTCACGGCGGCTCGCTGCGGATCTATGCCCGTCATGACGAGGACGCTTCGAAGCCGGTGGGGGAGCGGGTGACGGCCCTCCTCGCCGACGAGGAGGCGGCCGGGCTCGGGCGGCTGGAGACCTACCGCTCGTTCGGCGAGCGGGTCGAGCGGGTGAAATGGGGGCTGCTCCGTTTCCTCATCGACAGCAAGGAAGCGGGGAAGTCGATCGCCGGCTACGGCGCGCCGGCCAAGGGGAACACGCTGCTCAATTACTGCGGTATCCGCACCGACTTCCTCGACTACACGGTGGACCGCAGCCCCCACAAGCAGGGGCGGTTCCTGCCCGGCACGCGCATCCCCATCCACGGGCCGGACCGCCTGCGCGAGACGCGGCCGGACTACGTGCTGATCCTGCCCTGGAACCTCAAGGAGGAGATCGTCGAGCAGATGGCGGACGTGCGCTCCTGGGGCGGCCGCTTCGTGGTGGCGATCCCGGAGGTCAGGATCCTCGAATGATCTTCCGCGAGACTCCGCTCGCCGGCGCCTGGTTGCTGGAGCCGGAACGGTTCGAGGACGAGCGGGGCTTCTTCGCGCGCACCTGGTGCCGGCGCGACTTCGAGGCGCGCGGGCTCGATCCCGCGATCGCCCAGTGCAGCGTCTCCTGGAATCACCGCAAGGGGACCCTGCGCGGCCTCCACCTCCAGATCGCCCCGCATGAGGAGGTCAAGCTCGTGCGGGTCACCCGCGGCGCCGTCTGGGACGTGATCGTGGACGTGCGGCCCGGCTCTCCCAGCTTTGGAAAGCATTTTTCGCTCGTCCTCTCAGCGGAGAATGGAACCGAGCTGTACGTTCCCAAGGGGATGGCGCACGGCTTCCAGACGCTGGAGGACGGGACCGAGGTCTGCTATCAGATTTCCGAATTCTACGCTCCCGAGTCCGCCCGCGGGTACCGGTGGGACGATCCCGCCCTCGCGATCCCCTGGCCCGAGCCGGTGACGGTGATCTCCGAGAAGGACCGCGGGCTGCCGCTGTTCGCGGAGGGCGCGCGATGAACGGCGAGGAGATGATCGGTTTCATCGCGGCGGCGTACCCGATCTGCCGCAGCATCACGGGCGACGGCGTCCGCCGCACGCTGGCGATGATCCAGGAGCGCATCCCGCTCGAGATCCGCGAGGTCCCCACCGGCACGCCCGTGTTCGACTGGACGGTGCCGAGGGAGTGGAACGTCCGCGATGCCTGGATCAGGGACCCCGCCGGCCGCACGGTGGTGGACTTCCAGGACTGCAATCTCCACGTCCTCGGCTACAGCGTGCCCGTCCACGAGAAGCTCCCGCTCGCAAAGCTGAAGGAGCACCTGTTCACCCTGCCGGACCAGCCGGACCTGATCCCCTACCGCACCTCCTATTACAAGGAGGCCTGGGGCTTCTGCCTGCGGCACCGCACCCTGGAGGCGCTCCCGGAAGGGGAGTACGAGATTCGGATCGATTCGACCCTGGCGGACGGCTCGCTCACCTATGGCGAGTGCCTCCTGCCGGGGGATTCCGAACGGGAGGTCCTCCTCTCGACCCACGTCTGCCATCCGTCGCTGTGCAACGACAACCTTTCCGGGATCGCGGTGATGACCGGGCTCGCCCGCGAGCTCCAGGCCCGGCTCCGGCGGCGGTACTCCTATCGATTTCTTTTCATTCCCGGGACGATCGGCTCGATCACCTGGCTGGCGCTCAACGAAGAGCGGGCCGGGAAGATCGCTCACGGCCTCGTCGCGGCGAACCTCGGCGACTCCGGGACGTTCCACTACAAGAAGAGCCGGCGGGGAAACTCGGAGATCGATCGCGCCGTCCTCTCCGTGCTGCGATCCTCCGGCGAGCCGTTCGGCGCCGAGGAGTTCGTCCCCTTCGGCTACGACGAGCGCCAGTACAACTCGCCGGGCTTCAACCTCGCGGTGGGCTCGCTGACGCGGACGCCGTACGGCCGCTATCCTGAGTATCACACCTCGGCGGACGATCTGGATTTCGTGAAGCCCGAGGCGCTGGAGGGCTCGCTCCGCGCCTACCTCGCGGTGATGGACGCGCTCGAAGGCAACCGGCGCTATCTGAATCTCAATCCCAAGTGCGAGCCGCAGCTCGGCCGCCGGGGGCTCTACCGGACGATCGGCGGCGACGATTCCGGCCGCGCCCGCGAGCTGGCCCTGCTCTGGGTGCTGAACCTCTCGGACGGCGAGAACGCGCTGCTCGACGTCGCCGAACGGTCCGGCATGAGCTTCGCAACCATCCGCGCGGCGGCGGACGCCCTGCTGGAGGTGGGGCTGCTGCGCGAGATCGGGGAGGAGCTATGAACACCTTGCGGGGACAGGTGGCGGTGATCACGGGAGCGAGCGGGGGAATCGGCGAGGCGATCGCGATCCAACTGGCCCGCGAGGGGGCGCGGCTCCTGCTGAACGGACGGGATGCCGGGAAGCTCGACCTGGTGGCGGAGCGGGCGCGCGATCTCACGCCGGGCGTGGAGACCTTCGCGGCCGATCTCGCCGGCGACGACGGGGTGCGGGCCCTGGCACACCGCGCGCTGGCGGCCTACGGCGGCGTGGACCTCCTGATCCACAGCATCGGCCTCTTCGTCGGCGGCCTGTTCGCGGACTCGCCCGTGGAGGATCTCGACCGCCAGTACCGGATCAACGTCCATGCTCCGTACCTGCTGACGCAGGCGCTGCTGCCGTCGCTCGTCTCGCGGCAGGGGCAGATCGTGTTCGTCAACTCCGGCGCCGGTTTCAATCCCGCCCGCGCCGGCTGGGTCGGCTACGCCGCCTCCAAGCACGCCCTCCGCGCCCTGGCCGACGGCCTGCGCGACGAGGTCAATCCCCGGGGGGTCCGGGTGCTCGCCGTCTTCCCCGGCCGTACCGCCACCGCCATGCAGGAGGAGGTCCACCGCTACGAGGGGAGGGACTACGATCCCGAGCGATTCCTCCAGCCCCGCGACGTGGCCGCAACGGTGCTGAACGCCCTCGCCCTGCCGCGCACGGCCGAGGTGACCGACCTGCACATCCGGCCGATGCGGGGAGCGCGGTAGAGAAGGATCCAACAAACCGCCGCCCTCCCGCGTATCCTCTCTCATCATGAAACAGACTGCCGGAAGCGCAGCTCGACCGCTTCCTGATGCGCCTCGCTAGGGCTGCTCCAGAGCGTCGCTCAGCCGCGCCGCCTGCGCCATCAGGTAATTCCGCTCCGGCAGGCTCGCCGTACGGCCGGCCGCACGCCGGAAGCACGCGATCGCAGCCTCGCGATCGCCGGCCTGCTCCAGCAGGTGCGCCCGGACGGCGTCGAGGCGATGGTTCCCCGCCAGCCGCCCATCGGCGTCGAGCGCTCGCAGCAGCTCGAGCCCCGCCGCCGGGCCGTGCACCATGGCCGTGGCGATCGCGTGGTTGAGCGCCACCATCGGATTGTCGGACATCCGCTTCAGCACGCCGTACAGCGCCAGGATCTGCGGCCAGTCCGTGTCCTCGACGCGGGCCGCCTCGTCGTGCACGGCTGCGATGGCGGCCTGCAATTGATACTCGCCGACCGAGCCTCGGGACAGCGTCGCGGTGACCAGCGCGACCCCCTCGGCGATCGCGCGTTGATCCCACAGGCTTCGATCCTGTTGGTCGAGCGGGATCAGCTCGCCCGCCGGCCCGGTCCGCGCCGCGCGCCGCGCGTCGGTCAGGAGCATCAGCGCCAGCAATCCCGCGACCTCGCCGTCGTCCGGGAGGAGCGCGTGGACCGCGCGCGTCAGGCGGATGGCCTCACCCGACAGGTCGGTACGGCTCAGCGCGGGGCCGGAGCTCGCCGTGTAGCCCTCGTTGAAGATCAGGTAGAGCACGTGCAGCACGGCGTCGAGCCGTTGCGTACGCTCTTCTGGCGTTGGCATCTGGAACGGCACGCCGGAGGCCTTGATGCTCTGCTTGGCGCGGCTGATCCGTTGCGCCATCGTGGCCTCGGGGACCAGGAACGCCGTGGCGATCTCGGCCGTGGTCAAGCCGCCGACGGCGCGCAGCGTCAGCGCGATCGCGGAGGGCGTCGAGAGGGCGGGGTGGCAGCACATGAAGAGCAGCACGAGCGTGTCGTCCCGCTCGTCGTCCGCGGCGTCGGCGGCGGCAGCGATCTGCTGCTCCGGCGGCACGAGGCTGACCACGACCGCCTCGCGGCGGCGGCGGGCCGCCTCGCTGCGGACGTGATCGGCGAGGCGCCGCGACGCGACCTGGATCATCCAGCCGCGCGGGTTGTCGGGCACGCCCTCGCGCGGCCATTGCGTGGCCGCCGCGATCAGCGCTTCCTGCACCGCGTCCTCCGACGCTCCGAAGTCGCGGAACCGCCGCAGGACCGCGCCGAGCACCTGCGGCGCGAGGTCGCGCAGCAGGTGCTCGGCATGGGCATTCAGAGACAGCGGGATCACGGCCAGTCTTTGGGCGGCCCGCTCATCACCTGCCGTACCTCGATCGCCATGTTGAGCGGCGCGCCGCCGGGTCCGGGCGCGGCGGACGCCTGCGCGGCGATCTCGTAGGCGCGCTCCGGGCTCTCGACGTCGACGATCCAGTAGCCGGCGAGGAACTCCTTGGCCTCCGGAAACACGCCGTCGGTGATCGGCTTGCCATCCTTGCCGGCGCGCACGAGCCTGGCCTGGTCGGGCCCGGCCAGACCTTCCGCGCCCACCAGCTCGCCCGACTCGCCGAGCTTCTTATTGAAGCTCATCATGAACGCGATGTGCGCCTGGATGTCCTTCTGCGGCCAGTTGGCGATCTGGTACGGCCCACCGCCTGGGGTGTTCATCATCAGCATGTATTTCATGATCGTTGGCTCCCTTTCAGCGAACGTCCCGGGATTGGGTGCGCGTTCAGGGTTGAGTCGGAGCTGACGGCGGATTCTCTACATCCCGCCGCGGCGTCACCTCGATCCCGGACGTACACAGCACCCGGCTGCCGCTGGGGATGTCCCGGGTCACGATGGCGTGGACGCCGATGAAGACGTCGTCGCCCACGGTGATCTCCCCGATCAGCGTGGCGCCGGCGCCGATGAACACGTTGTCGCCGATCACCGGCATCCTCTCGATCCGCCCCGGGCTGGGCGAGCCGATGGTGACGCCGTGGAGGAGGATGGCGTCGCGGCCGATGCGGGCGTGGCCGCCGATCACCAGGCCCGTGCCGTGGCTGATCAGCAGGCCGGGACCGATCACCGCGCCGGGAGCGATGTCCACCCCGGTCAGGAGCTGGCTGACGCGGGCGAACAGAGGCCCGAGCACCGGCACCCCCCGGCGCTTGAACCAGTGGGCGATCCGGTGGAGCACCACCGCCTGGTAGCCGGTCTCGAACAGCAGCGATTCGATCACGTACCAGGGAGCCGGCTTCGTCTTGATCATCCGGAGCCGACGTGTGTCCTCTCGAAGGTTATCGAGCATTGGCGGCCTCCCGCGGTAGCACTGCGATCGGAATCCGCAGAGTCTTGCCGCCGTTCTTCCGCGAGAACCAGGAGACCGTCTCGAACACCGGGTCCAGCTCCAGGACGTACCTCCCCGGCGCCGGCGGCGCCAGCACCTTCTGCTGCACGCTGACCCTCCCGCCCGGCGGCACCGGCCAGGGCAGGGGAGTGCGCAGGCCGTCCTCGACGATCTGCCGGCCGCCCGCGTCCAGCCAGTGGTAGGCGAGGTTCACGCGGGCGGCGCCGTCCGCCGTCCAGGGGTAGCGGCTGCGGTTGAACAGACGCGTCACCAGGAAGAACGGCTCGCCGGCCCGCACCTGTGGCGGCGCGACCGTGTTGCCCCACTGGACCTCGTAGATGTCCGAGTCGAGCTGCAGGCCCGCACCCAGGTAGGCCAGCGAGACGCCGGTGAAGAAATTCTCGTTCGTGCGGTCGTCCTGGACGAAGGTGGGGCAGTTATTCGGCGGGTACTGGCGCACCCAGTGCTGGACGCTGCCGGTCCGCGAGGTCACCACCATCCTGTAGACGTAGAACGTGGCCCACGTCTGCCGGCGCACCCGGAAGGGCTCGCCCGGCTCGATGCGGACGCGGCGCGTCTCCTCGCCCCCGAAGTCCAGGACCTCGCGGGCCTTCCCCATCCGGATCTCGACGTGATTGCCGGGCGCGAAGTTGGTCACCTGGAAGACGGTCCTGGGGATCGGGTGCGTGCCGATGAAGTACAGCTCGACCCGCGTGCCGCCGGCCACCCACATCTGCTCTCCCTGCGGCGCGAAGACGTCCTTCCTTCCCACGATCCGCAGATCGCCGAGCTGGACCCGCTCGTAGCCCGGCACGTTGCGCAGCGAGAGCTCCAGGGGCAGGAAGCGGAAGGGCAGGCCGCGCACGTGCGCCTGGAGCGTCGGCTCGGGCACGGCCGCGCCGAACGGCGTGAACAGGAGGGGAGCCAGGAACAGCCCGGCGACGGCGTGGCCGGCGAGGATGAGCCAGCGCGGACGGATCTCCGTCACCAGGAAGAGGAGCGCCGGGACCGCCGTGATGAAGTAGCGGTTGCCGACGAAGCCCCCCCCTCCCTGCCAGTTCCAGGCGATGAAGGTCAGGAAATAGAGCGCCACGGCCGACACCGCCGCGAGCAGCACCCAGCGCTCCCCCGAGCGCCGCCGGCCGCGGGCGCCACGGAGGAGGAAGAAAATCACCGCGAGCGCGGCGAACGGCGTGTAGACGAGCATCCCCGTGTGCCGGCCCACGAAGAAGTACACGATGCTCTCGGCCTCCTCGTAGAGCGTCACGTCCGGCGCGCGGAAGAGCCAGGTCCAGGTGTTGCCGGTGGTGGAGTTGGGTACTCCCGCGGGCGCCGCTTTTCCGGTGGTGGCCGTTTTCCCCGGTCCGGGACCGCCGCCGGCCGGCCGGCCGGTCTCGGGTCCGATCGGCACCTTGCCCGGCTCGCAGAGCGTCACTCCCTGGCGGTGAACCCCGAGGTAGGCCGAGGGGTGGCCGGTCAGCCTCACCGCGAGGCCGGCGATGGCCGCCATGCTCAGGGCCGCGCCCAGCAACCAGGCGGCGAGCGTCTTCCAGCGGCGGTCCCGCGCGTAGGCGAAGATCGGCGCCAGTCCCACGGCGGCGAACATCGGCTTGTCGTAGACGGCGAAGGCCAGCACGCCCCCCGAGAGCAGGGCGAAGAGCAGCTCGCGGCGGCGGTCGGGCAGGCTGGTCTCGTCGGTTCGCGGCAGCCCGAAAAACAGGCACGCCGCCACCGAGAACATGTTGAAGACCTCGGGCTGGATCCAGAAGACGTACGAGAAGCCCACGCTCAGCAGGAAGAACGACGCCGAGAAGAGGGCGGCGATCCCCGGCGGGTTGTACCGCCGCAGGTACAGATACCCTATCCAGACCATTGCCATCGTCATCAGCATGTTGAAGAAGAGCATGCCGTTGGCGCCGAACAGCCGGGCGAACGGAGCGCCGAACAGCGAGTAGAGGTAGGGCTTGCCGAAGTAGACCGTGTGCCAGCCGTCGTCGGTCATCACGATCATGTTGTTGACCGGACCGAAGGGGAACTCCTGGAAGGCGCGGTCGACGTCCCGTGGCTCCACCCGCAGGTCGTGGTCGTGGGCGAGGCTCTGCGCGGCGAGGTAATACGCCGCCTCGTCCGCCTTGAGATGGGTCGGCAGACCGGGCGTGCCGAGCGTCAGCGGAAACAGCAGGAAGAACGCCGTGACCGCCGCGAGGGCCAGATGGACGGTGCGGCTCACGGCGGGGCAGTCTAGCGCAGTCCTGGGGGAGGCGTGGAGATAACGCGGAGATAGAATGCCGTCCGGCCCACAGATGATGCCCGCTTTCCTCTCCCTCCAGTGGCCCCTCCTCGCCTGGATGCTCCTGTGCGCGGGCGCCGGATTCGTGCTGTGGAACCGGCTGTTCAGGCCCCGGCTGGACGGGAGGTGGGCGCTGGTCCTCCTCCTGCTCGCGCTCGTGCCGACGCTGCCCGCGCTGAAGGCGGGGGTCGTCTACGGGCCTTTCGACACCAACGTGCCGTTCCTCCCCTGGTACGACGAAGCGGACGCCAACTACGAGCCGCTGGGCGGCCGCCTCAACGACGTCACGCTCCAGATCCTGCCTTGGCAGACCGAGGCGCGGCGGCAGATCCTCCAGGGACGCGCGCCGCTGCTCAACCCCTTCTCCGGCGCGGGGACTCCGCTCCTGGGCGGCGGGCAGCCGGCTCCCTTCAGCCCCGTCTCGCTGCTCTCCCTGCCGTTCGATCCGCTGGCATCGCAGGCTCTGCGATCGTTTCTGAAGCTGCTGCTGGCCCTGGCGGGCACCTGGCTCGCCGCGCGGCGGCTCGACGTCCGGCCGTCCTATTCCCTGTTCGCCGCCGTGGCCTACGCCTGGGGCGGATCGCTCGCCGTCTGGCGGCTCTTTCCCCTCGCGGAGGTCCTGGCGATCTGGCCCTTCGCCTTTCTGGGCAGCGAATGGGCGCTCGCCGAGCCCGGCGAGCCGCGGGCGCGCCTCGTCCTCGGCCTGTCGCTGGCGGCCATCCTCCTCTCCGGACATCCGGAGACGGCCCTCGCCGCCGCTCTCGCCCTCGGGGGACGCTGGCTCTTCGCGCTCCTGAAAGCGCCTCGCGACAGGGTCCGCCGCAGAGCCGTGGGCCTTCTGATGCTCACGGCGGTCCTGGCGGCGCTCGGCGTCTCCTTCTTCCTGTTGCCGGTCGCGCAGTCCGTCCTCGGCTCGGAGAAGCTCGACCGCGAGGCCGGCGGCCGCGACCGGCCGATCACGGCGATCGGAGGGCCGGCCGGCGGGCTCCTGACCCTCGTCGCGCCCGGCATCTTCGGAACGCCCCAGGGGAGCGGCGAGGCGGGCCCCGCGCCATTGCAGTGGCTTGCCGAGGGAGCCGTGGGATTGCCGGCTCTCGCGCTGGCCGCGGGAGGGCTGCTCGCCTGGGGCCGGCGGAGCGAGACGGAGGCCTACCTCGCTCTGCTCGCCGCCTTCGCTTTCCTGGTCCATCTCGGCGCCGGCGGCTGGCTCCGTCCCATCCTCGCGCTGCCGCTGATCTCGGTCATCGCCGTCCGCTACTTCGCCTACCTGGGAGGGTTCGCGGTCGCGCTGCTGGCGGCCCGCGGACTCGAAAGATGGACGGCGGAGGAGGGGAGCGTGCCCTTCGGCAGAAAGGTCGGAATGACTGCGGCCGTGGTCCTGGCCGGGGCGGCGGCCCTCGCGGCCCATCCTTTGGCGGTCCGGTGGTGGGCCGGCCGCGGCACGGTCGAGCCCGGGATTCTCGCCGAGTCGGCGCGGCACGGCTGGGTCGCGGTGGCGGTCTCGGGCGGCGTCGCGCTGGTCCTCCTGCTGCGGCGCTTCCCGGTTGCCGCCGGGCTCCTCACCGCGGCGCTGACCGCGGGGCAGCTCTGGGACGGCTTCGGCGGCTACTACCCGGTGCTCCCCCGCGAGCGCGCCTATCCGCCGGTCCCCCTGCTCGACCGGCTGGCGGCGGAGCCCGGCCCGTTCCGGATCGTCGGCACGCGCGGCGTCTTCATGCCCAACGCCTCGACCGTCTACCGGATTCAGGACCTCCGCTCCCACGATCCCGTGCAGCCAGCCCGCTACATTGCCTGGCTCCACGAGATGCTGGACATCGACGTCATCCGCTATCACCGGCAGTACGGAGCTCCCAAGCGGCGGCACGTCCCCTTCCTGCGTCTCCTGGGAACGCGCTACCTGCTCTCCGGTCCGGATCTCCAACCCGGCCCACCCTGGATCGACCGCGGCCTCTTCCGCCAGACTCGTCTCTGGGAGCTGCCGGGGGAGGTCCGGTGGGCATTCTTTCCCGGGACGCTGATTCCGGCCGCCTCGGCCCGCGAGGCCCGCGCGATCCTGCACGACGCGCCACACCCGCTGGAGATCGCCACCCTCGAGCTGAAGTCCGGCTCAAACACCGTCCCCAACGGCGACGCCCGCGTCTTGAGCTGGACCGTGGACGGCGACCGCCTGCGGATCGCGACCGACGTCCGGCAGAGCGCCTGGATGATCATCTCCCAGGCCGCGATCCCCGGCTGGCGAGCCCGCGCCGACGGCCGGACCGTCCCCATCACCGTCGCCGACGGAGCTCTGCTGGCGGTCAAGGTTCCGGCGGGAACGCGGACGGTGACCCTGCGCTATCTGCCGTCCTCATGGGTTGCGGGGCTGGTCCTGTCCGGGATGGCCTGGATCGCCATATACTGGCTGAGCCGAAGCATCCCCGTTCCAAGAACCCCAGACGGAGCTCACTCCGAGCGAGGTCCCCAGATATGAGCACGATCTACTTCGACACGCACCTCGGCGACGAGGAGAGGCGGCGGCGCCTCTACTCCGGGGACGTGTTCGTCTATTCGCCGCGCCCGAGCACCCGGGCGCTGACCGAGCTCGCCCGCGAGCTGATCGAGCAGGCGTTCGCCCCGCTCGATCCCCAGCGGGCTCAGGACAGCCTCCCGGTGGAGAAGTTCGTGGAGATCGTCGGTCCCCTCAAGCCCCGGTTCATCCACCATCCGCGTACCAAGGAGATGCTCCTCGACCTGCTCCGAGACCTCGGCGCCGAGATGGACAAGACCTACTTCGACGTGCCCCGCATGCGCGTCGCCACCAGCGGCGGCTATCTCACGGCCGGCGTCGCCTACGTGCTCCATCCGCACCGCGACATCTGGTACTCGTCGCCGCCCTGCCAGCTCAACTGGTGGCTGCCGGTCTATCCGTTCGAGTCGGAGAGCTCGTTCGCGTTCCACCCGAGGTACTGGGACGAGCCGGTCCCGAACTCCTCGAACGAGTACAACCATTACGAGTGGAACAAGGTCGGCCGGGCCAACGCCTCGAAGGAGGTCAAGACGGACACCCGCAAGCAGCCGAAGCCGACCGGGCCGCTGGATCTGGAGCCCGAGTTCCGCGTCGTCTGCCCGCCGGGCGGCCTGATCCTCTTCTCCGGCGCCCATCTGCACTCGACGGTGCCCAACTCCTCGGGACGCTCCCGTTTCAGCATCGACTTCCGCACCGCCCATCTGGACGAGCTGAAGACGCTGGGCGGCGCGCCGAGCATCGACCGCGCCTGCACGGGAACCACCCTCTTCGAGCTGCGGCGCGCCTCGGACCTCTCGCCGGTGCCGGAGGAGGTCATCCGCCTCTACGATCCGAATCCGCCCGAGGACCGCGAGGGCATCGTCTTCAAGCCGCCGGCGGAGGTCGTTCCGGCTTCGGGGATGTAGGACCTAAGAGAGGGCCGGCGGCGGCGGGATCTTCGCCTTCAGCCCTTCGCGGATCCCCTTCAGCTTGGCCGCCACCGCCGCCTGGTTTCCCTTGCGCCTCTCGCGGAGCCAGGCGACGGGCAGGGCGGCGGCGTTGAAGGCGAGATAGCTGAGCCACTGCCAGGGCCTGGCGTAGCGCCGCACGTAGATCGCACCGCTGCGGCCAAACTGGAAGTTTCGTCCCGCGCTGTAGCCGCCGGTCGTGTAGGCCACCCTGTGGTAGAGCACGGCCCGGTGCGCGTAGAGGCAGCGGAAGCCGTGGCGCTTCACGCGGGTGCAGAAGTCCGCGTCGTCCACGCAGATGTAGAAGACGTCGTCCCACATCCCGGCGGCCTCGGCGGCGGCGCGGCGGATCAGGATGGCGCAGCCGTTGACGTAGTCGACCTCGGTATCCTCGTCATACTGGCCATGGTCGATCTCGCCGTAGCCCCGCTCACGGGTGATCGACTCCCGGAAGCGGAGGATGCCCCCCGCCGACCAGAGCCGTCGCCGGTCGCCGTGGAAGTAGCACTTCGGGCCCACGCAGCCGACGTCCGGGGCCGACTCGGTCACCTTCACCAGCTCCGTCAGCAGGTCCGGCTCGACCTCGATGTCGTTGTTGAGCAGCAGCGCGTAGTCGTAGCCGTTCTCGAAGGCCCAGCGGAAGCCGTGGGCGTAGCCGGAAGCGCTCCCGCGGTTGACCTCCACCCGCACCTGCCGGACGCCGGGGAAGCGCTCGGCGATCGCCTCGGGAGAGCCGTCCGTCGAGGCGTTGTCGAGCACCACGAGATCGAAGTTGGGATAGGTCATCCGCCGCAGGCTCTCCACGGCCTGCAGGGTGATCTCCCTGCCGTTGTAGTTGACGACGACGGCGGCGACGCGGGGGAGGATTGCTGGCGTCATGGGGCGCGGGGGAGGAGGTATCAGCGGACCTCTCGCAGAAAATCCTCCAAATCGATATCGGCGTCCCGTAGAGCCCCTTTCAGAGTGAAGCGGTCCACCTCATTATGATCGGGGAAGACGATGACTCGGCCATCGAGGTGTCGCATCTTGACGTGGCTGCCCTTGCGATGAGCTTCGATGAATCCGAGCCGAGCGAGCGCCGCTGCGACCTGCCGACCTGAAAGGAGGGGTGGCCTCACAGAACGAGTTCGACGACTTCCCGGTGTGGGGCTGCGCGCAGCTCTTCGGGCTCCGGCTCGAGGTACAGCTCGATGGCCTCACGGAGGTTCTTGAGCGCCTCTTCCCGGTTCTTTCCCTGTGACCAGCAGCTCTTCAGGGACGGGCTGTGGGCGACGTAGTAACCGTCCTCACCCTGCTCGACGACGACTTTCAGTTCCATGGCGGGAACTCTAACCCAAAACCGAGGGGTATCCCAAGCGAACGCTCTGTCTCTCCACCCCTGATACCATCCCCCGGCCATGCGTCTCCGCCGCGCCGCCGCCCGCCTCCTCCTGCTCGCGATCAGCGCCCTCATCGGCCTGGTCGTCGCGGAGGTCGCCGTCCGGCTGATTCGTCCGCAGCCGGTGATGACCGTCTCGCGCGGCCTCTACGAGCCCGACCCGCCGCGCCGCTACCGCCTCCATCCCGGGTTCCGGGGCACGGTCACCAACCGGGTGGAGTTCGATTCCCGGGTCTCCATCAACCGGGAAGGGCTCCGCGGGCCGGAGATCGGACCCAAGGCGGCCGGCGCGCTCCGCGTCCTGGCGCTGGGCGACTCCTTCACCTTCGGCGTCGGCGCTCAGGGCGGGGAGACCTACCCGGCGCGGCTCCAGGAGATCCTGCGCGCGCGGGGTGTCCGCGCCGAGGTGCTCAACGCCGGCGCCCCAGGCTACGGCGTCCCCGACGAGGTGGCCTGGTTCGAGCGCTGGGGCCGGCCGCTCGCTCCGGACGTGGTCCTGGTGACGGTCTTCGTGGGCAACGACCTCCAGGATGCCGCGCCCGGCGGTCCCAAGGCCATGGCGGTGAACGGCGACCTCGTCGTCCAGGGGGAGAAGCGGCGCACTCTCTCGCGGTGGCTCTACTACCACTCCCACCTCTTCGTGCTGCTGAAGAGCTCGTCCCTCGGCGGCTCGCTCCGCCGGCTCTTCGGCCTTCCGGAGCCGCTCGAAGCCCGGGAGCAGCGGGAAGAATTCGATCTGTACGCGACGGGACGCCCGTCCGCGATGGTCCAGGGCGGCGCGGCCGCGACGGAACGGGCCGTGGCCGAGCTGGCGGCGAGCGCGGGGAAGGCCCGCGTGCTGGCGATCGTCAT
>DASWRX010000203.1:0-10621 GCA_036402955.1 Thermoanaerobaculia bacterium
GAACGGCGCCGAGTACCTGCGCCGCTACCCGGAAGGCCCCTACGTCGTGCCGGTGATCGAGCGGCTGAACGTGCTCGCCGACAACCTCTACGGCGAGGTCGTCCTCTACCAGAGCGTGGGGGACGCGGTGAAGGCGATGGAGCGCATCAACAAGATCCTCACCGACGCCCCCCTCTCCCCCGCCGCCGCCAAGCTGCGCGACAAGGCGGTGCTGGAGGCCAAGGCGGGGTAGGCGGACCCGCCGTGAGGGACATGCACCCTGACAGATCTAAGATCTGATTTTATTTCTGGCAGAGATCACCTGCCCTCCCCTCCCACCTCCGCCGCGTCTTCCCGCCGCCGCCAAGCTACGCGACAAGGCGGTGCTGGAGGCGAAGGCGGAGTCGCCGGCCGGCTCTTTCCGACTGAGGGGCGCATTGGCACTCTTATTGCTAAAATTCCTCTATGAAAACGGAAAAGGAGAACCGATGAAAAACACGCTTCGCCTGTTCGGTTTAGTCACTGCCCTTTCTCTCTCGGTGTTCTCGAACGTGCACGCCGCGACCGGCTGCTCGATCCGGTGCAGCAACGGACAGACCTATCATCCGGCGGCCTCTAGTGGGAGCGCGTGCTGCTCACAGATCGACGTTCTGTGTCCCAGTGGAGGGAGTGGCAGCTACAACGGCCAGGCCTGCGCCCTCTGACGAGTCCCCACGGGTGCAAGCCAGTCACCGTGGCCGTCTCGCACCCCGCTTCCCTTCACAGTCAGATCCGGGAGGGAGACGGTTTCCCGCTCCTACACCACCTCAGCGGCATCGGGATCCAGGTCGAACCCGGGCGTCGTCGGCAGCCGCGGGCGGGGCCGGCCTTCATTGCGGTCTCCCTCCGGCGTCCTCGGCTCCTCCAGGTCCTCGCGCTCAGCCGCTCGCGAAGCGCCTGACTCTTCGGATTCCTCCGTGGACTCTTCGGAGACCGGCAGCGGCGGCATCCTCCGCTCGATCGTCGCCAGCGCGTCCCGGGCGTCGTCGCCGACGCGGAGGGCCGCGCCGTCCAGCCTCGCCACGGCCGATGGGCGGAAGCCCGGGCCGTCGAAGACGAAGAGGAGCTCCGGGTGCTCCTGGTGGAGATCCTCCGCGAGGCCCAGCAGGCGGTCGGCGCTCATCCGGAGCTCCGCCGAGAAGAGCACCGCGTGGGGCTGCACGGAGGTGATCGCGTCGTCGAAGCTCTCGTCCGGCGCCCGCTGGCCGAGGTGGACGACGCTCCAGCCCGCCCGCCGCAGCAGGAACGTGAGGATCAGCAGCCCGATCTCTTCCTCCTCCTCCGAGGCGGAGACCGCCAGCGCGCGGTATCCCCGCTCCGGCGGCGCCTCCTCGCTCAGGGCGATGAGCCGCTGGCGCAGCAGGTCCCCGGCGAGCGCCTCCTGCTCGGCCGTTATCCGGCCGTCCTCCCGATCGTCGCGCAACCGCTCCAGCGCCGGCTGCAGCACGTCGACCGCCAGATCCTCAACCGAGAGCTGCCGCTCGGCCTCGGCCAGCAGCGCCTCGGCCTGCGGCAGGTCGCCGTCGCGGAACGCCCGCCCCAGCTCCCCGGCCAGGGATGCCGGGTCGGCGCTCCGCGTCGGGGCGAGACGGATGGCGAGCACGGCCTCCTGGAGCGTCGCGACCACCTCGTCGGCTCCCGCCGCGGTCAGGCGCTGGCGGAACCGCTCGGCCTCGGCGCGGAGGTCCCACAGTGCGACCACGATCCGCACCCCCGGAAAGTGGGTCCGCAGGTCCCGGCAGACCTCGCGAGCCTGGGAATAGGCGAACGGCGCCAGGGCCGAGATGAACACCTGGTCGGCGCCGAGCTCGGCCAGCCGGCGCAGCACCTCGGCGCGCGGCAGGTCGTATTCCAGGACGGCCGGGGTGCCGCCGCGCACCGCGAGCTGCGCGAACATGTGCCCGGCCAGCTCGTCGGCGATGTCGTGGGCGGGCACGCAGACCAGCCGGCCCGCCACCTCCGCGCCGGGAGCGGCCTCGATGCCCAGGCTGCCGTCCTCGCTCGTCCGGCCGGCCAGCTCCTCGATCCAGTCACGGATCGTGGTGTCGATGAACTCCTCCCGCTCCTGACTGAGCTCGCCGCGGTGGCGGTCGCGCTCCGCCAGGATCAGCGCCGGAATCAGCACGCCGTCATAGAACTCGGCGACCGTCCGCTCCCGGACGCAGCTCTCCAGGACCATCTCCACCTCGGCGGCGTCCATCGACAGCAGCCGGTGGTAGACCTGGGCCTCCAGCGGCAGCGGCGGCTGGTCGCCCAGCAGCACGTCCAGGAACTGGAGCTGCGGCACGTAGCGCCCCATCACCACCAGGCAGACCGTCAGCGGCGTCGCCATCAGCAGGCCGACCGGCCCCCACAGCCAGGTCCAGAACACCGCCGACACCAGGATGCCGATGGTGGAGATGCCGGTCTCGGAGCCGTAGACCAGGGGCTCGACGACGTTGTTGCTGATCAGCTCGATGAGCAGGAACAGCCCGAGCGTCAGCAGCGGCTTCTCCCAGCCGGGAAAGACCGCCAGCGAGATCAGGATCGGCACCAGGGCCGCGATCCAGGGGCCGACGTAGGGGATGAAGCGCAGGACTGCGGCGAACAGGCCCCACAGGATGGCGTTCGGCACGCCGATGAAGAAGAGCCCGATCCCCACGGCGGTCCCGGTGCCGCCGTTGATCAGGCTCTGCATCAGCAGGTAGCGGCTGACCCGTTGCGCGGCTTCGTCCAGGGCCTGCGTCGAGGCGTTGAGCCGCCCCTGGCCGAACAGGCGCAGCATGCGGTCGCGCAGATCCTCGCGCTGGATCAGCATGAAGATGACGAAGATGATCACCAGGCCCGCCGTGCCCAGCGGCCCCAGCAGGGGGAACAGCGTCGTCCGCAGCACCGTGAGCGGAGTCGCCGGCGGCTCGATCACCGTGACCGGGGTCGGCGACGACACCACGACGCGCGCCTTGCCGCCGAGGCGGGACGCCGGCGCGGCAGGCGCGGCCGGACCCCCGACGCCCAGCTCTTCCTGGAGGTGCTCGACCGTCCGCTTCGCCTGGTCGAGCGCCGAGGCGCCCCCGCCGCGCAGCGCCGCCGCCTTGGCGCGGATGTTCTGCTCGTACTTCGGCAGCGTCTCGGCGAAGTCCACGATCTGCGTCCCCATCATCCAGGTCAGCCCGAGGACGCTCCCGAAGACCACGATGACGACGAACAGCACGGACGGCACCCGCCCCAGGCGCATCTGCTGAAGGCGCTGGACCGATGGCGTCAGGATGAAGCTGATCAGGATCGCCAGGGCGAGGGGGATCAGCACGTCGCGGCCGAAGTACAGGGCGGCCGTGATCAGCGCGAGCGTGACGAACGAGATCCGCCCTGGGCGTTCCGGAGACTGCGTGCGTTCCATGGTGGCGGTATATCGCTGCAACAGGGGTGCCATGAGCCCGGAGAGCTCGCTTCGCGATATCATGAATCCGAGAGAGCTCTCCCTCAGGAGAAGACCCATGAAGAGAGATCTGATCCTTCTCGTCTTCGCCGCCGCCTGCCTCGCCTGCGCCTCGCCGCAGCCGGCTCAGCCGGCCGGACCGGATGCCGGCGGCTCGTTCGGCGGCCAGCCCGTGACGGACCGTCCGGCGGCGGCCGCGTCCGTTCCCGGGGACGCCGGCGGCGGCTGCCCGTCGGGATGCCTGACGCCTCCGCCCGGCTGCAACATCAAGGGGAACATCAACATCCGGACGGGCGAGCGGATCTACCACGTCCCCGGCCAGAAGCACTACGACGACGTCACCATCGAGACCGAGACCGGCGAGCGGTGGTTCTGCACCGAGTCCGAGGCCGAGGCCAACGGCTGGCGCAGGTCGAAGCGCTGAGGAGGCTCACCCCCGCCGCCGCAACCCCGCCGACAGGTGCTCCAGCCCACGGGCGACGTCCTCGGGGCTCACCGCGAAGCCCAGCCGGAAGTGGCGGGGGGAGTCGAAGAACTTCCCCGGCACGATCGAGGTCTGGCGCGTCCGCAGCCAGTCGTGGAGGGGCTCGCTGTCCGCTTCCTGGCGGAGGCGGGGGAAGACGGTCATCGAGCGCGCTGGGATGACGCAGTCGAGCCACTCCTCGTGCGCGGCCAGGAAAGTGTGGATCTGGGCGATGTTGGGATCGAGGATCGACCGGCTCCGCGCGGCCAGCCGCGGGAGCTGCCGGAAGGCCGCGAACGCCAGCGTATCGCTCGGCATGGCGTCGACGGCCTCCATGGCGTCCCTGGCGAGCCGCAGGCGTCCCGCGAGGTCCGGCGAGCAGAGGATCCAGCCGCAGCGCAGACCCGAGAGGCCATAGCTCTTGGTCAGGCTGCTGGTGGCGAGGACGTTGGGGCCGAGATGGACGTGGCTCGGCGGCGCCTTCTCGAGCCCCACGTCGAACCAGATGTCGCGGTAGACCTCGTCGACCAGGAGATGGGCGCCGGCACGCCCGGCCAGACGCGCGACCTCGGCCACCTCCTCCGGCGCCAGCAGGACGCCGCTCGGGTTGTGCGGGTTCGCCAGCACCACGAGGCGCACCCTGCCGTCCGCCAGCAGGGAACGGATCTCCTCGAGGTCCAGCCGGTAGCCGGTCTCGAAGCGGCGCGCGAACCGGCGGACGCGGGCGCCCAGAAAGCCGAGGGCCGCCAGCAGCGGTTCGTAGGTGGGCTGCTCGACCAGCACCTCGTCGCCCGGATCGATCAGCGTGGCGAAGGCGAGGAAGTTGGCGCCGGAGGTCCCCGGCGCGGTCACCACCTGCTCGGGAGTGACCCCATACCGCTCGGCGATCGCTTCCAGTAGCGGGGGATAGCCGTCACGGTTCGCGCCGTTCACCTGGAGATCCGCGGGCTCCAGGGCCAGATCGTCCGTCGAGCAGCCCAGCAGCCCGCTGTTGGCGAGGTTGTACCGGGCCGCGGCGTGCTCCTTGGCCCAGCGCATGTAGACGCTGCCTTTGGTCATGGCAATTTCACCAGCGCTCGGCGACCAGGTCTTCTACATATCCGAAGTGACCATCCCGGGTTACGAGCGTCAGTCCGTGCTGCCGAGCCGAGGCGGCGATCCAGATGTCATTCTCTGGAATTGGGCGACCCTTTTTCAGGAGGACGTTCCTGATGCTGCCATAGTGCCGTGCCGTCTCGGCATCGCACGCGAGCACCGGGAAGACTCTCTTGAGATGTTGGAGACGCTCCAGATTCTCTCCGACTCGGCTCGATTTCTCGGCGCCAAAGAAGAGCTCGCCCAGAACGATCGTATTCAGAAATCCTTTGGCGCTGTGACGACCTTGGAAATCAATTTTCCTTTCCAGGATCGCGATGGCGATGTTGGTATCGAGGAGATAGTTACCATTCACGGGGATCGATCCGCTCGCAATGCTCCTCGATGGCTTCTCTCATTTCCCGGGCCGATTCCTCGTCAAGCATCCCGCCGAGCCGGATCATGTCCTCCACGGAGGCTCCCCTCGGCAGAGGGCTGGCCAGATCGTGCACCAGCTCGAGAGCCCGCCGCTGAAGCTCTGGCGACAAGCGATCCAGATCCTTCAGGATCTGTTCTTTGATGGCAGGCTCGATCATAGTGAGCTCCTCCTGGCGCGATTCTACAGCGCCCTGCGCCGCCAGAAGAAGTACACGGGCACGCCCAGCAGGAAGATCGCCGTCCCGACCAGCGCGTTACGGGTGTCGGTGAAGTAGATGTTCAGCACGATCCCCAGGCCCGCCAGGCTGAAGAGGATGGGAATCCAGGGGTAGGCCGGCACGGGGAACGGGCGCGGCGCTTCGGGGAGCTTGCGGCGGAAGACGACGAGCGCCGCGCCGGCGAGGGCGAAGAAGATCCAGTCCGCGAACACGGCGTAGCTGAGTAACCTGTCGTAGGTGTTCGCCAGCGCGTAGACGGCGGCGAGGCCCCCCTGCAGCAGGATCGCCGCCGTCGGCGCCCGGAAGCGCGGCGAGAGGCGGGCGAGCGAGCGGAAGAACAGGCCGTCCGCGGCCATCGCGTAGTAGACGCGCGGCGCGGAGAGCAGCGAGAGGTTGAGGAAGCCGAAGGTGGAGACCACGATCAGCAGGCTGATCACCCTGGCCCCGGTCTCGCCCACCAGGCGGGACGCCACGTCGGCGGCGGGCGTCTTCGTGGCCGCGAGGTCCGGCGCCCCGAGCACGTGCACATAGGCCACGTTGGCGGAGACGTAGACCGCGATCACGCAGAAGACGCCGATCAGGATGGCCCGCGGCAGGTTCCGCTGCGGCTCGCGCACCTCCTCGGAGACGTAGTTGAGGTTCTGCCAGCCGCCGTAGGCGAACATCGCCGGCACGAGGCCCGCGAAGAAGGCCGAGAGCAGCGGCAGCCCGCCGAGGCCGGAAGGCGCGAGCGGCTCGAACGCCAGGCCCGAGTGCCGCGTCAGGACGAAGGCGCCCACGATCAGGGCGCCGAGCGCCAGCGTCTTGGTGAAGGTGATGACGTTGAGCAGCACGGCCCCCGGCTTGATCCCCAGCGCGTGGAAGGCCGCCAAGGCCAGCAGGATGGCGCCGGCGAGCCACCGCTCGCTGCCCGCCGGCAGGTCCACCAGCCGCGCCACGTACTGGGCGAAGGCGACCGCCACCGCCGCCGTGGCTCCGGACTGAACGATCAGCAGCAGCCCCCAGCCGTAGAGGAAGGCGACGATGGGCGAGAACGCCTCGCGGAAGAAGGCGTACTGGCCGCCCACCCGCGGCATCACCGTGCTCAGCTCGGCGAAGACAAAGGCGCCGAAGAGGGCGATCACGCCACCGGCGATCCACACCGCGAGGATCAGGAACGGCGTGTGGACCGCCCGCGCCACGACGTAGGGATTGATGAAGATCCCCGAGCCGATGATGCCGCTGATGACGATCATCGTGGCGTCGAACAGGGTCAGACGCCGGGCGAAGCCTGGGCTCGGTCGCTCTTCCATGATGGTGGATCTCCCCTTGTGGCGAGAGTCTACCGTAGGGGCGCAGCAGGCTGCGCGCCCCGATCTGGCAAACCCCTTGCTTGAGATCTGGCTCGGAGCGTCCCCCAGCCGGAGGCGACTCCGGGGTCATATGCCGAACCGAGCTTTCGCAACCCACGAACCCCAGGATCCAGAGCCGGAGGCTCCACAGCGGCCGCCCGAAGAGACCGGCCGCCCCCGCAGCCCCCTCGGCCGGCGCGGCATTCTCTGGATCGCGCTGGCGGCGGCCGTCGTCCTGATCCTGCTCGTCGTCGCGCACCACCTGGACGAGTACCTCCGCCGGACGCTGGAGGCCAAGATCAACCAGCGGCTCCACGGCTATCACGTGACCCTCGGGCACGCTCACCTGAATATCCTCGGGCTGGGACTCGTGCTCCAGCAGGCCGTCATCCGGCAGGACGCGAACCCCGAGCCGCCGGTGGCGGACATCCCCCGCCTGAGCACCAGCGTCGAATGGCGGGAGATCCTCTCCGGTCACCGGGTGGCGGACGCGGTCTTCGATCGGCCGCGCGTGCACGTCAACCTGCCCCAGCTCAGCGCGGAAGCGAAAGACCCGGTGAAGATGAAGGACCGCGGCTGGCAGCAGGCTTTCGAAGCGATCTACCCGCTCAAGTTCAACCAGATCCAGGTGCGCGACGGCGACCTCGTCTACATCGATACGGTCCCTCAGCGGCCCCTCCACGTCTCCCACTGGAACGCCACGGCGTCGAACATCCGCAACATCCGGTCGCGCGACGGGATCTACCCCTCGCGCATCCACACCGACGGGGTGGTGTTCGACACCGGGCGCGCCGTGCTGGACGGCAACGCCGACTTCCTGGCCGAGCCGTACCCCGGCGTCCACGCTCTCTACAAGGTGGAGAACGTCCCTCTCGACCGCCTGCGGTCGATCGTCTCGAAGGCCAATCTGACCCTCACCGGCGGCGCCCTCTCCTCGAACGGCGAGGTCGAGTACGGCCCTCGCCACCGCGAGGCGCGGGTCGCCGACGTCACCGTCCGGCGGCTGCGCCTGGACTACACCCACTCCGCCGCCACCGCGCCCGCCGAGAAGGCCCGCGGCAAGGAGATCGCGAAGGTGGCGAAGAATCAGCAGCCCACGATGCCGTTCGAGATCGAGCGCCTGCGCCTGATCGACGGCAACCTCGGCGTGATCAGCCCGGTGAAGGACCGCCGCTTCCGCTTCTTCGTCGACGGCGCGAACCTGGACGTGACCAACCTCTCGAGCGGCTTCCAGCGAGGGCCCGCCAAGGCCACCCTCACCGGGCGCTTCATGGGGAGCGGCTCCGCGCACGGCAACGCCACCTTCAGCGGCGCCGGCAAGGGGCCGGACTTCAACCTCCTGCTGGCGATCGACGGGGCGAGCCTGCCCTCGATCAACGACCTGCTGCGCGCCTACGGCAAGTTCGACGTGGCGGCGGGGACCTTCTCGGTCTACTCCGAGGTGAAGGTCCGCAACGGTCACATCGACGGCTACGTCAAGCCGCTGTTCAAGGACGTCAAGGTCTACGATCCCCAGCAGGACCAGAACAAGCCCGCGCTGAAGAAGCTCTACGAGAAGGTCGTCGGCGGCGTCGCCCACGTCCTCGAGAACCACCCGCGCGAGCAGGTCGCCACGGTGGCCGATCTCTCCGGCCCGGTCTCGAAGCCCAACACCAGCACCTGGGAGATCATCGTGAACCTGGTCTCCAATGCCTTCGTCAAGGCGATCCTCCCGGGGTTCGAGCGGGAATTCAAGGCCGCCCACGGCGGGCGCTGAGGCCAGACGGCAGAAAACCTCCCCATCCCGCGGTCCTCCACGTCCGGGGTAGAATCAGCGCCGCGGCACTCGAAGAAGGCGATTTTCTCAAACCGTGGGGATGGTCCATCAGGGGAGGAGAAACGCATGCGACTGGCACTCGCCAACCTCAAGGGGGGCGTCGGCAAGACGACGACGGCCGTCAACCTCGCCGCCGCGTTCGCCCGCAGCGGGCTCTCGGCGCTGCTGATCGATCTCGATCCGCAGGCCTCGGCGACCTTCTCGCTGGGCGTGGGGCGCGATGAGGCGGAAACCTCCTCGGCGGAGGTCCTGACCGGCAAGGTCGAAGCGGCCGCGGCGATCCTCGAGACCTCCGTCCTCGGGCTCCATCTCCTCCCCGGCTCGCTGCGGCTGGCCGGCCTGGACATGTCGATCGCCCGCAAGCCGGAGCCGGGGAAGCTCCTCAAGCGGGCCCTCACCCCCGTCCGCCGCCGCTACGACGTGATCGTGATGGACAGCCCACCGGGGCTCTCGATCCTCACCATCAACGCCCTGGCCGCCGCCGAGGCGTTCATCGTCCCGGTCTCCCCCCACCGGCTGGACGCCGAGGCGCTCGCGGGCTTCCTCTCGCTCGTCGAGTCGTCGCGCGACCGCATCGGCCGCAAGTCCGAGCTCCTCGGCATCCTGCTCACCCTGGTCGACCACCGGACGCTGGTCACCGACGACGTCGTCGCGGGAGTCCGCAAACAGTACGGGTCGAAGGTGTTCCGCACCGAGATCCCGGTCAACGTCCGCCTCGCCGAGGCGCCCGGGCAGGGGCGCCCCATCTTTGACACCGAGAGCTGGTCGACGGGCGCCGCCGCCTACGGCCACCTCGGCGGCGAGGTGCTGCGGCGGGCGCGGAAGGCGGGGCTGCTGTAAGCCCCGCCTTGCCCCCTACTCCGGCTGCTTCCCGGCCGCCCAGGCCTTCTGGACGTAGCCCATCAGGCTCCGCATGTTGCCGGTGTCCATGCCGTGGACGGTGGTCTCCTCCTGCCACATCCGGCCCAGCGACTGGGTGATGCCGGGATCGCCGCCGGTGAACTCCTGAACCAGCTCCTGCCAGCGGCGCGCGAGCTGCTGCACCCGCTCGTCCCCGGGATCGGTGCCCTTGTCCATCTCCGCCTGGACCTGCGCGATGAGCTGCGGCCACTCGGCCTCGACCTGGCGGATGTGGTCCTGGCCGAGCGTCTCGGCCCGCTGCTTCATCTGCTCCATCTGCTCCGGTGTGTAGTACTTGCCGACCATGTTCGTCTCCTCGATGATCTGGAGGAACTCCTCCGTTGGAATCTTCTCGTCCGACCGCCAGCGTCCGGCGACCCGCTCCAGGCGGCCGCAGAGGCTCTGCTGCGTTTCGATCCGCTCTTTCAGGTGCGCGATGTGGAGTCGCAGCACGCGGTCGGGAGTCACGTCGGGACGCCGCAGGAACTCCCCGGTCTCCTCCAGGGAGAAGCCCAGGGCCCGCAGCGAGAGGATCTGCTGCAGCCGCGCCACGTCCGCCTCGGCATACAGCCGGTAACCCGACTCCGAGCGGTGCGACGGCGTGAGCAGACCGATTTCGTCGTAGTGGTGGAGCGCCCGCACGGACACTCCGGTCCGCCTGGCCAGCTCGCCCACCTTCCAGGGCGGGGGCCGCATCGGTGGTTCCCCTTTCAAATCGCTCCTTTCCGGCCGGTCCATCCGGCCATGGAGAAGACGATAGACCCTCACGTGGCGTGAGGGTCAAGAGGTGATTTTCAGGCGGTTGGAGCTAGTACCTCATCACGGCAGCTGTGACGGGTTTGGATGCCCGAGATTCCTCCTGGAGGGTTACAATTCCCTTCCAGGAGGAACCGAGATGAGGAAAACCTATGTGGTCACCCTCAGTTCTGAAGAGCGATCGAGCTTGGA
>DASWRX010000204.1:0-7623 GCA_036402955.1 Thermoanaerobaculia bacterium
CAGACTTATGTGCCACGTCCTCGGATAAGCGGCGGCGTGTCCGGTTTTGTATATCCAGGGAGCGTGACGCTCCCTGGATATACGTCGCAGATCCGCCGGAGATGTCGCGTATTCGCGGGAGGCGTCGCGTATTCTCTGGAGGCGTCGCATATTGTCGCGAAGTTGTCGCAACTCCAAGGGAGACGTCGCAAATCTGAGGGAGGCGTCGCAAACTCTCGGGAGATGTCGCAAAGTCGCCGGAGAGGACGCATCTCCGGCGGAGGCGTCGCAACCTCCAGGGAGACGTCGCAGATCCTCGGGAGGCGTCGCGTATCGTCGGGAAGTTGTCGCAAACCCGACAGAGGCGTCGCAAACTCGATGGGGGCGTCGCGAAGTTCTGGGAGAGGACGCAACCTTGCCGGCGTTTGCGACAGGACGGCGGTCCCCAGGCTCCCAGCCGGGGGAATCCTCTCCGCCGCTCCCGCGTTTTCAAGGCTGGAGCATCAACAGACCATGAAAGACGCACCCGTCACCGGCACCACCGTTCCCACCAAGTACTGGCACGCGCTCGACAACGGGCGCGTCCAGTGCGATCTCTGTCCCCGTTTCTGCAAGCTGCTCGAGGGGCAGCGGGGGCTCTGCTTCGTGCGGGCCCGCGAGAACGACCAGATCGTGCTCACCACCTGGGGGCGGTCCAGCGGCTTCTGCGTGGATCCGATCGAGAAGAAGCCCCTGAACCACTTCCTGCCCGGCACGCCCGTGCTCTCCTTCGGCACCGCCGGCTGCAACCTGGCCTGCAAGTTCTGCCAGAACTGGGACATCAGCAAGTCGCGCGAGATCGACACCCTGGCCGACCGGGCCACTCCGGAGGTCATCGCCCAGGCGGCGCAACGGCTGGGCTGCGCCAGCGTCGCCTTCACCTACAACGATCCGGTGATCTTCCACGAGTACGCGATCGACGTCGCAGCGGCCTGCCGCGAGGCGGGGGTCCGGACGGTGGCGGTGACCGCCGGCGAGATCTGCCCGGCGCCGCGCGAGGAGTTCTTCCGTTCCATGGACGCGGCGAACGTCGACCTCAAGGGGTTCACCGAGGACTTCTACCGGCGGATCTGCGGCGGCGAGCTGGCGCCGGTGCTCGACACGCTCGCCTATCTCAAGCACGAGACGGACGTCTGGTTCGAGATCACCACCCTGCTGATCCCCGGCGAGAACGACTCCGAGGCCGAGCTCGACCGGATGACGCAATGGATCGCCGGGACGCTCGGGGTGGACGTGCCGATCCACTTCACGGCCTTCCATCCCGACTACAAGATGCTCGACAAGCCGCCCACCCCGCCCGCCACGCTGGCGCGGGCGCGGCGGATCGCGAGGGCCAACGGTCTGCGCTACGCCTATACCGGCAACGTCCACGACGAGGACGGCGGCAGCACCTGGTGCCACGCCTGCGGCGAGCGGCTGATCGGCCGCGACTGGTTCGTGCTGACGGAGTGGAACCTCACCCCCGAGGGGACCTGCGCCGCCTGCGGCACCCCGTGCGCCGGCCGCTTCGCGGCCGCCCCGGGCACCTGGGGCTCGCGGCGGCTGCCGGTGCGGCTGCGGGATTTCGCGGCGGCGTAGGGCCCTCATCACCCCGGCCCTCTTCTCCCGGCCTCCCCCCCGGCCTCCGGGAGAAGAGGGAGTGGTTAGTCTGAAACAAATCCTGCTTTTTTGAGCCCCCTCTCTCCCGGCGGCAAGGGAGGGAGGCTGGGAGAGAGGGGGTTGGGGGAGTGAGGGCTCGCCTACGGGAAGATCCCCAGGTCCTGGTAACAGATCGCGATCTTGTCAATGGCGTCGATGAAGGCCGCGGTGCGCAGGTCCACCCGGCCGTTGGGGCCGCTGGTCTTGGCGCGGATCTCGCGCAGGTTGTGGTAGGCCGTCCCCATCGTGTCCTCGAGGCCGGAGTGGACCAGGTCGGCCTCCTCGGCGCCGTGGGCGAGATCCGTCATCTCCAGCTCGGAGAACCGCTTGCCGAGCTTGGCGCCCACGGCGTCGAGGATGCGCCGGTAGGCCTGCTCCTCGAACCGCTTCTCCATGCGGCCGAAGCGCACGTGGGCGAGGTTCTTCAGCCACTCGAAGTAGGAGACGAGCACGCCGCCGGCGTTGGCGTAGTGGTCGGGGATGATCAGCACGCCCCGGTGGTCGAGCAACTGGCTGGCGCCGCTGGTGATCGGGCCGTTGGCGGCCTCGACGATGATCTTGGCCTTGATCCGCGGCGCGTTGTCCTCGGTGATCTGGTTCTCGAGCGCCGCCGGAATCAGGATGTCGCAGTCGAGCTCCAGCCCCTCGATGGGGTTGGCCAGCTTCTGGATGCCCTCCGGCAGGACCAGCTTCTTGAGCGACTTCTCCCCGCGGCGAATGGCGTTCCACTGGTTGACGATCGCGGCGGCGTCGAGCCCCTTGGGATCGTAGATCCCGCCGTCGAACTCGAGCAGGCCGACGATGACCGCTCCCATCTCCTGCAGGAAGGTGGCGGTGTAGGAGCCGACGTTGCCGAGCCCCTGGATGACCACCCGCTTGCCCTCGATCCCCCTGGTGAGGCCGAGCTCCTTCATGTCCTCCTCGACGGCGCAGACCTCGCGGGTCACGAAGGCGACGCCGCGGCCGGTGGCCTCGGTGCGGCCGCGCACGCCCCCCTGAGCGATCGGCTTGCCGGTGACGCAGGCCGCCCCTTCCAGCTTGTCGGGGGAGAGGGCGGTGTAGGTGTCGACGATCCAGGCCATCTCCCGCGGGCCGGTGCCGAAGTCCGGCGCCGGCACGTCGATGCCGGGGCCGATGAAGTTCTTCTTGACCAGCTCGAAGGTATATCGCCGGGTGATCCGCTCGAGCTCGTGCTTGCTGTATTTCTTGCCATCGATCCGGATGCCGCCCTTGGCGCCGCCGAACGGGACGTCGACCACCGCGCACTTGTAGGTCATCAGCGCGGCGAGGGCCATCACCTCGTCCTCGTTGACGTCGAGGCTGTAGCGGATGCCCCCCTTGGTGGGCAGCTTGTGGTGGCTGTGCTCCGCCCGCCAGGCGTGGATCACCTCGACCTCGCCGTCGTCCTTCTCCAGCGGAAAGGTGAAGTGGTAGACGCTGTTGCAGGTCTTGATGATCTGGAGGAGGCCGGGGGCATGGCTGGTGAAGGCGGCGGCCCGGTCGAAGTTCTGGTTGACCTGGTCGAAAAAGCTGACGTGACCGTTCGGCATGCGGATGGGTTTCCCTTCGCGATAGGAATCGATCGGAACCGACGCCCGGAGTCGTTCTCGGGAGAGCGGGCGACGGGGAGTGATAGCATTCTTAACCGACCGCCGCAACCCCCGGAGCGTCTAAACGTGTCCTACCAGGTGTCCTGCCAGGTGTCCTGAATGCTGATCGCGCTCGGCATCGCCGCCGCCGTCTTCCTCGCTCTGCTCGCCATCCGGGAGCTCGCCGTCCGCCGGCTGGGCCGCCGGCCGGAGACGGCCGCCGGGGAGAGCCCGGCCGGCGTGAGAGACCTCCTCGCCGCTCTCGGCCGGCGCAGCCAGGTCCTGGTGATCGCCGCCGTCTCCCTCTACCTCGGGGGCCTCTACCTGACCCTCCGCCCCGGGCAGGAGCGGACGCTGCGGGGCTTGGCCGAGACCGCCGTCCTCCTCCAGCTCGCGCTGTGGTCCTCGGTCGCCATCGACTTCTGGCTCGCCCGGCAGCGGCGGCGCCTGGACCACGACGCCACCTCCGTGGCCCTCGCCGGGGTGCTGCGGTTCGTCGCCAAGCTGGTGCTCTGGGCGCTGCTGCTGATGATGGCGCTCGACAACCTGGGGGTGAACGTCACCACCCTGATCACGGGATTGGGGATCGGCGGCGTGGCGGTGGCGCTCGCCCTCCAGAACGTCCTCGGCGACCTGCTGGCCTCGCTGTCGATCGTCCTCGACAAGCCGTTCGTCCTCGGCGACGCGATCACGGTCGACGCCCTGACCGGCACGGTCGAGAGCATCGGTCTCAAGACCACCCGCCTGCGCGCCGTCTCGGGCGAGCAACTCGTCTTCGCGAACGGCGACCTGCTCAAGAGCCGCATCCACAACTGGAAGCGGATGGCCGAGCGGCGGGTCGTCCTCGCCTTCGGCGTCCCCCTCGGCACCCCGGCGGACACGGTCGAGCGCATCCCCGGCCTCGTGCGCGCGCTGGTCGAGGGGACCGACCTCGTCCGCTTCGACCGCGCCCACTTCAAGGGGATCGGCGCCTCGTCCCTCGACTTCGAGGCGGTCTACTGGCTGCTGACGCCCGACTACAACGCCTTCATGGACCGCCAGCAGGCGATCGGCCTCGGACTGCTGCGGGCCCTGGAGCGCGAGGGGATCGAGCTCGCCTCCGGGGCCCCGACCGTGCTCCTGACCACGCCGAAGGCGGACGCCAGGGTTGGTGGAAACGTAGGGGAGGGGCTCGTCCCCTCCCGGGCGGGGGCAAGCCTCCCAGAAACAAAAACTTCCTGCTGAGCGTTCCGTACATGGCTCCCGGGGAGACTTTGTCTTGGAAAGGAGATCTCGTGCGTATACCGATCTATAAATGGAGCTGGATGGCGGCCCTGCTGCTGCCGCTGCTCCTGTCCGTGCCGGCCGCGGCGCAGCCGCAGGGAGCGCAGGGAGAGACGCGCCTGCTGCGTTACCCCGACATCTGCGGCGATACCATCGCCTTCGTCTATGGCGGCGACATCTGGCTCGCCGGCGCCCAGGGCGGCCTCGCCCGGCGGCTGACCTCGGGCGAGGGGGACGAGCTCGCACCCAAGTTCTCGCCGGACTGCCGGTGGATCGCCTTCACCGGCCAGTACACCGGCACCCGCCAGGTGTACGTCATCGGCGTCGACGGCGGCTCCCCGCGGCAGCTCACCTTCCACAACGACGTGGGAGCCATCCCGCCCCGCGGCGGCTTCGACAACCAGGTGCTGGGCTGGACGCCGGACGGCCGGCAGGTCCTCTTCAACGCCCACCGCACGCCCTACAGCAACCGCAACGCGCGGCCCTACCTGGTCCCCGCGGCCGGCGGCACGGAGACCCCGCTCGCCATCCGCGAAGGGTCGGCCGGCGTCTTCTCGCCGGACGGCAGCCACTACGTGTTCGCCCCCATCATGCGGGAGTTCCGCACCTGGAAGCGCTACCGCGGCGGCCGCGCCCCCGACCTCTGGATCTACGACCTCAAGGCGAACACCTCCGAGCAGATCACCAACGATCCGGCCAACGACTACATGCCGGTCTGGATCGGCGACACCGTCTACTTCGTCTCCGACCGCGACAAGGTGGGGAACGTGACCACCAACAATCTCTTCGCCTACGACACCCGGACGCGGGCCGTCCGCCGGGTGACCAGCCACGACACCTTTGACGTGTTCTGGCCCAGCAGCGGCGACCGCCGGCGCATCGTCTACGAGAACGGCGGCTGGATCTATCTCTTCGATCCCGCCACGGGCAAGAGCGGCAAGATCCCGATCCGGGTCGAGGGCGACCTGCCCAGGACGCTGCCCTACTTCAAGAACGTCGCCGAGGACATCGAGGGCGCCTCGCTCTCCCCCACCGGCAAGCGGGTCGTGCTCACGGCCCGGGGCGAGCTCTTCTCGGTGCCCGCCGAGAAGGGGGAGATCCGCAACCTGACGCAGTCCCCCGGCGTGCGGGAGCTGAACGGCGCCTGGTCGCCCGACGGCCGCTGGATCGCCTATCTCTCCGACCGCACCGGCGAGTACGAGGTGTGGGTGCGGCCGGCCGACGGCTCGGGCGAGGAGCGCCGGGTCACCACCGACGGCGACATCTGGCGCTTCCCTCCCGTCTGGTCTCCCGACTCCCGGAAGCTGGCCTTCGGCGACAAGCGCGGCAGGCTCCGCTGGGTGGAGATGGCGAGCGGCAAGGTGACCGACGCCGACCGCTCGGCGCGCGCCGAGATCCAGGACTACAAGTGGTCGCCCGACAGCCGCTACCTCGCCTACACCAAGCAGGGGGAAACCCAGTTCCCGGCGATCTGGATCTACTCGCTCGACGACGGCAAGGCCCGCCAGCTCACCGGCGATCTGACGGCCCAGGCCGAGCCGACCTGGGATCCCACCGGGCGCTACCTCTATTTCCTGTCGAACCGCGATTACAACCTGACCTTCAGCGGCTACGAGTTCGACTACGTCTACACCAACCCCACCCGGGTCTACGTGGGCATCCTCTCCAAGGAGGGGCCGGCCCTCTTCCTGCCCGAGAGCGACGAGGAGACCCCGAAACCCGAGGAGAAGCCCGCGGCGGTCGAAGCCAAGGCCGCGGCCCAGAAGGTCGCCGAGGAGGCCGGCGGCGAGAAGCCGGACCGCGCCCCGAAGACGGGGGTGCGGGTCAAGATCGACTTCGACGGCTTCGAGCAGCGGGTGCGCGCCCTCCCCGCGCCGGCGGGAAACTATCAGAACCTCTCCGTCAGCGCCGACGCCGTCTTCTACCTGCGCGCCGCCAACGCCGGCGGCGGTCCGCCGTCGCTGCGGATCTACAACCTCAAGGAGCGGCAGGAGGGCACGGTGCTCGACGCGGTCGGCGACTACACGCTCTCCGCCGACGGCAAGAAGATCCTCTACCACCAGGGGGAGACCTTCGGCATCGTCGATGCCCGGCCGGGGCAGAAGCCCGGCGACGGCAAGCTGGACCTGGAGAAGATGACGCTCCGCATCCAGCCCCGCGAGGAGTGGCGCCAGGAGTACGTCGACGCCTGGCGGATCTTCCGCGACTGGTTCTACGATCCCAATCTCCACGGCGTGGACTGGCGGGGCCTCCGCGACCGCTACGCCCAGATGCTCCCCTACATGTCCACCCGCTCCGATCTCGACTTCCTGCTCGGCGAGCTGGCCGGCGAGCCCTCGGTGGGCCACGCCTACGTGGAGCCCTCGGACAAGACCCCGGGGCCGAAGCGGGTCGAGAGCGCGCTGCTGGGCGGCGAGATCGAGCCCCACGCCTCGGGCTACTACCGCGTCGCCCACATCTTCCCGGGGGAGAACTGGCACAAGGACTTCCGCTCGCCGCTGACCGAGCCCGGCGTCCACGTCCAGGCGGGGGACTTCATCCTGGCGGTGGACGGCCAGACCACCAGGGGGGTGGACAACTTCTACCGCCTGCTCGAAGGGAAGGCCGACCGGGTGATCACCCTGCTGGTGAACGGCAAGCCCACCCCGCAGGGAGCGCGCGAGGAGAAGGTGCGGCCGGTGAAGACCGAGCAGAACCTCCGCTACCTCGACTGGGTGCAGGCCAACCGCGCCAGGGTGGACAAGCTCTCGGACGGCCGCATCGGCTACATTCACCTGCCGGACACGGCGGAGGCGGGCAACCGGGAGCTGTTCAAGTACTTCTACCCGCTCTCCCACAAGGACGCCCAGGTCTTCGACGACCGCTACAACCAGGGCGGCTTCATTCCCGACCGGATGATCGCGCTGATCTCCCGGCCGCTGGTGGGCTACTTCGTCAACCGCCTGGGCACCGCCGGTCCGACGCCGCAGTTCGCCAGCACCGGACCCAAGGTGGCCCTGATCAACGGCCAGGCCGGGTCGGGCGGCGACGCCTTCCCCTACTTCTTCCGGGAGCTGAAGCTGGGACCGCTGTTCGGCGCCCGCACCTGGGGCGGCCTCGCCGGGCTCTCCGGCAA
>DASWRX010000205.1:0-72016 GCA_036402955.1 Thermoanaerobaculia bacterium
CGACGGCGGCCAGTCTCCCGAGGAGTACAGCCTCCTCTGCCATTTCGAGACCGCGGAGATCGCCCGCCTCCGCGCCGCCGTGGAGCTGTCCGCGGACCGCGGAGCCGCCCGCCGCGCCGTGGTGCGCGAGATCCGCGAGACGCATCTCCCGCTGACCCTCCGCGTCGTCCCCTCGACGCCGGTGCCGGTCGCGGACGACCTCTTCTTCTCGCCGCTGGTCTCCGAGATCACCGGCACCAATCCCCCCATCCTCGAACGGCTCCGCGCCTCCCCGCACCCGCTCCTCGACCTCGGCCGCTGGGAGGAGTACGAGGAGCTGCTGGCGAGCCACGTGGGCCGCGGCTATCTGGACCTCGAGGAGACCGCCGCCCGCCGGTCCCTGGCGCGCAGCCTGGGGGATCTCGCCGACGGGATCGCGGTGGCGACCGTCTCGCGGCCGGAAGGCGGGCCCGCGGACTGGTTCCGCCACGGACCGGCGCGCTCCGTCCTGGAGAGCGATCTCGCCGGCAAGGAGACGGGAGGCTCGCCGGACGGCTTCCAGTCGCGGCTGATCGGCGTCTTCCCCTCCGTGCCCGACCCGCTGGGCGGCCCCTCCTACTTCAACTCCCCCACCACCGCGCGGCGCGAGCACGGCAAGGTCCGCATCCTGCCGCGCGACCGCTTCGGCATCCTGGGGCTCGCCGGCTCGGAGCGGCTGGCCTTCGCGGAGCTGCGCCGCCTCATCGAGCGCCAGAGCGAGGGAGTGCCGGAGCGCCTGCTCGCCGTCAAGTATCCCTACACCGCCCACATCCTGGTCCGCCAGATCCTGGGCGAAGCCGCCGAGCTGGCGCGCGAGGGGACCGTCAAGGTGGTGTTCGTCGAGGGCTTCGCGCAGACGGTCAACCCGATGACCGGCGGCTTCATCGACCAGCTCTTCCAGAGTCATCTGCCGCCGGGTGTCGAATACCACCGCTTCGTCGCCCGCCCGGAGATGCGCGCCGCCCTCCCCAACCTCCCCGGCGGCCTCCTCCTGATCGAGGACCGCCTCCGCCCGCTGATCCCCGGCTCATTCCTGCAGACGATCGACGGCGGGAGACTGTTCTCCCCGCATTCCGCCTTCAACGCCAACCCTCCCGGGACCGTTGACGAACCCTGACAGGATCGCCCCGCCCGGCTGCGGAATGATGTCGCTGCGGGGTGGGGTGGATCTCGCCCGACCGCGCCCAAGCGTGGCCGGGCGGGGTCCTGACAGTGCTTACGGGCAGCAGATCGTACAATTGAGGGTGCAGAAGCTGCAAGCCGCGGTACACAAGGTGCAGAGGACGGTATTGACAGTCATGCCGCCTGCCACCTGATCGAGACCTGCCTCGTTGAGGTTGGCGATCGTCTCGGTCGTGAGCGATAGCTTCTTGAATTTTTTCTTCATGACAGCGCTCTCCTTTCGACGATAGGTCGAATTCGCCTGTCTTGGACTGAATCTTGCGGGAGGTGGGGATCGCCCGGCCGCGCCCAGGCGCGGCCGGGCGGGGTCTTGGCGGTGCTTACGGGCAGCAGATCGTACAGTGGATCGTGCAGTAGCTGCACGTCGCGGTACACCCGGAGCACTGGGCGGTGATGGTGGCGCCGCCGGCCACCTGATCGAGACCGGCCTCATTGAGGTGGCCGAGCGTCTCGGTCGTGAGGGACAGCTTCTTGAACTTCTTCTTCATGGTATCGCTCTCCTTTGGACGAATGCGTTAACTTACCTGCATAGAGGTCAAGAACCACAAAAACAACCTCTATTTGCAAAGGTTCTCATGGCTCTGCGGGAAAGTCCAGCCCCCAAGATTACAAAAGGGGTCCGCCGGGCCGGCCCGAGAGCAGGAGCAGACGGTCCCAGGCCGGCTCGCAAGGAGTGGCGGCAGCGAGGAGAGCCAGGCCGATTCCCGCGGCCCCGCCCAGGAAGCCGGGATCGGCGATCCAGCCGATCCGGCCGTCCGACTGCGGGGCGCGGCACAGATAGCCGCCGATCCCCTCGCCCTGCCGTCGCTGCGCCAGGGTTCGCTCCAGCCAGCGGCGCGCCGCGGTCAGCAGGGCGGGGTCGCCGGTGAGCTGGTGAAGACGGTGGAACACGTGGGAGAGCCCGGCGGTGCCGTGGCAGAGGGCGGGATCGAAACCCTCGGGGACGTCGGCATAGCGGGCGGCCGCGGCGGTGGCGAGGCGGCGCGCCGCGCGTTCCCAGTCCTCCCGGCCATGGGCGCGGCCGGCGGCCAGCAGGGCCACCGACAGCCCGGCGTCCCCGGCGCACCAGGCCAGATCGCCCTCGCCTTCTTTGACAGCCGGGGAAGGAGCGAGGACGCCGCCCACCGCGGCGTCGAGGAGCGCGGCGGCCTGCGGGCCGGCCGCGCCTTCCTGGAGCATGCGGGCCAGCAGGGCGATCACGCCGGCGGCGCCGTGGGCCATCCCCGGATCGGGCTCCCCCGCGGAGCTCGACGGATGGCGCCAGACGAGCCCCTGCGCTCCCGGCTCGGCCCGCTCGGCCAGCCGAGAGACGACGAGCGGGAGCATGGCCGCCGCCGACGGGCGCGGCAGCCGCTCGAGGGCATAGACCCCCCAGCCCACGAGCCCGCCGATGAGATCGAACTCCTCCCGCCAGGGGCCGCGCCGCAGCAGGGAGAGGAGCGCCTCGTCGATCTCGGCGTTGGGGTCTTCGTCCTCGGCGGACAGCTCGCCGGCCACGAGGTGCTCAGTCACCCAGGCCACGCCCGCGAAGCCGCCGTACAGACTGGCGGCCGGGGCCGGCCCCTCCGAGAGCTCGTCGACGGCCCGCTCGAGATGCTGCTGGGCGCGCTCGCCGGCCTCGGCCCGGCCGAGCGCCCGTTCCAGATAGGCGAAGAAGAGCGCCAGGTCCACCTCGCCCCGGATCAAGCCCGGACCCGGCGCCGCGAGAGGGTCGCTGGAGCTGGAGAGATCGCGGGCGATGGCCTCGACCGCCGCGAGGGCCTGCGCGGCGGTCTCCCCTTCGATCAACGGGGACCAGGCGCCCGGAAGGGACTTCATCCCCGGTCCGGCAGGGGAGAGAGGAGCAGCGCGCGGTCCCAGGCCGGTTCGACCGGGGTGGTCGCGGCGAGCAGGGCCAGAGCCACACCGGACGAGCCGGCGAGAAAACTGGCGTCCTCGTTCCACTGCAGCACGTCGAACGTCTCATCGAAGTCGGGCGTGGAAAAGGCGAGGAAGCCGCCGATTCCACGGCCGGGTTCCCTGAACCCGAGCGCGCGGCCGAGCCAGGCGCGGGCGGCGGCCAGGAGCTCCGGGTCGCCGGTCGCCTGGTAGAAGCGGTTGAGCAGATGCCCGAGACCCGCGGCGCCATGGCAGAGGCCGGCATCCTCAACGCGGCAATTCTCGGGCGGCCGCCGGGCGACCGTGCGGGCCAGGTCGAGCGCCTCGCGCTCCCAGGCGGGCTCCCCCGCCGCCCGGCCGGCGAAGAGCAGCGCCATGGCGATCCCCGGATCCCCGTAGCACCAGGCGGTACGGGCCGGCCGGAGCCTGACCTCGGGCCCCACCGCGTAGGGGAAGACCGACACCTCGCCCGGCGGCAGCTTCTGCGCCAGCAGCCACGACACCGAATCCATCAGGAGAGGACGCGCCCGCTCCGCCGCCACGCCGGAGGCGCAGATCCGGGCCAGCAGCGCGATCACCCCGGGCGTGCCGTGGGCGACTCCCAGGTTGTCGACGCCCTGGGGAAACCAGGGCTGGTTCGCCTTGGGGAGCTGTTCGAAGGGCGTATACCAGGCGAGGCCGCCGGGGCGGGGCAGAGCGGTCTCCGCCAGACGCTCGACCACCAGTTCCAGGCAGGCGGCGGCGGACGGGCGCGGCAGCCGCTCCAGGGCATAGACTCCGTAGCCCACCAGCCCGCCGATCAGGTCGTAATCCAGCACCCAGGGCGTCGTGCGCAGGTGGTCGAGGAGAGCCGCGTCGATGTCCGCGTTGAGGTCTTCCTCGCCGGCGTCGCCATCCTCCTCCGCCGCCAGGAGATGCTCGACCGCCCAGGAGATCCCGGTGAAGCCCCCGAACAGACTGGGGACCTGCCGGGAAGAGGCCAGATCGTCGATCGCCCTCTCGAGCCGTTGCTGCGCGATCTCTCCATAGCCGGCGCCCGGCCGGGCGCGGTCCAGGTATTCGAAGAGGAGCGCGATCCCCGCGCCGCCCGTGCCGAGGCCGGAGCCGGTGTTCCGGAGGGGCAGGGGGTTTTCGCTGGCGATCGCCGCGGCGACGGCGTCGATGGCGGCGGTGGCCTGAACCGCCGCCTCGCCTTCGAGGATCGGCGACCAGGCCGGCACGGAAACGGGAGCATCGTTCATGGGCGGGTGGTCCCTCTCGGTTGCGAAATCGCCGGGGAGAGCAGCAGGAAGCGATCCCAGGCCGGTTCAAGGGGAGTGGTGGCGGCGAGCAGGGCGAGCGCCACGCCGGCCGCTCCGGTCAGCAGCCCGGGATCGTCGCGCCAGTCCATCGCGCCGGTGGCGTCCGGTCCCCAGGTGACGAAGCCCGCGACGCCCCGGCCGGGCTCCCGCTGGTCGAGGGCCCGCTCCATCCAGGCGCGGGCCGCGGCGAGCAGCTCGGGATCGCCGGTCGCCTGATACAGACGGTTGAACAGGTGGCCGAGCCCCGCCGCGCCGTGGCAGAGGCAGGCGTCGCGGACTCCCGTGGCCTCCGGCGGGCGGCGCGCCGCCGCGCGGGCGAGCCGCAGCGCCGCCGCTTCCCAGGCGGGCTCGCCGGCGGCGCGGGCGGTGACCAGCAGAGCGGCGGCGATCCCCGGGTCGCCGAGGCACCAGGCGGAGCGCGTCGGGTGCGGCGCGGCGCCGGGTCCCCAGGCCGCGGCGAAGGCGGAGGCGTCGCCGGCCGGCAGCTCGCGGGAGAGGAGCCACTCCACCGCTCCGCGCAACAGCGCGCGCGCCGATTCCGGGACGGCCCCCGCCGCCAGGGCCTGCGCCAGCACCGGCAGCACGCCCGGAACGCCGTGCGCCACGCCCAGAGTGATCATGCCGTCGGGAAAGGTCTGCCGGTCCTGGGGATTCATGTCCCACACGGGCGTGGGCCAGGCGAAGCCGGCATTCGGGCCGGTCTCTTGGAGACTCTGGGGCACCGCCAGCTCTTCCAGGCGCTCGCAGACCCGGGCGAGGCAGGGAACGGCCATGGCGGTGGGCCATCGCTCGAGGGCGTAGGCTCCGAGGCCCGCGAGGCCTCGCGTCAGGTCGTAGTGGTCGCGCCAGGGGGTCTTGGCGAGCCGCTCGTAGAGAACCTGATCGATCTCCTCGTTGGGATCGTCGGGGTCCTCGCGGTCGCGCAGGTGCTCGACCGTCCAGGCGATGCTGACGAACCCCTGGTAGAGGCCCGCCTGCTGGAACGAGGCGGCCAGCCCGTCGATGGCCCGCTCCAGCCGCTCGTCCGCGAGCTCGGCATAGCCGGCGCCGGGGCGGGCGCGGTCGAGATAGGAGAAGAAGAGGCCGAGGCCGGCCTCCCCGGTCGCCAGCGAGGAGCCGAAGGGGTCCTCCTCCGGAAAGGGCGGCCAGCAGGCCAGGGCCTCGGCGATGGCGCCGAGGGCGGCCTCGGCGCGGGCGGCCTCCCGTCCGACGAGAATGGGTTCCCAGGTCGCAGACATGAGCGAAACCCTATCACTCCCTGGGTATCCCTTCGAAGCCTCCGGAGCTCACCCGCAGCACCAGCTTGCCCCGCACGTGCCCCGCCTCGCTGAGGTCGTGGGCCGCCGCGACGCGCTCCAGCGGGAAGACCTCCTGGACCTCGGGCCGCAGGCGTCCCTGGTCCACCAGGTGCGCGAGGATCTCGAGATCCGGGGCGTTGTGCTTCGCGATGATGAACCGCGCCCGCTTCTTCTGGCCGAGGAGGCCGCCCAGCGAGGTGAGCACGCCGTTGAGGAACGGCCGCGGGCCCACGCTGGTGGTGACGTAGATGCCGCCGTCGCGGGCGAGCGCGGGCTCGCAGTCCTGGTAGGAACGGTTGCCGACCGCGTCGAAGATGACGTCCCAGGCGCCGTCGCGGCCGGCGAAGTCCTCCTCCTCGTAGTCGATCGCCTCCCGGGCCTTCAGGGAGCGCACGAAGTCGAGATTGCGGCGGCTCGCTACCCCCGTCACCCGCGCCCCCATGGCGAAGGCGATCTGGACGGCGAGGTGGCCGACGCCGCCGGCGGCGCCGTTGATCAGCGCCGTCTCGCCCGCCGCGAGCTCGGCCTTGTCGCGCAGGGCCTGGAGCGCCGTCAGGCCGGCCACCGGCAGCGCCGCCGCTTCCTCGAAGGAGAGCGTCCGCGGCATGGCCGCCAGCGACGACTCCCGCGCCAGCGCCAGCTCGGCGTAGCCGCCCCCCAGGGGACGCAGGTCGAGACCGCCGTAGACCGCGTCGCCCGGCTGGAAACGGGTCACCTCGGGACCGATGGCCTCCACCTCGCCGGCCACGTCGTGGCCGAGGATGAGGGGAAACTTCGCGGGCATGACCAGCCGCAGGCTCCCCCGCCGGAGCTTCCAGTCGACCGGATTGATGCCCGCCGCCCGCACCCGCAGGCGCACCTGCCCCGGCCCCGGCTCCACGGGCTCCGGAACCTCCCGCACCTGGAGACGGTCGCTGCCGCCGTAGCCGTCGATCGCCACCGCTCTCATCTGCTGGAATCCTCCCTGCCGGAACTCTCTCCGGGAAATCGCATCTCCTAGTCAGCGCCGGGAAATGGCTCCCGGCGGCGTCAACGATCCGACGACCCCGGACTTTCATGCGTACAATACAGGGGATGCACCTCTTTGACTCCGTTGCCCGCCGGACCGTCGCCTGCGGCCTCGCCGCGGCCCTCCTCCTCTCCGCCGCTCCTCCGGCCCGCGCCGCGGACGCGCGGGACGTGCTCGGCGTGGCCCACGCGGCCGGCCGCTACAACTTCACGGACGGGGACTATCTGAACGAGGGGGCCGACCGCATCCTCGCGCTCGGCAGCCGGGTGATCAAAGTCTTCCTGTCCCCGGCCCACGTGCAGGACACCTACCCTTTCAACTCCGACTGGTCCCCCCAGCCGGCGGACATCGTCGAGCTGGTCCAGAAGCCCTACGTCCAGGAGCTGTTCGCCAAACCGTTCTCCACCTACCTCCTGGTGATCGAGCCGGTGACCGGCGCGCCGCAGTTCCTCGACGGCCTCACCCGCGACGAGGCCGCCGCGGAGAGCGACCAGATGTACCGGCTGGCGAAATACCTCCTCACCACCTACGCCAATTCGGGAAAGACCTTCATCCTGCAGAACTGGGAAGGGGACCACCTGCTGCACCAGGGCCTCCTCCCCGGCACCCAGCCCGATCCCGTGCGCGTCCAGGGGATGATCGACTGGTGGAACGCCCGCCAGGCCGGCGTGCTCAGGGCCCGCCAGGAGGTGGGCTCGCACGGCGTCGACGTCTTCCACGCCGCCGAGGTGAACGCCCTCCAGGCCGCGATGGACGGCCAGGTGACGGCCACCAACAACGTCATCCCGTACACCCATTGCGACCTCTACTCCTACTCGAGCTGGGACGTGGGCTACAGCCCCGACCAGCTCACCCGGGCGCTCGACTACCTGGAGGCGAAGGCGCCCGACAACCGCCTGTTCGGCCGCTACAACCTCTATCTGGGCGAGTACGGCATGGCCAAGGATCACGGCGCCACCGACGGCCAGCGGTTCGAGCGCATCCGGCAATTGATGGAGACGGCGCTCGGCTGGGGGGTGCGCTACGCCGTCTACTGGCAGGTCTTCGACAACGAGGCGACGGACACCTACACGGGCCGTCCGGTCAACGTCGACCTCCAGGGCTACTGGCTGGTCCGCCCCGACGGCATGCTGGCGCCCTCCTGGGACATCCTCACCCGGCAGCTCCAGACCACGATCCTGCGGGTCTCGCTCAGCAGCTTCTCCAATCAGTACTTCTCCGTCGACGCCGCCGGCGACCAGTCGGTGAGCGCCGAGCGCTGGCTCCGCGGCGGCTTCTGGGAGACCTTCACGCTGAAGGACTGGAACGGCGGCGCGTTGATGGGCGGCGACCCGGTGAGCCTCCAGGCCCACGGCGGCCTGTACCTGACCGTCGAGTCCGGTTCCGGGGGACGGGTCTACGCCCGCGCCTCCGACGCCGGCGGCCCCGAGATGCTGGTGATCCACAAGATCGGCGGCACGGGGCCGATCGTGCCCGGCGACTCGATCGCGCTCGAAACCCGCTCCGGCCGCTACCTCGGCGCCGAGCTGGGGGGCCACGGCGCCATCCGTGCCCTGCGCTTCACCCCCGGCCCGGCCGAGGTGTTCCGGTACGTGGCGCCGGTGCCGTGACAAACGTCACCCCGAAGTCGTGACGATCGAGGCTGGGCGGCGGGACTCTTCCCGGGAGACACTGGGCTCCGTCAAAGGAGGAGCCCCATGATCCGACGATTCAAGATCCTTTTGCTCCCGGCGCTCGTCCTCGCCGGCAGCTTCGCCGCCGCCCAGACGAAGGACGGTCCCAAACCCGTCGCCATCACCAACGTCCGCGTCTTCGACGGCACGCGGGTGATCCCCAGGGGAACCGTGGTATTCGTGGGACCGCGGATCACCGCCGTGGGCGCGGACGTGCGCGTGCCCGCGGGCGCCGAGGTGATCGACGGCGCGGGAGAGACGATCCTGCCCGGCTTCATCGACAGCCACACCCATAGCTGGGGGGACGTCCTGGAGCGCGCGCTCCTCTTCGGCGTCACCACCGAGCTCGACATGTTCACCACCCCGGACTTCGCCAGGCAGATGCGCGACGAGCAGGCGAAGACCGGGGCGCCGGGCCGCGCCGACCTGTTCAGCGCCGGCATTCTCGCCACCGCTCCCGGCGGCCATGGCACCGAGTACGGCCTCCCTGTGCCGACCCTCACCAAGCCCGAGGAGGCGCAGGGCTGGGTCGACGCCCGCGTCGCCGAGGGCTCGGACTACATCAAGATCATCATCGAGGACGGCTCGCCGTACGGCCGCACGATTCCGACGCTCGACCGGGCGACGGTCGCGGCCCTGGTGGCCGCCGCCCACAAGCGGGGCAAGCTCGCGGTCGTCCACATCAGCACCGAGGAGGGGGCCAAGGAGGCGATCGAGGCGGGCGCCGACGGCCTCGTCCACATCTTCACCGACCGCGCGCCGGAGCCGGGCTTCGCGGCCCTGGTCCGCCAGCACAAGGCGTTCGTCACCCCCACATTGACGGTGGTCGAGGGCACGACGGGCATCGCCAGCGGCCGCACGCTGGCGGAGGACTCCCGCCTCGCCCCCTATCTCCGGGACGACGAGGTGGCGAACCTCCGCAAGTCGTTCCCCGCCCGCGCGGGAGCCAAGCTCGATTTCGGGAACGCGCTGGCGGCGGTCCACCAGCTCCAGAAGGCCGGCGTTCCCATCCTCGCCGGCACCGACGCGCCGAACCCGGGCACGGCCCACGGCGCCAGCCTGCATCGCGAGTTGGAGCTGCTGGTGCGGGCCGGGCTTTCCCCCGCCGAGGCGCTGACGGCGGCCACCGCCAACCCGGCGCGGGCCTTCGGCCTCAAGGACCGTGGGCGCATCGCTCCGGGCCTGCGCGCCGACCTCGTGCTGGTGAAGGGGGACCCGACCACGGACATCACGGCCAGCCGCGACATCCAGCGGGTCTGGAAGCTCGGCCACGAGATGACGCGCGCCAGGGCGGCCACCCATCAGGAGCCGGCCGCCGCTCCCGCGGCGCAGGTCCCGGCCTCCGGCGAGATCAGCGGCTTCGAGGACGGCACCCCCGCCGTGACCTTCGGCCTGCCCTGGACGGATTCGACCGACCAGCTCGCCGGCGGCAAATCGGTGGTCAGGAAGGAGGTCGTCGCCGGCGGCGCCGGCGGCAGCGGGAAGTCCCTCGACATCTCCGGCGAGATCCGCCAGGGCTTCGCCTACCCCTGGGCCGGCGTGATGTTCCTGCCCGGCGCGCAGGCGATGGCGCCGGCCGACCTGTCGCGCTTCGCGGGGGTCTCCTTCGAGGTGAAGGGGGACGCCGGGGCGAGCTACCAGTTCATGGCCTTCGCCACCCATCTGGGGAGGATGCCGGCGCAGAAGACCTTCACCGCTGGCCCCGAGTGGAAGCGCGTCACCTTCCCCTTCGCCGACCTCGGACTGGACGGCAAGGACATCATGGGCCTGTTCGTGGGCGGCGGCCCCGCGCCGGGACCGTTCCACCTCCAGATCGACGACGTGCGGCTGGCGCCGAAGGGGCCGTAGAGGACCGGCGCCGGGGCATCCATGAGAGACTTACCCGCGATGGGCACGGAAGATCCCGATCTCAGTCTCCTGGAGCCCCGGCGCTGGGGCCTCGTCCCCACGCTGCTCATCCTCGTCTTCATCGTGGGAGGAGCCTGGCTGCTCTGGGTCTCCCCGCCCACGGTTTATCCGAAGCCCCCGAAACCCACGAAGCAGACGGCGGCGAAGGTCCCTCTCTACGTGAGCCTGGTCCCGGCGGCGGCTGAAGGGTGGTGTTGCGAGGGCTCCCCGCCGGCCCTCTCCCCGGCGAGCCGGGCCGCCTGCGAAGCGCGCCACGGCACCTTTTTCGGGGAGGAGAAGGAAGCCCGGCGGGCCTGCTCCCGGCCGCCCGGCCGGTGAGAGCCTACAGCGACGTCCGGATCGCCCAGAGGTCGGGGAAAAGGGGCTTGAACAGGGTGTTCTTGAGGTACTCGACGCCGGCGGAGCCGCCGGTGCCGATCTTCATGCCGATCGTGCGCTGCACCATCTTGACGTGGCGATAGCGCCATTCCTGGAGCCCTTCGTCGAGGTCGACCAGCCGCTCGCAGACGTCGCGGTTGGCGGGGTCCGAGCGGTAGATCCGGACCAGGATCTCGCGGACCCGCTCGTCCTCGACCGGCGGCTGGTCGAAGTCCCGCTCCAGCAGGTCGCGCGGGATCTCGTAGCCGTTGCGCGACAGGAAGCGCAGGAAGGCGTCGTAGAGGCTCGGCTGATCGAGCCGCTCCTCGACCCGCCGGCGCTCCTCGCTCCCCTCGGGGATGTGATCGGCCAGCCCCGGCCGGCGGTTCCCCAGCGCGACCTCCAGCTCCCGGAACTGCACCGACTGGAAGCCGCTCGAGCTGTCGAGCCGGTGGCGGAACGAGGAGAAGGAGACGGGGGTCATGGTCTCCAGGACGTCGACCTGGGAGACCAGGGTCTTGAAGATCGTCAGGATGCGCTTGAAGGTGGCGAGGGCCAGGGCCCGGTCGTTCCCCTCGAAAGCGCGCCGCAGCAGGTCGGTCTCGTGGAGGACCTGCTTGAACCACAGCTCGTAGACCTGGTGGATGACGATGAACAGCATCTCGTCGTGCTCCTCGCCTCCCGAGGCCGGGGTCTGGAGGTCGAGGAGCTCGTCGAGACGGAGATAGCTGGTGTAGGTGTAGGCCATGGAGGCTCCTCCCGCGAAGGCTATGGGACCGGGAGGAGCGGGGTCAATGCCGCCGCCGTCCCGATCCCTCCGGCGCCCGGCCGAGGTCTCCCGGCATGTCGGCGACGGCGTAGGCGACGGCGGTCCAGGCGGCGACGTTCTGGTCGAGATCCCTGGGATCGATCTTGTCCAGGGTGTCGTTCGCGGTGTGGTGGATGTCGAAATAGGTGGTGGCGTCCTGGGAGAGGGAGATCATGGGCACGCGCGACTCGGCCATCGGCTCGAGGTCGGTCTCCCCCTCGGTCTCGTTGCCCCCGGGCTCGACGCCCAGCAGCCCGGCGAGCTCCGCGACGACGGGGAGCTTCGCGGGGTCCACGCGCGAGGAGATCCGCCAGACCCGGCCGGAGCCGAGGTCGGACTCCCCCGCCAGCGCGTGACGGGCGAGCTCCTCCCTGTGCGCCGCGGCGTAGGCGTTCCCTCCCGAGACTCCGAACTCCTCGTTGGCGAAGAGGACGACCCGGAGCGTGCGCCGCGGCTTCCGGGGGAGCTGCGCGATCCGCCGGGCGGTCTCCATCATGATGCCGCAGCCGGCCGCGTCGTCGATCGCTCCCGTGCCCAGGTCCCAGGAGTCGAGATGGGCGCCGAGCAGGACGATCTCGCCCGGTTTCTCGCGGCCCGGGATCTCGCCCACGACGTTCGCCGTCTGGACGTCCGGCAGGTAGCGCGCCCCCAGCTTCAGGCGGAAGACGACCGGCTTGCCGGAAGCGATCTCGTCAGCCAGAAGGTCGGCGTCCGGAATCGACAGGGCCGCGGCCGGGATCTTCTCGACCCCGTCCTGGTAGCGGATGCCGCCGGTGTGCGGGGTGCGGTTGTGGTCCGTGCCGATCGAGCGGATGATCACCGCGGCCGCGCCCAGCCTGGCCGCCGCGGACGCGCCGCCGCCGCGCACGCGGACCGCCTGGCCGTAGCCGGAGCCGTCCTTCGTGCGCTCCATGCGGACGTTGTAGAAGACGATCTTCCCCTTCACCCGGGCCGGATCGAGCTTGTCGACCGCCTCCAGCGAGGGGACCTCGATCACCTCGGCTTCGATCCCCGCGGCGGGAGTGCCGGCGCTGCCACCCAGCGCCGTGAGCTGGACCGGCTGCGGGTAGGGCGCCACGATCTCGCCCGACTCGTCGCCGCGGACCCAGTGGGGCACGGTCACCGGCTCCGTGTGGACGTTGCTGAAGCCCAGCTCCTTCATCTTGCGCAGGCCCCAGGCCACCGCGGCGTCGTAGGCCTTGGAGCCGGCGGGGCGCGGCCCCACCTCCACCGTCAACGAGCGGACGATGCCGTAGGCACGAGTGCTGGCGAGCGCCTCCCGGTACAGGGTCGCGGCGGTCGCGTGGACGTCACCGGGAAGAGCCGTGGGAAGAGCCGCGGGGCCTTGAGCCCGGCAGGCGGCTCCGCAGGCGCCGAGGGCCAAAACGAGCGCGGCGGCCCCGAGGGGCCGCCGGGCGGCGGGAGAGAGGACGCGCATGGAAAGGCCTCCGGGGCTGGGGCGGCGGATCAGGCCGTGGCGGCGATGGGCAGCCGCTTCGTCTGGCGAAGGGTCTGCTTCCACTCCCGGAGGGCCTCCTCCAGGGCGCGGTAGGTCAGGCCGACGCGGGTCTCGAGGGGCAACTGCTCCTCGCCCGGCTCGACGTCTTTCGGCTTCTGCCGGCGCTGCAGCGAGAGCAGCTCGTGGAGGGCCGTCTGAAGAGAGGCGTACGCCGCGTGGAGCTGCTCCTCGTGGTGGGCGCGGAAGTCGTGCACCACCTCCTGGAGACGCTCCTTGGCGTGCTCGAACTGCACCTCGATCTTGGCCTTGAGCACCGCGGCTTCGGGAGCGCGGCGGAGATCACGCACGAGGCCGAGCCGCGACAGCGACCAGATCATCCACTTGGCGGGGTCGAACTGCCAGACCTTGACGCCGTTGCGGTAATCGAAGGGGAAGCTGTGGTGGTAGTTGTGGTAGCCCTCGCCGAAGGCCAGCACCGCCATGATCGGGCTGTCCCGGGCGGTGTGCTCGCGGCTGTAGGGCTGGCGGCCGATCATGTGGCAGAGGCTGTTGATGAAGAAGGTGCCGTGATGGCTCACCACCACGCGCAGCACGCCGCCGATCAGCAGACAGCCGAGGACGCGGCCGGTCAGCAGCCCGACGGCGAGCGGAATGCCGATCGCGACCGAGAGGCCGATCAGCGCGTAGTACTTCGCCTGCCAGCGCACCAGCCGATCCTCCTCCAGGTCGCGCACCACGCTCTTCGGGATGTTCTGGGTCTCGAAGAAGATCCACCCCATGTGGGCCCACCAGAAGCCCTTGGTGATGTTGTAGGGGTCGCGCTCGTGGTCCACGTGGGCGTGGTGCACGCGGTGGTCGGCGCACCAGTTGAGGACCGAGTTCTCGAGCGCTCCGGCGCCGAAGACCAGGAAGAACAGGCGCACCGGCCAGGCGGCCTGGTAGGTCTTGTGCGAGAAGAGGCGGTGGTATCCGGCGGTCACCGACAGGCCGACGAAGAGCCAGATGACCAGGAACGTCAGCCCCTCGGGCCAGCCCAGCCCGACCTTGAGCAGGTACCAGGGCGTGCCGACCAACGCGACGAGGAGGGTTCCGAGCAGGAAGACTAGGTTGAGCCAGTTGATCTGACGCTTCGGGGCGGTCTCTTCGGTCACCGTGTTCTCCATGTGCTGTGGTAGGCCCTGCGGCGCGTTTCCAGGACTCGCGGCTTGCGGAGGAATCCGCAGGGACGTTCAAGGATACCAGCGATGGGCCGTCCTGTCGCCCTCGAACAGCATCTCCAACCGCGGGAGGGGGCGACAAATGCCCCGAACGGCAAACTTTTACAAGACTAGACCGCCGCGCCGGCCGTCTGGCGGGTCGCCTGGCGGACGAACTCCTCGATCTGCGCGGCCGGCCGGGCTCCCATGGTGCGGGCCACCTCGCGCCCGCCCTGGAACACGGCCATCGTGGGGATGGACTGGATGCGGTGCGCCGCGCCGACCTTGGGATCGGCGTCGGTGTTGACCTTCACCACCAGCCACTTGCCGGCATTGCGCTCGGCCACCTTGGCCATCTCCGGCGCCACCGCGCGGCACGGGCCGCACCAGGGCGCCCAGAAATCCACCAGCACGGGGAGGGCCGACTCGCGCAGCAGGCCCGACAGCTCGCCCCCCTGATCGACCGCCAGCGGCTCGGCCGCCGGCGGCAGCGCCGTCCCGCAGGAACCGCACTTCGCCTCCTCCCCCAGCCGGGAGTAGAGCACCCGGTTCTTCTTGCCGCAAGACGGACAGGCTCGAACCAACCCCTCGGGCATGAGAATCCTCCTTTCGCTCCAATGGGAAGAACAGGGGGGAGGAGGGGCAGATTCCGGGTCCTTTACCCCCCATCAACGGACTGCTACTCTCCTCTGTATGCGTTTCACTATGGAGATCGACCGTGAATCCGATGGCCGCTGGATCGCCGAGGTCCTCGATCTCCCGGGAGTGATGGTTTACGGCGCCACCCGGCAGGAGGCCATGGCCCGAGCCAAAGCCTTGGCGTTGCGCGTCGTCGCCGACGAGTTGGAGCACGGGGAAGCGCTCCCGGAACTGTCAGACATCTCGTTCATCGTACCCGCCGCGTGAGTCAATGGCGCTCCTCCCGGGCGAGTCGGGTTCTTGCGGCGTTATTTCGAATAGGCTGGAACGAAAAACGGCGGACCGGCTCGCACCGGACCCTCAGCCGCTCGGGTTGGCCAGACTTCGTATGGGCATTCCATGACGGAGAAGAGATCGGCCCGGCCATGCTTGCCCGCATCGCCAAGCGGACCGGCCTGACGCCCCGGGACCTCTGAGGATCGGAACCAAGGAGAGCTCTCATGAAGCAACACCGCGTCAAGCCGGGCAGCAAGGTCGATCTCTCCAAAGTCGACCCGGAATCGACGCCAGGGTTCAAAGGGGGGCGCAAGGACGCCGACGAGCGGCTCATCGAGCTCTGCGACAGCCTCGAGGCGCTCCAGGAGTCGCTCTGGGCCGAGCACAAGCGCAAGGTGCTCATCGTGCTCCAGGGAATGGATACCAGCGGCAAGGACGGCACGATCAGCCACGTCTTCGAGGGGGTCAATCCGCTCGGCGTGCGGGTGGTCGCCTTCAAGGCTCCCTCCCCGGAGGAGCTCGAGCACGACTTCCTCTGGCGGGTGCACGCCAAGGTGCCGGCTCAAGGGGAGATCGTGATCTTCAACCGCAGCCACTACGAGGACGTGCTCGTGGCGCGCGTCCAGAAGCTGGTCCCGCCCGAGGTCTGGAAGCGCCGCTACGACCAGATCAACGACTTCGAGCGCCTGCTGGCCGGGACCGGCACCACCGTCCTCAAGTTCTTTCTCCACATCAGCAAGGACGAGCAGAAGGAGCGCCTCCAGGCCCGTCTCGACGACCCCAGCAAGCGGTGGAAATTCCGCAAGGGGGACCTCCTCGACCGGGCGCGCTGGGACGACTACATGCACGCCTACGAGGCCGCCCTCTCCCGCACCAGCCAGAAGCACGCCCCCTGGCACATCGTGCCCGCCAACAAGAAGTGGTACCGCAACCTGGTGGTGGCGGAGGCGCTCGTCAAAGCCCTCGAAGACCTCAAGATCCAGCTCCCGGAGCCGGAAGAGGACCTCGAGGGCGTGGTGATCGAATGACCGCCGGCCGGTGACGGTCTCATAAGGCTAGATTCTCTTTCCCTCCGGGCCCTCTTGCGCTAAAATCTCCGCATAGAGATTCCTCTATATCTCAGGGGACCACCGGCCTCCCCGGTTTGTCCGCGGCGGCCCCGGCGTTCCCTGTCAAAGGAGCGAACGTGGGAAGAGGTCTATCCGCGTCGAGGCTCCCGCTGCTCGCGCTGTCCGGGATCCTGGTCCCGGCGCTGGCCGCGGGTCTGGTCCCCCTGGAAGAGAACAACCGCCAGGCCGGGCTCACCGCTCTCCTGGCCGGTGGCTTCGGGTCTGAAGAGCTCGAGGTCCAGCCCTCGCTGGAGATCCAGCCTCGCGGCTCCGCGAAGTCCCTGTCGCGTCCCGCCCTGCAGCGCTTCTTCGCGTTCCAGTCGGACGCCTGGGAGGTCCGCTGGGACACGCGCAGCGATCGCCCGAACCTGATCGAGGGCGCCGGCATCCCCCTGCTGCCGGGCCGTGGCAACAGGCTCGCGCTCGCCGACCTCAAGCTGACCCATGCGGAGGGCCCGGAGCTGAAAGACGTCGAGGCGAGGGTGCGCGCCTTCCTGAACGATGTCCCCGAGCTGCTGAACGTGTCCGACTTCGATCTGCGTCTCGATCCCCAGAGCACCGTCAACGCGGGCGAGGACAAGCAGCTCTGGTTCGTGGAGCTCCAGCAGTTCCACCGCGGCGTGCCGGTGGAGGGGGCCAAGGTCTACTTCCGCATCAACAACGGCAACATCGTCCAGCTCGGCGCCGAGCGGGTCGCCGAGGTGCGGACGAGCACCGTGCCGAGGATCGACCGCGCGGCGGCGCTGGCGGCCGCCGTCCAGGCCCTGGGGTTCCAGCCTTCCGAGCTCCAGGAGATCCTTGATCCCGGCACGCTGAAGCTCGTCCTGGCCCTGACCGCGGGCGAGCGCCCGGCGGAGACGTACAAGGGCGCGCCCGGCCGCGGTTATCGCCACCTGCTGGTCTGGGAGGTGGAGTTCCGGCGCGCCGGCGACCCCGCCACCTGGCAGGCGAAGGTGGACGCCCTGACCGGCCGGCTCCTCTCGCTCGTCGACGGCAACGACTACGTGACGGCCCAGGTGACGGGCGGCGTCTATCCCGTGACCAACGCCGGCTCGGAGGAGGTCCGACCCCTCCCCTTCGTCAACATCGCCAACGGCGCCGCCAAGGTGGCCAACGTGGACGGCAACTACAGTTACACCGGCGGCCTCGCGAGGGTCACCCTGGCCGGCAAGTACGTCAAGATCGCCGATCAGTGCGGCCCGATCTCCATGTCGGACAGCGCTTCCGGGAACATCGTCCTGGGCACCAGCGGCGGCACCGACTGCGCCACTCCGGGCTCCGGCGGCGCGGGCAACACCCACGCCGCCCGCACCGGCTACTTCCACCTGACCCACATCAACCGCAAGGCGGCGGCCTTCCTGCCGGGGAACGCCTGGCTCAACGGCACGCTGACCGCCAACATGAACGTCACCAATACCTGCAATGCCTTCTGGAACGGCTCGACGGTGAACTTCTTCCGCTCGGGGAACGGCTGCTCGAACACCGGCGAGATCGCCGCGGTCTTCTTCCACGAGTGGGGGCACGGCATGGACCAGAACGCCGGCGGCGCGTCGCCGGACAAGGGGACCGGCGAGGCGTTGGGCGACACCTTCGCGTTCCTCGAGACCCGGGACGCCTGCATCGGCCAGAACTTCCATCCCGGCATCGCCTGCCACAACTGCGACGACACCTGCGCGGGTGCGCGCGACGTGGCCTCCTTCGCCATCGGCGGCAGCCATACCATCGCCCGGCCGGCCACGGTGACGTCCCCCACCGGCCTCGACTGCGGCCGCTTCAGTTGCCCCTACAACGTGTTCATCTCTCCCTACCAGGGGCCCATGGGCTACGAGGGGCACTGCGAGAGCTACATCGCGAGCTCCGCCAACTGGGACCTCACCCAGAAGCTCATCGCCCGCTGGGGCGACGCCGCCGGCTGGGCCAGGATGGAGGCCCTCTGGTACAAGAGCCTCACCCCCAGCAAGAGCGCCTACCAGGTCGTCTCGGGAGGCAAGTGCAACCCGGGCGCGTGGGTCAACGGCTGTGGCTCGGGCAACTGGTACACGGTGTTCCTGGCGGCCGACGACGACGACGGCAACCTGGCGAACGGCACGCCCAACGGCTGCCGGATCTGGGACGCCTTCAAGGCCCACGGCATCGCCTGCGGCAAGCGCCCCGCCTGCACGCAGTAGGTCTCCGAAATCGCGGGCCGGGGGGGCCTACTCCCCGCCGGCCACCTGCCGGATCGCGGCCCGCAACGCCTCGAGATCCACGGGCTTGGTGAGGTGCCGGGAGAAACCGGCCTCGTGGCTGCGGCGGACGTCGTCCTCCATGCCGTAGCCGGAGAGGGCGATCCCCTTCCAGCCGTGGCGGCGGACGAGCTCGCGCATCAGGTCGTGCCCCGAGCCGTCGGGCAGCCCGAGGTCGCTGACCACGAGGTCGATCCCGCCGCCGCCGGCGGCGCCGTCAGCCGCCGCGAGCGCCGCGGCCACCGAGCCGGCCACGGTGACCTCGTGCCCCATCAGTCGCAGGAGGTCCGCCATGGCCTCCGCCGTGTCCGCGTGGTCCTCCACCAGGAGGATGCGCAGCGCCCGGTCCTCCGGAGCGGCGGGGGCCGCGGACGGGCGCGGACGGATGAACCAGCCCGTCTCGTCCAGCTCCTCCTGGACGCCGCCGAGCGGCAGCCGGACGGTGAAGGTGGAGCCGCTGCCGCGGCCCGCGCTCTCCGCCGAAAGCTGCCCGCCATGGAGGTCCACGATGGCGCGGCTGACGGCGAGGCCGAGCCCCAGGCCGCCGAAGGTGCGGGTGATCCGCCGGTCGGTCTGCTCGAAGGCATCGAAGATCCGCGGCAGCACGTCCGGGTCGATGCCGATGCCGGTGTCGCGCACCTCGACGACCAGGTCGCGCGGGTCGCGGGCGGCCGGGGACCGCGGCTCGACGCGCGAGCGCAGGGAGACCGTGCCCCCCGCCGGCGTGAACTTGACCGCGTTGCTCAGCAGGTTCCAGAAGACCTGGGTCAGCCGCGGCGCGTCGGCCCACAGGCGGTGCTCCTCGGCCGTGTGCGCCACCTCCAGGCGCAGCCCCTTGGCCGCGAGCTCCCGCTCGATGGTGGCCAGCGCGTGCTCGAGGATCTGGCGGAAATCGGCCTCGCGGCGGTGGAGCTCGAGCTTGCCGCTGGCGATCCGCGTCAGGTCGAGCAGGTCGTCGATCAGCCGCGCCTCCAGCTCGACGTTGCGGCGGATCATCACGAGATCGCCCGCGTGGCCGTCCAGGGCGCGGTCGGCCTCCAGGCGCGAGAGCACGGCGAGGACGGGCGTCAGCGGCGTGCGCAGCTCGTGGCTGAGGGTGGCCAGGAAGCGGTCCTTGGCCTCGTTGGCGGCCTGGGCCGCGCGGTGGGCCCGCTCGAGCTCCTCCTGCGCGCGGTGGCGCTCGGTGACGTCGACCGCGCTGCCGACGACGCGGACCGGCCGCCCGTCGCCGTCGCGCACCACGAGACCCTTGTCCCAGACGTGGACGTAGCCGCCGTCGCGGTGGCGGATGCGGTACTCGACGCTGAAGGAGGGGCTGCCGGCATCGATGGCGTCGTAGATCTCGCCGCGCACGCGCGGCACGTCCTCCGGGTGGATCTGCCGCTTCCACCAGCCGAGCTCGGCGGCGATCTCCTCCGGCCAGTAGCCGAGCAGGTCGAGCAGCCCTTGAGAGCGCTGGACCGCGTCCGTCGCCAGCGACCAGTCGTAGATCATGCCGTTGATCGACTCGGCGGCGAGGCGGAAGCGCTCCTCGCTCTCGCGCAGCGCCTCCTCGGCCCGCTTCATCTCGGTGATGTCGGCCGCCACCCCGCCCACCAGGAGACGCCCCGTCTCGTCGCGGACGGGAAACTTGAAGACCAGGAACTGGCCCAGGGTGCCGTCCGGCCGCGGTCCGGCCTCGACCGTCTCCAGCGTGCCGCCGGTCTCGGCCACGGCGCGGATGTTGTCGTAGAAGATCTGGGCGTAGGGGGCGGGATAGAGGTCGAAGCAGGAGCGGCCGATGGCGTCCTCCTGCCGGATGCCGAACAGCTTGGTGTACGGCTCGCTGAGAAAGACCACGCGCCCCTCCTCATCGGTGGTCCAGGAGGCGACGGGGCTGTTGCGCAGGAAGGCGTGGAATCTCTCCTCGGTGCGGCCCAGGGAATCGGCGGCCATCTGGGTCTCGGCGAGCAACTCGCGCTCGCGCAGGGCGGCCTCGCGGCCGGCGCGGGCCGACCGCAGGCAGGAGGTCACGCGGACCGCCAGCGCGCGGGCGGAGAACGGCTCGACGAGGAAATCGCTGGCTCCCGCCTCCATCCCCGTCAGGCAGAGCTCCTCGCTCCCGGCGCCGCCCAGCAGCACCACGGGCACGCCGCGGGTGCGGAGATCGCTCCGCAGCTCGCGCAGCAGGTCGAGCCCCCCCTCCTCCACCCGCGCCAGCACCGCGTCGGGGCAGCGGGCCCGGACCGCGGCCCGGGCGGCCTCACCCGCCGGCACCGCTTCGACGTCGCAGAGATCCGCGAGAGCGCGGGCCAGCGCGTCCGGAGCGGGTCCCACCCAGAGGAGCCGTTCCCTGCCCGGGAGCCCGGGCTCTGGCTTGCTGATCGGCAATGCGGACAACGGCGAATCCCTTAGAACGCAACGAAACAACCATATCAAATGGCGGCCGGAGAGGTCGCGATATGATGTCGGGCGAGACGAATCCCGAAAGGAGATCCCAGGGAATGCACCTCTTCCGCTTCGCACGGGCCCGGCTGGCGCTGGCCGCCCTCCTCTCGATCGCCGCCGTTCCGCCGCTCCTCGCGGCGGCCGCCCCCGCCTCCCCGCCCGCCGCCGGCGGCTACCGCACGCCGCCGCAGGTGCTGGTCGACATCATCGACGCGCCGCTCACCCCCGGAGTCCAGCTCGATCCCCACCGGCGGTGGCTGCTGCTCGCGGAGCGGCCCAGCCTGCCGCCGATCGCCGAGCTGGCCGAACGGGAGCTGCGGCTGGGCGGCCTGCGCATCCGGCCGCGGAACCATGCCCCGAGCCGGGCCGGCTATTTCACGGGTCTCCGCCTGCTGCGCCCCACCGACCTGACGGAGCGGCGGATCTCCGGGCTGCCGGACGGAGCGCGCATCACCAATCTCCGGTGGGCCCCCGACGGCTCCCGCCTCGCCTTCACCAACGTCCGGCCCGACGGCGTCGAGCTGTGGGTGGCCGAGGTCGCGTCCGGCGAGGCGCGGCGCGTCGCCGGCGGGCTCAACCTGACCGGCGGGGCCGATCCCCGCTGGCTGGCCGATTCGCGGACGCTGGTCTGCGCCCTGGTGGACCCGGACCTCGGTCCCGAGCCGCCGGCCTCCGACGTGCCGGCGGGGCCGGTCGTCCGCGACAGCTCCGGCCACGCGGCGCCCGCCCGCACCTTCCAGGATCTCCTCAAGAGCCCCTACGACGAATCGCTGTTCGAGCACTACCTGACCTCCCGCATCTCCCGCGTCACCCTCGACGGCAAGGTCACCCCGATCGGCGCGCCCGGGCTCGCCGTCGACCTCTCCCCGTCGCCGGACGGGCGCTATCTGCTCGTCCAGTCTCTCCACCGGCCGTTCTCCTATCTCGTTCCCGGCGACCGCTTCCCGCGGAAGGTCGAGGTCTGGGACCTCGACGGCAAGGCGGTGCGCACGGTCGCCGACCTGCCGCTCGAGGAGGAGGTCCCGATCGCCTTCGACAGCGTGCCGACCGGCCCGCGCGCCGTCGCCTGGCGCGAGGACGCCCCGGCGACGCTCTTCTGGGTGGAGGCCCTCGACGGCGGCGATCCCAACCGCCAGGCCGCCGAGCGCGACCGCGCCGTCCTGCTCCCCGCCCCGTTCCAGGGCGATCCCGTGCCGCTCGCCACGCTCGCCTTCCGCTTCGCCCAGGTGCGCTGGGGGACCGACGGCCTCGCCCTGATCGACGAGGGATGGTGGAAGACCCGCCGGACGCGCACCTGGATCCTCCACCCGGGCACCGCCCAGGCCGCGCCCGTCCTCCTCTTCGACCGCTCCTCCGAGGACCGCTACGCCGATCCCGGCGAGCCGCTGACCGCCCTCGACGCCCGCGGGCGCGAGGTGCTGCGCACGGCGGACGGCGGACGCACCATCTTCCTGCTCGGCGAGGGCGCCTCCGCCGAGGGGGACCGCCCCTTCCTCGACGCCCTCGATCTCACGAGCCGCAAGACGCGGCGGCTCTTCCGCTCCGCGGCGCCCTATTACGAGATCCCCATCGACCTGCTCGACGCCGGGGGCCGGCAGCTCCTGCTGCGCCGGGAGGCGGTGGACCAGCCGCCGAACTACTACGTGCGCGACCTCGCCGGCGGCGCTGGCGGCCACCTGCGCCAGCTCACCCATTTCCCCCACCCGACGCCGCAGCTCGCCGGCATCCACAAGGAGCTGATCCGCTACCGGCGCGCCGACGGCGTGCAGCTCACCGCGACCCTCTACACGCCGGCGGGCTGGAAGCCGGCGGACGGGCCGCTGCCGACGCTGGTGTGGGCCTACCCGCAGGAGTTCAAGAGCGCCGACGCCGCGGGCCAGGTCACCGACTCCCCCTACCGCTTCGCGCGGGCCGGCGCCGGCTCGCCCCTGGTCTGGCTCACCCAAGGGTACGCGGTGCTGGACGATCCCAGCATGCCGATCGTGGGCGAGGGCACCAAGGAGCCCAACGACAGCTACGTGCAGCAGCTCGTGGCCTCGGCTCAAAGCGCGGTGGACGAGGTGGTCCGCCGCGGCGTGGCGGACCGGCGGCGCATCGCCATCGGCGGCCACTCCTACGGCGCCTTCACCACCGCCAACCTGCTCGCCCACTCGGACCTCTTCGCCGCCGGCATCGCCGAGAGCGGCGCCTACAACCGCACGCTGACGCCGTTCGGCTTCCAGGCCGAGGAGCGCGACATCTGGCACGCGCCGGAGACCTACGCCCAGATGTCCCCGTTCATGTATGCCGACAAGGTGCGGCACCCGCTGCTGATGATCCACGGCCAGGCGGACAACAATTCCGGCACCGACCCGATCCAGAGCGAGCGCTTCTTCAACGCCCTCAAGGGGAACGGCGCCACGGCGCGCCTGGTCTTCCTGCCCCTCGAGGCCCACGGCTACCGGGGCCGCGAGTCGGTGCTGCACGTGCTGGCGGAGAGCTACGACTGGCTGGACAAGTACGTGAAGAACCGGCCGGCGGAGGACGGCAAGGCCCCGGCGGCGCGGCCGTGAGGAAAGAGGGGCACGGACGAGCACGGACTCACAAGGACTCTCGCGGACCAGGCAGCTCCGTCCGTATTCGTCCGTGCCTGTCCGTGTTCGTCCGTGGTCCTTCCTAAAAAACCCGGGGGCGTGCCGAACCCACGCCCCCGGACCTGCGGCCTGCCGGACCTACGCCGCGGTGGGATTACGGGGGGCCCCTGCCTCCGACCCTTCAGAGACCTTCACCGCCGGGGTGCCTCCGGACGCCGGCGGCGGCGGTGTCTGCGCGGCCGGCTTGACCTTGCGCTTGCGGATGGGAATCATCCCGAACTGCGGCAGGTGCTCGCTCTTCGTGCCGAGCCGGCTCTTGACGAAGGCGCGGAGCTTGCGGGCCGTCTCCTGGCCCTTGGTCACCGACTGCTGGAGCTGCTGCGTCAACGCCTGGCGGGTGCCTTCCAGGTTGACCTGGTTGTTCTTCAGCGTCCTGACCTCCGCCAGGGCCGCCGCCAGCTCGTCCCGCAACGGCTCGGCGCCGGCGAGGGACGAGGCGTTCTGGGTGCAGGAATCCACCAGATTCTCCCAGGCGAGGAAGATGTCCGCGTACGAATTGATGTTGGGCATGGTTCTTTCCTTTCTTTCGTTCGTTGTCGTCGTTTTTGGGGTCAGCCGATCTGGTCGGCGAAGTCGAGGACACCCTCGGTCAGAGGCGCGAGGTGGCTGGCGCGGCACCGCGCGTGGAGGATCACCTTCACCTGCCCGCCCGAGACGCTCACCGCCACCGGCAGCGACAGCGACTCGGCGAACGCGGTGACGTAGGCGCTGTAGTGCGTCGCCACCTCCGAGGAAGGGAACGCCTTCAGCAGGCGGAGCGACTTGCCGGGCCGCGTCAGCCCCCACTGGGGCCGCGCCTGGAGCCACTCCTGCACCCGCTCGGGCTTGAGCCCCTGCGGGCGCGGCACCCGCCGCAGGGTGGACAGCGTGTCTTCGTTGCTCTTCGTGGTCATACACCAACTCCTTTCGGAAACTCCGGAGCCTTCATGACCCCGGAAGATCAAGCCTGTGGATCGCGAAGCGGAACTGCGGTCAGCCGTTGGGATCGAGCGGGCGGGGATGCGCCGGGGCCCCCGTCCGGGGCAGCTCCTCGAACGCCAGTAGGGGATTGCGGCGGAAGAGGCGGAGCATGTCGGCCGCGGCGGCGATCACCGCGTCCAGCTCCGCGCGCCTCCCCTGCGCCAGCGCCCTCTCCACCGAGCCGAGCGCCCGCAGCACGCCCGCCTGTCCAACGCTGGCCGGGAAGCTCTCCATGACGTCGTGCAAGAGAAAATGGATGCTCTCCAGCGGCCGCGCTCTCGCCAGGGCGGCGGCGAGATCGAGCGAGGCGAACGCCGCGTCGTGCAGCTTCCCCTGCCGGAGAAAGCTCTTCCGCGCCGTGTCCAGGAGATCCGGCGCCTCCTCGAGATTGCCGGTCAGCACGGCCACCCGCCCCTCCATCCAGGTGACGTGCGCCATCTGCGACGGGGAATCGGCCACCCGGCTGTACATCGGGCGCGTGGCCTTGAGCAGTCGCACCGCCCGGGCCTCCTGCCCGAGACTCGCATGGCACAGCGCCAGACCGAGACGGACGTGCACGGCCAGCGTGGCGTCGCGGTGCAGATCGACCACCTCACAGGCCCGGCTCAGCGGCAGCACGGCGCGGTGGAACTGGTCCTCGGCGATCGAGAGGAAGCCCAACTCGGCCAGGCAGGCCCCCTCTTCCAGCAGGTCCGCGTTGTCGTTGTAGACCAGCGCGGCGCGCCAGAGCAGGCTGGCGGCCTCGTCATCCCGTCCCTGATCGCGCCGCAGCGCCGCCAGCATCTGGCAATAGAAAGCCCGCTCCATCGCGTCCGGCGGACAGGTGAGGCAGGCCACCGCCCGGCGGAAGCACTCCTCCGCCCCCAGCCGGTCGCCCGCCAGCCGCCGGGCATTGCCCACCAGCACCGAGGAGCGCGCCTTGACGTCGTTCACCCGCCCCGCGAGCGCCGCCTCGTAGGGCTGCGCCGCCACGAAGAAGGCCAGGCGGGCCATCTCCTCGGAGAGCGCGGGCTCGGCCGGCTGGAGGCTCCAGCTCTCGAGCAGCAGCACCTCGGCCAGCTTCAGGCTGCGGAACTCCGGCGTGCCGGCCAGGACGTGACGCTGGTCCGCCGCGCTGCCGAGCAGCCGGTCCATCAGCCGCCGGGCCTCGGCGCCGGCCTCCTCCATCTGCTTCAGCAGCCCAGGCGTGCGCGCCTCCAACTCGCGCAGCATCTGGTCATAGGCCGGCTGCCGCTGCCGCTCCTCCTCTCGCCGCAGCCACCGCCGGGCGGCATTCCGGCACGCCACGCAGTCCAGCAGGTGCAGCAGATCGTCCGCCCGCTCCTCGCACAACTCTTCCAGCCAGCCGGCCGTCCTCTCCTCGTGATCCACCGTATCCATCACAATCCTTTCTCCTCGGGCGCCGCCGCCCTGTCGGTTTCAGCCTTGCCGTGACACTGCCTCGGTAGCCTTGCCAGCGCCTTGGCCGCTGTATCTGGTCCCTAAGACGACATTTCCTGTTGCATTGCAGTCTACGGCAGCGCCCGGGCTGACGTCTAGTCGGAGATTGGATCAAAAACAGATCTTTGCTGGGCTCTTTCTGTCGATTGCATCTGTGTTCTGCCTTTCGGCGACACGGCGCCCCTCAGATCATCTCTTTTCGGCACTCGGAGGGTCTTGTCTCCGGAGGCGGGAAGATTCCGCATTCCTGCGCAAGAAATCTCTCCGCTGCGTGCCAAACTGAAGTCCTTTGCAACGGCAGGACGTTGCGTCCGCGGGCGGTGGGCGCCATGGGGGCGTCCGGTCCGTCTGCGGCCAGGAGGAGAGAGATGACTCAGCGAAGCATCCGGCGCACCACCATCGCGGCCGTCCTCGCCGCGGCCCTCGCGGTCGCCACCCCCGCCCATGCCGCCAGCCGGCAGAGCCGAGCGGCCGGACCCGGCTGGATCGAGGCCGCGCTGCAGTGGGTGGCCCACGTGTGGCCCGGAAACCCGATCAGCGGTTTGTTGAAGGTGGGCGTTGGCATCGATCCCGAAGGCTCGACTACGCCCGCTGGCGCGAGTTCGGACTATGGAGGGGGTATTGACCCTGACGGCCTCAAGAACACCAGCACGCCCCTTCCACCACTGCCCAACGGTTAGCTTCTCTCCAACGGCACCGGGGTGGATCTCAAGTCCCTCCAGCCCCGGTGCCTTTACCCTGCATTCGTGCGACAATTCCGATTCCAACAGGAGGGGCGCGATTGAGCGATCATCCGAGCCGTAACGAACTGACAGCTCTCTGTAGTGGGGGTTTGTCTCCAGAGCGGAAGAAGGAGGTGCTACGGCACCTGCTGACCCCGTGCGAGAGCTGCCTCGCCGAAGCGCCGCCGCTCCTGTGCTCGGAGCGAGCCCGGCGGGAGTTCACGGCCGACGAGGAGGCCGCCTACGAAGTCGCCATCGAGCGTGCGGCTCGGATTGCCATCAAGCACGATCGCCATCTCCGCCGGCAGCAGGCTCAAGCGCGCAAGATCCTCAAGCTGCTGAGGAAGGGCGACCTTTTAACTCTGGACAAGATCCTTCCAAGTAGCGATCCCTTGGCGCGCATGGACGCGTTTCTCGCCCGGAGTTGGGAGCTCCGCCACGAAGATCCGCAAGTGATGGTCCATTTCGCCTGGCTCGCCTTGGGAGCTTCCAAGCAGCTCGACCCCCGGCAGTATGGTGTGGAACAAGTCTTGGATTTTCAGACCCGCGCCCAAGCCGAGCTTGGCAATGCCTACCGAGCGGCAAACCGGCCCCAGGAGGCCTCCAATGCCTTGGCCCGTGCCCGCCATCTCTTCGAGCGTGGCAGCCGCGAGAAGTTGCTAGGTATCCGGCTGGTAGAACTCGAAGCGTCTCTATCCGCCGACCTAAGGAACTTTGGTCGAGCCGCCTTCAAGCTTCTCGAGGCCTTCGAGTTTCACTGCCAGAACGGCAATATCCATCTCGCGGGTCGAATGCTCGTCAAGATAGGCCTTTACTCTGGTTATGCCGGTAACTTCGAGCAAAGCATTCGTTTGCTGAAGAAGAGTTTGGGCTTTATAGATCCTAAGCAGGATCCTATGCTCGCTTGCGCAGCGGCCCACAACCTGATCCTGTCTCTTGCCGACAGTGGACGCTTCCGCGAGGCGAAGAAACTCCGTGTCGTCTACTCCGGCCACCTTGTCAATACCGGCGGTCGGATCAACGAGATCAAGTTCCGAGTATTGGAAGCCCGTATCGACGCGGGGCTTGGGAACTATCCACGAGCGGAATCCATCTTCCGGGAGGCCATCGAAGGGCTCGATCAGGCCGGGCTCCCGATCCTCTCCAGTATCGAGCGCCTCAATCTCTCGGCGACCTTCCTTGCGCAGGGAAAGTCCAACGAGGCTGCGGCTGTGGCCTTCGAAGCCGCGGATATCTTCACCCTATTGGACATCCGGCGCGAAGCCCTCGAGGCCATGCTCCTGCTGCGGAACGCCTTCGAGATGAAAAAGGCGACGCTGGAGATGATCGAAGAGGTGGCGGGCTTCCTGCGCCGGATCGACCTCGACCCGACGCTACGCTTCGAGGGCCGGGCCTGGGAAGGCCCCGACAACTTCGGGCCCGGCTGAAGCGGTCTGCCCTCCGAATCCTCACCCCCCACCAGAACGATTCGAAGGGTCGGCTGATCCGACGGCAACCAGCCTAGAAATCGTCGTCGTCGTCGTCCTCGTCATCCTCCTCCTCGGGAGGCTTGCGCGGGGACCTCCTCTCCAATTCGAGGCTCAGCCTTTCCGCGATGGCGAGCACCTCTTCGGGAGTGTGGTGTTCCTTCAGGGATGAGAAATAGGTTGCCGCGAGTCCGCGGCCTTCGGCGGAGCTGCCCATCATGTCGAGGAGCAGAGCCTCGGCGCGGGCGAGAATCTCTTCGGACATGAACACCTCCTGTAGAACGCTTTTCGCCGCTGCTACTGCTCGAGCCCGGAGAACATCTTCCGAAACGTCTTCGCCACGATCCGCTCCAGCTCTCTCTCGAGCGCCGACTCCACCGCGGACTCGGTAAGGACGATGGCGGCGGCGGCGGTCTCCGGAGGCTCGGAGACGCCGAGGGCCACGCGCAGGCGTGAGGCCGACGGGGCCGCCGGTTGCTGGGAGGGCGGGAAGGCCAGCCGCAGGATCTCCTCGGGCTCGACGCCCACCGCCTCCGCGATCTCCGAGACGTGGTCGAAGCGCAGGTCCATCACGCCCGAGAAGAGCCGCGTCAGGTAGCCCCGGGAGACTCCGAGCCGCTGCTCGATCGCGCGGTTGGTGAAGCCGAGGGCCCGGATGGTCGCCCGGAGCACGTCGATCATGTGCTTCGTCTGGGGTTTCATGGGCCCTGAGTTTACCCGATCCGTCGTGTCCAGACAATTCGTCTCCATCAGTCGATTGTAGTTGACAGAATCAGTCGATCGGTTATAGAAGTTGGTCCGTTCGGTCGCGTCCCCGCGAGATTAGTTCCGCCTGGACACGCCGGAAAACCGGGAGGAGATTACCATGAGAGCCGATCGGTCCGTGTTCCTGTCGACGGAGACCCGGGAGAAGCTGAAGGCCAGGACGAGGGATCTGAAGGATTTCGCGGCGTGGATGCGGGGGCTGCTCGAAGGGCTGCCGCCGGTCTCCGACGAGGCGCAGGAAGAGGGAGAGACCCCGGAGGGAGAGCTCCAGGGGTTGCTGGAGTGCCTGCTGTTCGACGATCTCGAGCCGGCGATCCGCAAGCTGGAGTCGGTGGACCAGCTCGGGGAGCCGGAGGCCGAGGGAGACGAGGAGGACGGCTGAAGGGCCAGGCGAACGATCCGCCTCTGGAAGCGAACGATCCGCCTCCAGAGGCGAAGGGCCCGCCTCGCGAGGCGGGGGATCCGCCTCGAAAGGCGGCAGGCCCGCCTCCGGCGGCGGATGTCGCGCCTTTGGAGGCGACAGGCTCGCCTCCAAAGGCGGAGGGGCCGCCTCGGGAGGCGAGTGCGCCGCCCCGGGAGGCGGAAGGCTCGCCTCGAAAGGCGGATGCCGCGCCTCCGGAGGCGGCAGGCTTGCCTCCAGAGGCGGCTAAGCCCGGGGAACGAGGGCGTGCGCGATGAGGGCCCGCACCCGCTCCAGCTCGTCCTCGTTGACCGTGTGGCCCATGGCGGGGTAGATCCGCTCCGTCACCTCGGCGCCCATTCCCCGCAGCACCGCCGCGGATTCGTCCACCCGCTCGCGCGGGATGTGCGGATCGCGGTCGCTGCAGCCGAGGAAGACCGGGGTGCCGGCGAACGATCCGGCGTAGTTCCTCGGGGTTCCCGGCGGGCCGATCAGGCCGCCGGAGAGCCCCATCACTCCGCCATACCGGCGGGCGTTGCGGGCCGCGAATTCGAGGCTCAGGCAGGCCCCCTGGGAGAAGCCGAGGAGGAGCGTGCGCTCCGGGGGAATCCCCGCGGCCTCCAGCCCGGCCAGCACCTCGCCGAGGCGGGCGAGACCGGAGGAGAGTCCGGGCTCGTTCCTCTCCATCGGCGCCATGAAGCCGTAGGGATACCAGGAGCCGCCCGCCGCCTGCGGCGCGACGTAGGCGAGCTCCGGGGCCGCGAGCTCGCGCCGCAGCTCCAGGATGTTCTGCGCCGTGGCGCCGCGTCCGTGGGCCATCACCATGGCAGCGGCCGCCTCGCCCACCGGACAGCCGGCCCAGACGAGCGGCCGCCCCTGGTGCGGTCCGGTCTCGCCGTTGATTGCAGTCAAGCCGCACCTCCCGCCGTCTGGACGGCGTGCGCCTCGATCGGCGGCAGCGCGGCCTCGATCTGGGGGCGGCTCGGCTCCAGCCACGGCGGCAGCTTGAGTGACGAGCCCAGGGTCTCGACCGTCTCGTCGCGGGTGAAGCCCGGCGGATCGGTGGCGATCTCGAACAGGACCCCGCCCGGCTCGCGGAAGTAGATCGAGCGGAAGTATTGCCGGTCGAGCACCGGCGTCACGTAGAGCCCCGAGTCGTCGATCGCCTGCCGCCAGGCGAGCTGGTCCGCCTCGTCGGCGGCGCGGAAGGCCACATGGTGCACCGTGCCCGCCGAGACGTGGCCGCGCGCGGCCGTGGGCGAGGCCAGCACGTCCACGCGCGCTCCGGCGCCGCCGGCCGGCGCCTCGAAGCGCACGCGGTCCCCCTCCTCCCCCACCCGCCGGAACCCCAGGGTGCCGCCGAGCACGGGCTCGGTCGCGTCCAGGTTCCATTCGGTGAGCGTCACGCCGTCGAAGCCGCGGACCGCGTGCTCGACCGGCACCGGGCCGCGCGACCAGGGCGCCCGGCCGTCGCCGGCGCGGGCCACCAGCTCGACCCGCAGGCCGTCGGGGTCCAGCACCGTCAGCACCTCCTCGTCGAAGCGGCACCGCGGGCCGTCGAACGCCGCCCCCAGCCGGGAGAGCCGCTCCGTCCAGTAGCCGAGCGAGCCCTCGGGCACCGCGAACGACGTCACGGTGACCTGCCCGGCGCCCTGCACCCCCCGGCGCGCCCGCGGCCAGGGGAAGAACGTCATGATCGTCCCGGGATGCCCCACCTCGTCACCGTAATAGAGATGATAGGTGCCGGGATCGTCGAAGTTCACCGTCCTCTTGACCAGCCGCAGCCCCAGGACGCCCGTATAGAAGTCGACGTTCGCCTGCGGGTCGCCGGCCATGGCGGTGACGTGATGGATGCCCACGATCGGTTTGCGCATGATGGATTTTCCTTTCAAAGCTCCGCTTGAAGGAGCTGTCAGACCACTGTCAGCCCAAACAACGATCCGGTATTCCTGAAGGGAGCCCGAAGGCTCCGGGGAGACCGTCAGGCGACGCCCAGGATCCATCCCTCCAGCCGCGCGCGGTCGGTCTCCTCCGGGGAGAGGGGCGGCGTGAAGTAGGGGCGCAGGAGGCCGAGCTGGTCGCGTTCCTGGAGCCAGGCGCAGATGGCGTAGGCGTCCTGCTCCTGGGGGTTCAGCCCCTCCTTGCGATAGCGGTGGCGCAGGCGCGCCGGGCGCACCTCGGCGATGACGGACCGCCGCTTCGGCACCTCGAAGCCGTCGAAGGGCCAGAAGTGGACGCGGTCGCCGGCGCGGCGGAGATAGTCGAGCCAGGGGAGGCCGGCGTGGGTGGCCTTGGCGAGGCTGTCCTGGATGTCGAACTGGAAGACGCTCTTGGGGAAGGCGGTCCACTGGCCGGTGAGGCGGTGCTCGTCCGGGTCGCCGGTGCGGGCGTTGCCCGGCAGCAGGTCGCGGACGGGGGACTCGCGGGTGGGCCAGTTCTCCTCGAAATCCTGGAGGAACGCGACCCAGCTCTTCAGGTCGTTACGGTCCATGTAGCTCTGGGGGAACGAGAAGGCGTGGTCGATCCCCACGACGACCGGGTCGCCGCTGGTGATCCGGCCGAGGAGCCACTCGGCGAGGTCCCGCCGGCTCCACCGGCCGGACGGGTGACCCTGGTTGAGCTCGCGGAAGATCTCGTGATCCTCCACGGCCGCGAACACCTTGATCTCGCGAATGGGATCGCCCGGGTTCTTGCGGCCCGAGTAGCGCACACCGACGTATTGCTGGAAATCCGACACGATAGCCCTCCGAAGCGCAGACCGCGGAGGGGCATCGTATCAGCTTGAATGGAACTTCACGGCATCGCCAGCCATCCGGCGAACCCGCCCGACTCGAAGCCGTCGGCGAAGATCATCGCTCCCACCGTGCCGCCCGTCTTCGTGGTGTCGCAGGCGCCGGCGTTGCCGTACTCGACCGCGCCGAGATCGGGGGCGGCGTCGCGGGCATGGCTGCAGAAGTCGTCCGTCACCTGCGGCAGGGCCTGCCCCTGGTTGACGATCGAGGCGCCGTTGAGCAGCGCGAAGTTGGCTCCCGCGGCATTGAGGAACCAGGTCGTCCATTGCAGCGGGGTGATCCCGGTGAGGTTCGCTCCCTGCGTGCTGGTGCCGCCGTCGCGGTTGCGGATCGCCCCCGAGAGCAGGTTGTTGCGCAGGTCGACCGTGCTGGCGGTGAAGCGCACGTCGATGCCGGTGTTGTTGTAGAGGGTGTTGTTGTAGACCCTGGCGTTCTGGGCCTTGTTGAGGTAGATCCCCACGTCCGCCGGGCAGTTGACGATCACGTTATTGCGCATGATGCCGTTCTGGTGCTCCGGCGTGCAGGTGCCTCCCTCGCAGATCGACTCCGGGGCCGAGCCGCCGCCGCCGAAGGAGAGCCCGAGGCGGATCTGCCCCGTGGTGTCGCGCTCGCAGATCACCAGGTTCTTCTCGAAGATCCCGTCGCGCGAGTTCCCCTTGAGGAAGCCGGCGTAGCTGACCTGGTCCCCCTGCGCCTTGCCGTGGTCGTGGATGAAGTTGCCGCGCACCACCCAGCGGTCGCCGCCCACGACGTCGAGCGGCGTCACCGGGTTGGTGGTCTGCCGCGGCGCCGCGTCGTAGAGCTCGTTGCCCTCGATCAGCACGTCGGTGGCGAAGATGTAGGGGCTCCCCTCGCCGTTGCCCTTGATCATGGCGTTGAAGTCGTGCAGCCGGGAGTTGCGGATGCGGGTGAAGCTCGCCCCCCCCACCACGTGGAAGGCGTGCTCGCAGTCGGAGTGCGAGGCGCAGACGCCCTGGATGTCCAGGTTCTCGAAGTCCCAGTAGGGCGCCGAGACCTTGATCAGCTCCACCGTGTTGGAACGGATCTTGGCGGTGCCGAGAGCCGCGGCCTGCACGACGATCGGCTGCGCGGCGGTGCCGGGCGTGGTGCAGTAGAGGGTCTGGCTGAAGTCGTAGGTGCCCGGAGCCAGGGTGATGACGTCGCCCGGCTGGGCGTTGGCGACGGCGGTGAGCAACTGGGCCGCGGTGGCGACCGGCACGGCGGCGGCGCCCGCGGCGGACGCCGCCAGACCCACCCACCCGAGCGCGAGAATACAGATCTTGCGGAGAAGGAGCATGAGAAAAGCCTCCTGGCCGGGAGAAGCGAAACTGCCTCTCGATTGACGATGAGGCTTATTGTAAGAGATCTATGGGAAAAGGCAAAGTCGGGAGGAAATGACAAGGGGGGCGCAGCATGCTGCGCCCTGATGCCTACCCCTCGCTGTTGCGGTCGTAGTTGACGATGTTTTCCCACTCGGAAGCGTCGGAGCGGGCGACGACCGCCACCACCGGCTCGGTGTCGCTGGCGTTGAAGACCTCGTGCGGGACTCCGGGCTCGATGAAGATGAAGTCGCCGGCCACGTTCTCCACCGTCTTCCTGAGGCCCGGGCCGTACTCGTGGCGGACGCGCCCCTGGAGGATGTAGAGCATCACCTCGAAGTCGACGTGGATGTGGGCGTAGGCGACGCCCCCCGGCGGGATGGTGGCGACGTTCATCGACAGCTTCCGGGCGTTGACGTTCTTGGCCGAGAGGCCGGCCTTGTACTGGATGTTGTTCCAGCCCCGGCAGGTGCCGCTCCCCCGCACGACGGAGATGCCGTCGTGGCCTTCGACGGCCTGCTTCAGATCCACGGTCTCGGACATGGCTGCCCTCCTCGCCCCGATTGTAAACGTAGGGGCGGGGCTTGTCCCCGCCCTTCAAGGTTTCGGGCGGGACAAGCACCGCCCCTTCGGGGCGGGCCCTCACTCCCCCAGCCCCTCTCTCCCGGCCTCCCTCCCACCCGCCGGGAGAGAGGGGAGTTCATGATCCACCTTTTGGCGGAGGTCTCCCTCCTCTCCCGGCGGCCGGGGGGGAGGCTGGGAGAGGAGGGCTGAGTGAGGGCCCCGGGCCGGCGGGTCAGGCCGCCTTCCTCGTCCCCTTCTGGACCGCGACCCAGTTGTCGATCCGCTCTTCGAGGACATCGAGCGGCAGGGCGCCGGCGCCGAGGACCTCGTCGTGGAACTTGCGGATGTCGAAGCCGGCGCCGAGCTCCTTCTTCGCCCGCTCGCGCAGCTCAAGGATCTTGAGCTGGCCGATCTTGTAGGCGAGCGCCTGCCCGGGCCAGACGATGTAGCGGTCGGTCTCGCTCTGCACCTCCACCTCGTCGATCGCCGAATGGTCGTGGAAGAACTGGACGACCTGGTCGCGGCTCCAGTGCTTGTAGTGGAAGCCGGTGTCCACCACCAGGCGGATGGCGCGCAGCATCTCGTCCTGGAGGCGGCCGTAGTCGCTGTAGGGGTCCTGGTAGAAGCCGACCTCCTTGCCGAGGCGCTCCGAGTAGAGGGCCCACCCCTCGACGAACCCGGTGTAGCCGCCCTGCTGGCGGAACGGCGGCAGCGTCGGCAGCTCCTGGGCGATCGAGAGCTGCATGTGATGGCCGGGCACCCCCTCGTGGTAGGCGGTGGACTCGCAGGAGATGATCTTGCGCTGCTCCGGGTTGCTGGTGTTCACCTCCACCCGCCCCGGCCGCGCGCCGTCCGGCGAGCCGGTCTGGTACTCGGCGCCGGAGGCTTCCTTCTCGCGGAACGCCTCGGTGGGCACCACCTCGACCCGGGCCTTGGGCAGCCGGCCGAAGAGCTGCGGCAGCCTGGCGTACATCTCGTCGATGTGCTGCTTGTAGAGGTCGAGGACCTGCTGCCGCGAGTGGGCGCGCAGCTTGGGGTCCTTCTCGATGGCGGCGTTCAGGCTCTTGAGATCGGCGTAGCCGAGCTCCTTGGCGACCTGCAGCATCTCGCCCTCGATGCGCGTCACCTCGCGCAGGCCGAGCTGATGGATCTCCTCCGGCGTGAGGCTGGAGGTCGTCGACTCCTTGACGGCGAAGGCGTAGCGGGCCTCGCCGTCGGGCAGCGACCACATGCCCGGCTCGCTGCGGCCCCTGGGGGCGTACTCGTCCTTCACGAAGGCGGCGAACCTGGCATAGGACGGGAGGACCGCGTCGTGGACGGCGGCGAGCATCTGCGCGCGGATGCGCTGCTGCTCGGCCGGGGGGATGTCCTTGGGGAAACGGTCGAGCGGCAGGGCGAAGGGGGACTTCTCGGCCGGCGTGGCGGCGATCCCCTCCGCCTGCACCACGACCTTCTCGAGCAGGAACTTCGGCGGCATCACGCCCGTGGCCATCCCCTGCCGCATCAGGTCGATCGTCTGCTCGAACACCCGCGGCATCTTCTTGTAGCGGGCGATCAGGTCGTCGTAGTCCTTGACCGTGGTGAAGGTGAGCATCGAGGGGAACTGGGCGGCCAGCAGGTGGATGCCGGAGATCTGGTTGACCGGCATCAGCCATCCCTTGAACCTCGCCCCTTCGAGCCCTTGCCGGAGGCCGCGCACCATGAGCTCCTGGTTGAGCTTCTCCTGCTCGGGGAAGCCGGTGGTGTCGATCGCCTGGAAGCGCTGGAGGAAGTCACGGGTCTTGACGAGATCGGCGTCGATGGCTCCTTGAGAGACGTCGGAGAGCTGGTCGTTCCAGCGCTTGTCTCCCAGGATGGAAGCGAACTCGGGTGAGTGGGAGAGGCTGTAGTCCCACTGCTCGGCGAGGAGCTTGTTGAGGGCGTCGCGCCGCGCCTGGAGATCGGAGGGCGCGGGAGCCGCCCAGGCGGCGGTGCAGGAGCAGGCCAGCGTCAGGCCGGCCAGCAGAAGCTTCAAACGCAAGTGCATAGAGGGGGTTCTCCTTTCATGGCACCCTCTATACGAAGCGAGGGGCCGCCGGGTTACGGCTCCGAGGATTTCAATCCGGCCCGCCGGGAGCTACCATCCCGCCCATGATCCTCCAATCCGCCTTCGCCTGGCTCGCCGTCTCCCTCGCCTTGACCCCGCTCGCCGCCGCCGCGACGGCCCCGGCCACTCCTCCCCCGGGCCAGCGCCTCGACGCGGCCACCGCCGAGCGTTTCGCCGGCCTGGCGCTCGCCTGCGTCCACAAGGAGTACCCGAACAAGATCTCCCACGCGCTCAACAGCGACGCCGACGTGAAGCCCCCGCGCGTGCTCACCCCCGCCTTCTACGGCTGCTACGACTGGCACTCGGCCGTGCACGGGCACTGGCTGCTGGCGCGCCTGGCGCGGCAGTTCCCCGGCGCCCCCTTCGCGGCCCGGGCGCGGGCGGCGCTCGAGCAGAGCCTGACGCCGGCCAACCTGGCGGCCGAGGTGAGGTACATGCAGGGCGAGGGGCGGGCGACCTTCGAGCGCCCCTACGGCATCGCCTGGCTGCTCCAGCTCTCGGCCGAGCTCCACGAGTGGGACGATCCGCAAGCCCGCCGCTGGGCCACGGCGCTGGAGCCGCTGGTCAAGGCGGCCGTGGGACGGCTGCGGACGTGGCTCCCCAAGCTCTCCCACCCCATCCGCATCGGCGAGCACAACCAGACCGCCTTCTCGCTGGGCCTGATGATCGACTGGGCGCGCGGCGCGGGCGACCGCGAGGCGCAGAACCTCTTCGAGACGCGGGCCCGCGAGCTGTATCTCAAGGACCGCTCCTGCCCCCTGGAGTACGAGCCGTCGGGCGAGGACTTCCTCTCCCCCTGCCTCGCCGAGGCGGACCTGATGCGCCGCATCCTGCCGCCTCCGTACTTCGCGACCTGGCTGTCGTCCTTCCTGCCGCAGGTCCACAGCGACGACTGGATCACCCCGGCGGTCGTCACCGACCCGAGCGACGGCAAGCTCGCCCACCTGGACGGCCTGAACCTCTCCCGGGCCTGGATGCTCGAGGGCATCGCCGCGGGCCTGCCCCCCGGCGACGAGCGCGTCGCCGACCTCCGCGCCGCCGCCGCCGCGCACCGGGAGTCCGGCCTCGCCGCGGTGACCGGCAAGCACTACGAAGGGGGACACTGGCTGGGAAGCTTCGCGACCTACCTGATGACGGGGCGGGGGCTGCCGCGGTAGAGGAAATCAGCCGTTCGACGGCTCCCGCTCCATGTGCGACGCGAACGTGGCGATCTCGGCGCGGAGAGCGACGTACGTTTCCTCACAATGCAGCACGAGCGGCTGCATCTTGTCCCACTGCAGTTGGAACGAATAAGAGCTGCGGAAGACATGACGAAATTGGAGATACGGCTGCAATCGGTCGAGGAGCCCGGAGGAGATGACCGGCGGCCGGTTCGCTCCGGCTTCGGCCATCTGGAGGAGAAGGCGTCGATGCCAACCCTCTCCCTTCGCGATCCCTCCGTCTGTCTCGATCCCGATCCTGCGGAACAGGTTCTCCACTCCCGTATAGAAGGAGTGCAAGAGAGCGGCGAGAGCCGAGAGCTCGATAGGGTCTGGAGGTCGAGTGCGGGACTTGGCGAGGAGCGACTGGTGGAGATCCAGCAATCGTTGGAGTTGGGCTTCTTCGACGGCGATCTGATCCTTGAGATCAGGCCACACGCCGAAGCATTCCCTTCTTCCTGAGGTATTCGGTAAACGGGGTGGTGTCGTCGAGGTCCACCAGATCCACGGATCGGTCGAAAAGGTTCTCCAAGCGGGCCATGGTGGAAAAGAAGCGTTCGGGCGGCAGACCCGCGACCGCGAGATCCACGTCGGAGCCTTCCCGGGTCCTCCCGGAGGCTACCGACCCGAAGACGTAGACCTCCCGGGCGCCCGCCGCTGTGAGGAGCGCCGCTCCCTGCTCCAAGAGATGCTTCATCCGGTCTTCCATGGGATCACCTTGCGCGCGCGGACGAGTGACAGGGGGTCCGCGCCGGACGCGCCGCTCAGTTGAAGGCGCCGGCGGAGCCGTTCCGCTGCCCCACGAAGGATTCCAGGAAGGCGCGGTCCGCGGAGCTGATCCGCAGGAACTCGACGCCGACCTGGTGCTCCGTTGGGCTCTTGCGGATCTCGTAGACCACCCGGCCGTCCGTCTTCAGGACCCGGCCCTGGACGGCGATCGAGAGCTCCATCAGTGAGCCGAAGCCGAGCGATTCCTCGCTGACGAACATGCAGCCGCCCGCGCCGATGATCCGGGTGCGGGCGAACTCCTCGAACGGCCGCACCCCGAGCAGGCGCACCATGACGGCGTGGACGGCAGGGACGCGGGGAAAGCGCCGGATCTTGGGGCGGGGCTGCATCACGGTCTCCCTTGGCGACGGCTCACGGGCTGATCGGCTCAATTTTAGCCGGGAAATAGAAAGAGATCAATGTGTCGCGCGCAGGCGCCGCTTCAGGCGCACCAGGGCACCCCGCCACCGCCAGGCCCGGGTCCCCTCCATGAAGGCCACCCGCTCCCCCCAGGCCGCCAGCTCCCTTTGCAGGGCCGCCACCTCGCGATCCTTGGCCTCCGCGTGCCCGCGCAGCGACGCCGCGTCCCGGCTCAGGGCCGTCGACTCCTGGCGCAGCGCCGTCACCTCCTGCCCCAGGGCCGTCGACTCCTGGCGCAGGGCCGCCACCTCCTCGCGCAGCCGCTCCAGCTCGCGCGCCGCGATGAGATCCTCAACGCTGGGAGCGGCAGCCTTCGCGGGGCCGGCCGGAATCGTTGCGACCGAGGCCGCGAGGGCGTCGAGCTCGCTCTGCAGGCGGTCGCGCGAGGCGCGCAGGGCGATCGCGTCGCGCGAGATCTCGAGCAGGTGGGCCTGGCCGGCCATCAGCACCTCTTCCAGCCGCTCGGCGTAGAGCCGGCGGTGCTTGCGGTAGATGTGCTCGCGCACCGCGCGGCGGAGCCCCTCCCGCTCGGCCACGGCCAGCATCGAGTTCGGGCGGACGCGGTATTCGAAGCCCGGCTCGTCCAGGCGGAGGAAGCGCCACCCCTTCTCCGCCGCCGAGATCCAGAATTCCCAATCCTCCCAGACCGCTCCGCCCGGATCGTAGCCGCCGCAGGCTGCCCAGACCTCCCGCCGGTAGACGGCGCAGGCGTCGATGAAGTTGGCCCACAGCAGGGCGTCGAGGTCGAAGTCGCGGACCCGTAGCCGGCCGGAGCGGGCCCCGAAGTCGACCCGGTCGCCGTAGACCACCCCCAGCCCGGGGTCGGCATCGAGGGCGCGGATCGCCGACGCCAGGAAGCCGGGCACCAGCCGGTTGTCGGCGTCGAGCGGCAGGATGTAGCGCCCCCGCGCCTCGCCGACCCCGCGGTTGCGCGCCGCCGCCAAGCCGCCGTTGGGCTGGTCGAGGATGGGATAGCCGCCCTGCCGCAGCACCTCGAGCACCTCGAGCGTGCGCGGCTGCGTCGAGCCGTCGTTGACCACCAGCAGCTCGCAGCGCTCCGGCGCGTAGCGCTCCACGCTGGCGACGGCGTCGACCAGGAGCTGGCCGTAGTTGTAGCAGGGGATGACCACCGAGAGGTCGACCGGCCCGGCCGGCCGCAGGCGCTCGCCGCGCAGGGGCGCGGCGTTCCAGAGCCCGGTCGCGGGGAGGTCCGCCGCGGCGTCGAGCTCGGCGAGCAGCCGGCCGCACTCCGGGCTGGTCGCTGCCGTGAGGGAGACCAGCGGGTCGTCGGGAGGGAAGGAGACGAAGAGGTCCCGCTGCCAGACGCTGTCGAGCGGGGCGTCGCCCACCGGGAGACCGAGCTTGCCGCGCAGCAGCTCCACGAAGCGGCCGGCGTCGCGCACCAGGGCGTTGGCGCTCGCCAGCACGCAGCGGTCGGCGTGGCGGCGGTGGAAGTCGAGCAACTGGCGGTTGTAGAAGGCCCAGATGCGGAAGGCGTACTCGGGGTTGTCCAGGAACTCGCCGCCTCCCATGCGCTGGATGGAGTCGGCCACCTCCCAGGGGAAGCGGTAGAGCAGCACGTAGAGGGCGTGGCCGGCGAGGATCTCGTCCCAGAAGTCGAGCAGCACGGTGGTCCGCGGGTCTTTCCAGCCCCACAGCCCGGGCCGGCCGGCGCGGGCCGCCACCAGCCCCCGGGCGGCCTCCGCGTGGCGGGGAAAACGGCCGCGGTCGAGCCGCTCGCTCTCGGTCCACCCCCAGTCGCGGTGGCCGCCGTCCCCGGCGGGCGTGGCCTCCTCCAGCATCCGCCACTGCAGCTCGACGAAGTCGGCGTCCTCGAAATAGCCGCGGGGGTTCAGGCGGTCGGGGAGCAGCAGCCGGTCCCCCAGGTGGATGCCGAGGGCGCCGAGGAAAGAGGCGGCCAGCGAGGTGCCGGAGCGGTGCATGCCGGTGATGATCACCGGGCGCGGCGGAGAGAGCGGAGCGGGCATGGCGAGCGAGGAGGATAACCGACCCGGGTCCTTTCGGAAAAGCGTCGGAGAAGCGTTCGGAGATCGGATAGAATGCCCGCCTTCCTATGGCCCAGCTCCCCACCGCCAAGAAGATCGCGTTCTCGCTCGTCCTGCTCCTCTTCCTGTGGGGTGTCGTCGAGCTCGCCTGCCTGGGAGGGCTGTGGGCCCTCAAGCGCTACAAGAACCTGGAGTACCAGCCGCAGGTCGTCGAGGACCTCAACGACAAGCACAAGGGGATCCTCGCCGCCCAGATCGCCGACACCTCGTCCTACATGATCTTCGACCGGGACCTCGGCTGGACCATCCGCCCCAACGGCAGCAAGCCGCAGTTCCAGGCGAACAGCAAGGGGCTGCGGGCCACCCGGGAGTACGCGCCGGCGCCGGCGCCGGGGACCGTGCGCGTGGGAGCCTTCGGCGACTCCTTCACTCACGGCAGCGGCGTGCCGACCGGCTTCACCTGGGAGGAGCGGCTGGAGGGGCTCGTCCCCGGCCTCGAGGTGATCAACTTCGGCATCCCCGGCTCGGATCCCGGGCAGGCGCTGCTGCGCTACCGCCGCGAGGGGATCCAGTACCACCCGGACGTGGTGCTGATCGGCTGCATGTCCGAGAACATCAACCGGATGGTCAATACCTTCCGGCCGTTCTACTTCAGCCGCAGCGGCATCCCTTTCAGCAAGCCCCGCTTCGCCGTCGAGGGGGGAAAGCTGACGCTGATCCCGAACCCGATCCGGAGCATCGCCGAGTACGAGGAGCTGCTGCGCGACCCCGAGAAGGTGATCCCCCGCCTGGGCGAGCACGACTACTTCTACCAGCGCTTCAACCGCAGGAGCCGCTTCGACGTCCTGCCCTCGGTGCGCTTCGCGCGGGTGATCGCCAACCAGTACCTCGACCAGCCGATCTTCACGCCCGGCGGCCTCTACAACACCCGCTCGGAGGCCTACCAGGTGACGCTGCGGGTGCTCGACCAGTTCTATCGCGAGGCGCTCGACCACCGTTCGGTGCCCGTGATCGTATTGTTCCCCCAGCGCCGGGACGTGCACCTGCGCCACGCCCACCGGAAGGTCACCTACCAGCCGCTGGTGGACGAGCTGCGGCGCCGGGGCTACCGGGTGATCGATCTCGCGGACGGCTTCGAGACATACGACCCCGAGGCGCAGATGGCCCGGAAGAACTTCCTCCACTATCCCAAGGTCGGGAACCTGATGGCGGCGGAGTGGATCCGGGACGTGCTGGCCCAGCAGGGGCTCACCCGACCCGAGGGGGTCCAGGCCGCTTTGAAGGCGACGAAAGCGCCGGCGGTGCCCTATATGTAAAACTGACAACCGGGCATATAGAGGCCCGCCACTGGGCCGTTCCGGCCTGCGAGAGGCCTCTATAAACGTCGAGCGGGGGCCGGACCTGGCGTCCGAAACCCCCGCCGCCTTCCTGCGTCTGTGAGGAAACCTGGCTTCAGCGGACGGCGCCACGCCGGAACAGGTTGACGATGGCGAGCAGGACCACCGAGCCGAGCAGAGAGACCAGCAAGGCCGGCAGGCTGAAGTTGCCCTGGGTGATGGTGCCCGTCCCGAACAGCGGCGCGAGCAGGAAGCCGGCGAGCAAGGCGCCGATGATGCCGACGACGACGTTGAGAAACACGCCCTGCTGCGCGTTGGTCCGCATGACGATGCTGGCGACCCAGCCGATGAGACCACCGACGATCAGGATGACGATAAAGTTAATCATGACGATCCTCCTTGTGTTGAGTTAACTTCCTTTGATTCTCCCCGCTTCGGACTAAAAGCAACTGCCGTGCCACGCCGGCCGGACGCGGCGGCGGCATAGAATCTCCCCGCGCCCCGCGCGCCCCAGAAGGAGACCCTTTGGAAGAGACCGTTTCGGCAGAGATCCGCTCGGGCGCGCCGCCCGCCCCCCGGCGGCCCCGCTCCCGCCTGCTCTACCTCACCGTTCCGTTCCTGCGCATGCTGCTCTACCTGGTGGTCTACGTGCTGGTGCAGGGCGTCATGACCTACCTGCTGGCGAGCCTCCCCTACCTGGTCGCCGGCAGCTTCTTTCGCCGTGGGGGGTTCGGGGTCTCGGTGGAGTTCTCCCTGCTGGCGATCCTGGTCGCCATCCCGCCCACCATCCTGGTGACCTGGCTGTTCGTCCGCTTCATCGACCGGCGGACGCTGGCGAGCCTGGGGGCCCGCCGGCCGGACGGCGGGCGGCCGGCGGCGCTCCGGCAACTGCTCCTGGCGCCGCTGGGCGCCGTGGCCGTGCTGGGGACCTGGCTGGCGCTGATCCTGGCCCTGCCGCGCACCTTGGCGGCGGTCCGCTTCGGCGGCGTCAGCGCGGAGTTCCTGCGCGGCCCCGCCTGGTGGCCCTTCGCGCCCGTCCTGCTGCTCGTGCTGCTGCTGGTCGCCTTCCTCTTCCAGGGGGGGCTGGAGGAGTGGGTGATGCGCGGCTACCTCTACCACACGCTGCGCGAGCGCTGGGCGCCGTGGGTCTCGGCGCTCACCTCCTCGGCGCTCTTCGCGCTGCTCCACGCCGCCAACCCCAACGTCTCCCTGCTGGCCCTGCTCAACATCGTGCTGGCCGGCATGGTCCTGGCCGCCCTGGTCGAGCGCACCGGCAGCCTGTGGAGCGCCACCCTCGCCCACGGCGTCTGGAACTTCGCCGTCGCCTGCCTGCTCTCCGTGCCGGTGAGCGGCGTGCCGCTCTTCCACCTCCTCGACGTCGCGATCACCGGCAACCCCCAGGTGACCGGCGGCGGCTTCGGCCCGGAAGGGAGCGGGGTGCTGACCGCAATGGGGGTCCTGCTCACGGCGGCGCTCTGGCGCGGGCTGTGGCGCCGGCGGGCCGACCGGCCCTGGGCAACCCTCGCTCCTGCCCCGACGCGGCCGTCAGCTCCAGAGGACGTTCCGCGGCCGGTGTCCTCCTGAACCGTCCGCGCCGGTGGACGGTCCGCGGCGGCCCTCCCAGGGGAGAGCCGTGGCTTGTTCCTTGCAGAAACGACTGAAAATTGTTCAGTCCGCTCTGGGAGGAAATGATCATCATGAAACTTCTTCCGCTGTCTGGCGTCCTCTTGCTGGCTCTGCCGGCCGCGCTCCCGGCCCAGCCGTCCCGCCTCACCGCTCCGAGCTTCGGCGAGAGCGTGGAGGTCAACGTCGTCAACGTCGACGTGGCGGCGACCGACAGGAGCGGCCGCCGGGTCACCGGTCTGAAGAAGGAGGATTTCGAGATCCTGGAGGACGGCAAGCGGATGCAGATCACCAACTTCGACGCGCTGGAGGCCGGCCGCCAGACGGCCGGCGGCGCCGTCGCCGCGGCCGCTCCCGGACGGGCGCCGGAGGACGCCTGGAACCTGGTGATCTTCGTCGACGACTCCAACATCAAGCCGGCCCACCGCACCCGGGCGCTGCAGCAGCTCCGCGAGTTCCTCGACCGCGAGCTCGCCCCCGGCGACCGGGTGATGATCGCCACCTACGACCTGGGGCTGAACATCCGCGTGCCGTTCACCAGCGACCCGGCGGCGATCGCCAAGGGGCTGGGGGACGTGTCGGCGCTCGCGGCGCGCGGCTCCGAGAGCGACCGCGACCGGCGGCAGGCGCTCGAGCAGATCATTACCATCGCGCAGGAGTCCAGGTCCGATCCGACCGATGCGATCCTCTGCCCGCACGACATCGTCACCCCGGCGCACGCCTACGCCGGCGCCCGGCGCCAGGAGGTCCTGCGGACGCTCGACGCGCTGACGGTCCTGGTCAATTCACTGTCCGGCGTGCCGGGCCGCAAGGCGCTCCTGCACGTCAGCGACGGCCTCCCCCTCATCCCGGGGGAGGAGGTGTTCCAGTTCCTGGCCGAGCTCTGCAGCGACCACTCGACCCAGGACATGGGCGGCCTCGCCTCCGTGCACAAGCCGGAGATACGCCGTCCCGACCTCCCGCCGCCGCCCGACGCGAACGTCACGCCGAGCCCGAACTCGGAGCAGGCCACCATGGAGTCCTACAAGGGGGAGACGGCGGCGATGGACGCCCAGGCCTACAGCGTCGCCAAGAACCTCAAGACGCTGACGGCCCACGCCAACGCCAACCGGGTGACCCTCTACGCGCTGCAGGCTTCCGGGCTGCAGGGGACCGACGCCTCCGACGCGAGCTTCGGGCCGGAGGAACGGCTCATGCAGTTCCCGTCCGTGGGCTCGCTGCTGCGCTCGAACCTGCGCGACTCGCTACAGATGCTGGCCGAGGACACCGGCGGGCGCTCGATCCTGGACGCCAACAACCTCCTGCCGGATCTCTCCCGCATGCACGAGGATTTCACCACCCTCTACTCGCTGGGTTTCACGCCGCTCCACACCGGCGACGGCCGCGACCACACGCTGGAGGTGCGGGTGAAGCGGCCGGACGTGCGCCTGCGCTTCCGCCAGAGCTACCGCGACAAGCCCGCTTTCGAGAAGATGGTGGACCGCACGCTGGCGGCCCTGTTCCACGGCATCGAGGAGAATCCGCTGGAGGTCGCCGTCGAGATCGGAGACCCGGTGGCGGCGGCGAAGGGCGAGTACGACGTGCCCGTCCGCCTCAGGATCCCGCTCTTCAAGCTGGCCATCCTGGAGCAGCAGGGGGCCTTCCAGGGCAAGCTCCGGGTGCTGGTGGCGACGCGCGACGAGGAGGGGGGCATGTCGGCGGTGCGGCAGGTCGAGGTGCCGCTCAACATCCCCCGCAAGGAGGTGCTGAACGCCATGGGGCAGTACTACCTCTATACACTGACGCTCAGGATGCGGTCCGGCTCCCAGCACATGGCCCTCGCCGTGCGCGACGAGATCGCCGCCACCACCAGCTACCTGAGCCGCCCGGTGACCGTGGCCGCCGCCGGCAACGCCCACTAGGGAGATGATGGGATGATGATGAGAATCACCAAGCCGCTCACGCTCGCGAGCGTCCTGCTGGCCGCCGGGACGCCGGGGCTGGCCGCGTCGTCAGCGGCATCCACGGCGTCCGCGTCATCCGCGGCGAATCCGCCGAGCTTCGGCGAGACGGTCGAGGTCAACGTCGTCAACCTCGCCATCTACGTCACCGACCGGGACGGCCGCCGGGTGACCGACCTGAAGAAGGGGGACTTCGCCGTCTCCGAGGACGGCCGGCCGGTCGAGGTCAGCAACTTCGCGGTGGTGGCGCGGGCGGCCGCCGCTCCCCGTCCGCCGGCCGCCGCACCTCCCTCGGGCGGACCACCCGCGGCGGAGGCGACCGCGGCGGCTCCCGCCCCCGACCCGGAGAATGGGCTCTCGCTGGTGGTGTTCGTCGACGATCTCCACATCCAGCCCCACAACCGCACGCGGGCCGTGGAGCAGATCCGCTCCTTCCTGTCCCGCACCGCGCGGCCGGGCGACCGCGTGCTGCTCGCCACCCACGACACCGGCCTGCGGGTGCGCCAGCCCTTCACCGAGGACGCGGGCGCCGTCGACGCCGCGCTGCGGGAGGTCGAGCGCCTGCCCACCTTCGGCCAGCAGGACGACGCGTCGCGGCGCACGGCCTACCGCGCGATGGTCACCCTGAACGACCTGGAGCCCTGCGGCCGCCAGATGATCGCGCCCGCCGAAGGGTATGCCGCGCAGATGCGCGGCGAGGCCCTGCGCACGATCGGGGCGCTCAAGGCGATGATCAACTCCCTGGCAGGGATCCCCGGCCGCAAGGCCCTGCTGTTCGTCAGCGACGGCATCTCGCTCACCCCCGGCGAGGAGCTCTTCGAGGCCGCCAAGGAGCTGTGCGAGGGCGGCGGCGCATCCGGATTCAGCACCAAGGACGACTCCCGAAAGCCCGGCAGCGGAGCCCCCCAGCAGCTCGGCGGCGGCACCGCGGGGGGCGGCGGCACGGGCGAGGGGTACGACTCCTCGCAGGCCGCTCTCGACGCCCAGAAGTACAGCGTCGCCAAGCAGTTCGAGGACCTCGCGGCCCACGCCAGCGCCAACCGGGTGACGTTCTACACGCTCCAGGCGAGCGGGCTGCAAGGGTACGCCGCCGCCGGCGTGGACGCCGATCCCAGCGAGCGGTTGCTCCAGGCCCCCTTCGTCCAGCAGATCCAGACCAGCAACCTGAAGGGCTCGCTCACCGCCCTGGCCGTCGACACTGGCGGGCGGGCGATGCTCGACGTCAACGACTTCCTCCCCGAGCTCGCCCGCATGCAGGAGGACTTCGACAGCTACTACTCGCTCGGCTATGCCCCCTCCCACGCCGGCGACGGCAAGGTGCACCACGTCGAGGTGAAGGTGAAGCGGGCGGGCCTGCGGGTGCGCTACCTCCAGAGCTACCGCGACAAGCCCCCGCTCGAGAGGATGGCGGACCGCACCCTGGCGGCCCTCGTCCACGGCGTCGAGGACAACCCGCTGGAGATCGCCCTCGAGATCGGGGACCCGACGGCGGCGGAGAACGGCCGGTTCGACGTGCCCGTCCACCTCAGGATCCCCCTCTTCAAGCTGGCCATCCTGAATCAGCAGGGCAACTACCAGGGGAAGCTCCGCATCCTGGTGGCAACGCGCGACGAGATGGGAGGCGCATCCGCCCTGCGCCAGGTGGAGGTGCCGCTCCAGATCCCCCGCAAGGAGGTGCTGAGCGCCATGGGCCAGTATTACCTCTACACTCTGACGTTGAAGATGAAGCCCGGCTCGCAGCACGTCGCCGTCGCCGTGCGCGACGAGATCGCCGCGGCCACCAGCTATTTGAGCCGGCCCGTCACGGTGGGGGCCGCCGCGAGGACCGCCCGGTAGGAGGGGAATTTTCGCCATGAAGTCGCTGCCGCTCTCCTGCGCCCTGCTCGTCGCCGCCTGGGTGCCGGCGTTCTCCGCCCCGCCCGTCACCCCCTCCACCGCGCCGAGCTTCGGCGAGGTCCTGGAGGTCAACGTCGTCGACGTCGACGTCGACGCGACCGACAGGAACGGCCACCGGGTCACCGGCCTCAGGAAGGACGACTTCGAGCTGCTGGAGGACGGCAAGCGGGTCGCGATCTCCAACTTCGACGCGCGGGAGGCGGGCGGCGAGGCTTCCCGCGCGGCGGGCGGCGCCGCGGCCGGCAAGACCGGAGCGGCCGGCCGGTCGCCGGACGACGCCTGGAACCTGGTCATCTTCGTCGACGATTTCAACATCCTGCCCGCCCACCGGACCCGGGCGCTGCGGCAGCTCCGCGAGTTCCTCGACCGCGAGCTCGCTCCCGGGGACCGCGTGATGCTCGCCACCTACGACATGGGGCTGAACATCCGGGTGCCGTTCACCAGCGATCCCGCGGCGATCGCCCAGGGGCTGGAGCGGGTGTCGTCTCTCGCGGCGCACGGCGGCGAGCACGAGCGCGACCGGCGGCAGGCGGTGGACGCGATCCTCTCCATCCAGCGGGATTCCCTGCTCGTCCCGCCTTCGCTCCCCTGCCCCCAGAACATCGCCACCCCGGCGCACGCCTACGCCGGCGCGAGGCGCCAGGACGTCCTGCAGACGATCAACGCGCTGACCGTCCTGGTCAATTCGCTCTCCGGCGTGCCCGGGCGCAAGGCGGTGCTCCACGTCAGCGACGGCATTCCCCTGATCCCGGGCGAGGAGGTCTTCCAGTTCCTGGCCGAGATCTGCGGCGGCCACGGGAATTCCGGATTCGGGAAGTCCGCGAACCTGGAGACGGAATCGATCCAGCAACCGAACCGCTTCTTCCAGAAGCCGTCGGACGACGATACCAATCCCATGCAGGTCTTCGACGCGGCGGCGCTCGGTCCGGAGTCCTACAAGGGGGTTTCGCAGGCCCCGCTGGACGCCCAGTCCTACGCCGTCAACAAGAACCTGCAGGCGCTGGCGGCCCACGCCAACGCCCACCGGGTGACCCTCTACACGCTGCAGGCTTCCGGGCTGCAGGGGACAGAGGCGTCCGACGCGAGCTTCGGGCCGGACGACCGGCTGCTCCAGTTCCCGTCCATCGGCAGCCTCCTGCGGTCGAACCTGCAGGACTCGCTGCAGATCCTGGCGGACGACACCGGAGGACGCGCGATCCTCAACGCCAACAATGTCCTGCCGGACCTCTCCCGCATGCGCGAGGACTTCACCACCCTCTACTCGCTGGGCTTCACGCCGGGCCACACGGGCGACGGCCGCGAGCACAAGATCGAGGTGCGGGTGAAGCGGCCGGGCGTCCGCCTGCGCTACCGCCAGAGCTACCGTGACAAGCCGGCCTTCGAGAAGGTGGTGGACCGCACGCTGGCGGCGCTCTTCTACGGCATCGAGGAGAATCCGCTGGGGGTGGCGGTCGAGATCGGGGACGCGGCGCCGGCCGAACGCGGCGAGTACGCCGTGCCCGTCCGTCTGAAGATCCCCCTCTTCAAGCTGGCCATCCTGAACCAGCAGGACACCTACGAGGGAAGGCTCCAGATCCTGCTGGCGACGCGCGACGACGCCGGCGGCATCTCCGCCGTGCGCCAGATCGAGGTGCCGCTCCACATTCCCCGCAAGGAGGTGCTGAGCGCCATGGGCCAGTACTACCTCTACACGCTGACGCTCAAGATGAAGCCCGGCTCCCAGCACCTGGGCCTCGCCGTGCGCGACGAGATCGCCGCCACCACCAGCTATCTGAGCCGTCCGGTGAGCGTCGGCCCGGCCGCGGCGACCGCTTCAAACCATTGAGAGAACGATCTTGCCGAAGGCGCCCCCCCGCTCGAGCGCCTGGTAGGCCTCGCCGGCGCGCTCCAGGGGGAAGACGCGGTCGACCACCGGGCGCAGGCGGCCGTCGCGCAGGCGCGGCAGGGCGAAGGCGGCGAAGTCCGCGGTCAGCCGCGCCTTCTCCTCGCGGGGACGGGCGCGCAGCACGGAGCCGATCACCCGCAGCCGCCGGCTCATGAGGAGACCGAAGTCCACCTCTGCCTTGCGGCTGCCGACCGTTCCCACCACCACCAGCCGCCCGCGCTTGGCCAGCGCCGCCAGATGGCTGCCGATCTCCGGCCCCGCCGTATAGTCGATCACCAGGTCCGCTCCCCGGCCGCCGGTGGCGTCGCGCACCTGGGCCGGCAGGTTCGCCCCCTCGACGCAGACCTCATCGATCCCCAGGCCGCGCAGCATCTCCAGCCGCTCGCGGCTGCGGCCGGCGGCGAGCACGCGCGCCCCGAGCTCGCGGGCGAGCTGCGCCGTGAAGCTCCCCATGCCGCCCGTGGCGCCCGTCACCAGCACCGTCTCCTGCGGCTGGAGGCCCCCCTCGACCACCAGGTTCACCCAGGCGGTGAGCGCGGCCTCCGGGATGGCGGCCCCCTCGATGAACGAGAGGTTGTCCGGCAGCGGCATGAGCTGTCCCACGGGAACGGTGGCGCGCGTGGCGTGAGCGCCGCCGCCCACCAGGGCCATCACCCGGGTCCCCGGCTGCCAGGGGCTCCCCTTCTCCCCCTCGATCACGACGCCGGAGACCTCCAGCCCGGGCACGTCGCTCTCCCCCGCCGGGGGCGGGTACTGGCCGCGCAGTTGGTGCAGGTCGGCGTGATTGAGGCCCGCCGCCTCGACGGCGACGAGCACCTCGCCCGGCGCCGGGATCGGATCGGGGAGGTCGTCTACGACAGGGGTGGGATGGTCGCGGTCGGCGGGTAGGATGGCGCGCACGGCGCCATCCTACCGCAGGGACTTGGCTAGTGCGTGCCGACCGGCCGCACCTTCGGGACCGGCGCGGGATCGGGATGGGCGGGATCGACGGCCATGGGCTTCAGCGACTTCGCCTCCAACTGGGGACGCTCGCTCAGCTTCAGGATGCCCTCCTCGATCCAGGCGTGCTTGCCGTCGAGCACCCGCAGCGCCACCTTGTACTTGCGCACGTCGTCGTTGGCCCACAGCTCGTGGAACAGTTGGACGACCCGGCGGCGGGAGCTGCGGCAGAAGAGGTCGGCCAGCTCGGCGGCGTTGGCCGCGTCGGGATGCCCGGCCTGCTCCATGGCGTGCGCGCGGGAGACCGAGGCCGCCATGGCGAACAGCTCGTTGGCCACGTCCACCAGACGGAAGAGGAACGCCTGCTTGTTCTGCAGCTTGCCCTGGTAGGCGATCATGCCGTGGAAGATCTGCCGCGAGAGCCGCCGCGTGTTGCGCTCGCAGAAGCGCAGGTGGGTGGCCAGCTCCCCGAGCTCCTGGAAGCGCGGCCACTGCCCCCAGCCCAGCCAGCGGGTGGGATACCAGGAGGCGTAGAAGGCGGAGATCTTCGGCAGCTCGGCCAGCTTGTCGGCGACGCCCTTCTCGGGATCGATCATCGCGCCGGCCACCTGGAGGTGCTTGTCCACCGCCTCGCGGGCCATGAACAGGTGCATGATCTCGGAGGAGCCCTCGAAGATCTTGTTGATGCGATAGTCGCGCATGATCTGCTCGACGGCGATCGGCGCCTCGCCGCGGGCCTTGAGCGAGCTCGCGGTCTCGTAGCCGCGGCCGCCGCGGATCTGCATGGTGTCGTCCACGATCTCCCAGGTGCGGTCCGAGTTCCACTCCTTGCAGGCCGCCGCCTCCAGGCGGATGTCGTAGCCGCCGCGGTCGGACATCTCGGTGGCCAGGGTGGCGATCGACTCCATGGCGAAGGTGGTTGCCGCCATGTCGGCGATCAGGTGGGCGATCGCCTCGTGCTTGCCCACCGGCCGGCCCCACTGCACGCGCTCGCTGGCCCACTTGCGGCAGATCTCGAGGCAGAGCTTGGCCGTGCCCACCGAGCCGTTGGGGATCGACAGGCGGCCGTCGTTGAGGGTGGTGAGGGCGATCTTCAGCCCCTTGCCCTCCTCGCCGATCAGGTTCTCGGCCGGCACGCGGACACCATGGAAGCTGATCACCGCGTTGGCGAGCGCCCGCAGGCCCATGAAATGGCAGCGGTGCTCGACCTTGACGCCGGGGTAATTCGCCTCGACGACGAAGGCGCTGATCTTCTTCGTCTTGGGATCGCTCGCCATCACCACCAGCAGCTTGGCGATGGTGCCGTTGGTGCACCAGAGCTTCTCGCCGTTGAGGATGTAGGCGTCCCCCTCCGGCGTCTTCTCGGCGGTGGTCTGCAGCCGCGCCGGATCGGAGCCGACCTGCGGCTCGGTCAGCGCGAAGGCCGAGATGTCCCCCGCGGCGCAGCGCGGCAGGTACTTCTTCTTCAGCGCCTCCGAGCCGAACAGCTTGAGCGGCTGCGGCACGCCGATCGACTGATGGGCCGAGAGCAGCGCCGACAGGTTGCCGTCGATCGAGCCCAGGAGCTGCATGATCCGCTGGTACTCGGCGTTGCTGAACCCCAGGCCGCCGTACTTCTTGGGGATCTTCATGCCGAACGCGCCCAGCTTGCGCAGGCCGTCGACCACGTGCTCGGGGTACTCCCCCGTCACGTCGATGTCCACCGAATCCACCTGGTCGCGCAGGAACTCCTTGATGGCGTTGTAGAAGGCGGCGAACTCGGGCCTCTCCTCCGCCGGCAGCGGGTACGGGTGGATCAGGTCGAGACGGAAATTGCCGAGGAACATCTCCCGCAGGAAGCTCGGCTGCTTCCACTCGGTCTCGCGGGAAGCTTCCGCCACCTTCCTGGATTCAAGCTCGCTGATCTGCTCCAGTTCCTTCGCCATGGTCTCTCCCCTTTGCTGGACTTGAGTGGGGCCCCGGCCAAGGCCGATTTGCCGCACTGCGACGATGATAGCAGGACCGTTCGATTCGCGCCAGACGTTCCGGTCAACTCATTGCAGTCCCTTGCCGCAGGGCTGGCGCCAGCGTAGTACTACTTTCTTGCCAGCCCGGCGGCTCGGGACCGTGCGGCATCCCTTTCGCCGCGTTGCGGCTCGAATCCTGAACCGGGGTATCGACGAGTGCGGGCGGCGGGCGGGAACAACGGAATCGCGGTTTCGAGGACGGGCTGAGCGCCCCTCGGAGGGTGCGCCCAGCCCTGGGCCGTACCCTACGGGCAGGGGAAGGAATTCGGGTAGCAGTTGTAGCTTCCGTTCACCTGGCAGCAGTGATGGCCGATCGTGCACAGCGGACAGACCGGGTACGCGTCGGCGCGGTGGGCGGTGGAGAGGGTGGCGGTGGCGGTCATCAGCAGAGCGAGCAGACCCAAGGTGATTTTACGCATGTTGTCTTACCTCGTAAGCATGACCCTCCGTTCAGCCGCAAGGTCATACCTGCATACGTAGCCAAGGATAAATACGTCTATTTCTGGAGACGGCGAGCTCCTAGGCGCCCACCAGGACCGCACCTTCCCTCGCGGGAACGCTGCCGATCCCCTCGGGGAGCCGGCTCCGAACAGGCTGTGCTACTGTTTTTCCCCATGGATCCCCACCGGCTGGCGGAGGAGAGAAGCATCGCATATCACCGCGTGATCGCCGAGCGCCTGCAAGATCGGCCGGAGATCTTGATGAGCGCGCGTCGACGCATCCAGACCCTGTTGGCATCCGCCGCCGAGCCGCCCTTTTACGCGCGAAAATGGGCGGAGATCCTGGCAGGCGACCTCTCCTCGATCCAGGCCTTCCTCACCGAGCGGAGTGAGCTCGCCGATGAGTTGCGGCAGTCGACCCCCTTCGCCGGCGCCCTCGAGCCCCGGGAGCGTTGGAAGATCTGGCGCGAGACCCGGGACCACTTCTCCCCACGGCCGTGACCCGGGAACAACTCGAGCACCTCATCCGCGCCGCCGCGGTCATCGTCGCCGACGACGATATCGTCGTGATCGGCAGCCAGGCGATCCTGGGGCAGTTCCCCGAGGCCCCCGCTCCCATGCGGGTCTCTGTTGAGGCGGACCTTTATCCGCTGAACCATCCCGAACGGGCCGACCTGATCGAGGGCAGCATCGGCGAGCTATCCCCGTTCCACGACACCTTTGGTTACTACGCCCAGGGTGTCGGCGAGGAGACCGCCCTTCTGCCATCAGGGTGGAAGGAGCGCCTCGTCGTCGTTCAGAACGAGAACACCCGCGGAGCCCGGGGCCTGTGCCTCGAAGTGCATGATCTGCTGGTCGCCAAAGCCATTGCCGGACGCGAGAAGGATCTCTCCTTCCTGCGCGAGGCCGCCAGGCATCACATGGCGGACGTCGAGATCCTGCTTCGCCGCCTTGTCACGGTGGAAGCTGCTCCGGACGTCTTGAAGAACACCCGCGGCGTGATCGAGCGGGCTTTTCGAGACGTGGCAGGTTGACTCGGACTTTCGTTTCCATGGCGCACGACTTCCCGGATCAGCCTTACTTGGACCGTATCCGTGCCTCCCTCTGGCGGCGGGGAGCACATGGCAATGCTGCGGTTATGGTGGGGCTGGCATGAGCCTGAACGCCCGGCCCCGAGGAGCCGGCAGCGGGATGGACGACGAGGACGGCGTGAGCTTCCCCGGCCCCTTGCAGGTCGGGAGCCCGGGGACGATCCAGATCCGGACGGGAGGCACCGGCGGCTTCTGGGGCCTACTGGCCCTGGCCGCACTGCTGGGGATGGTGGCGTCTGGCCGGGGGCCTCGAATCCCGGCATCCTCTCCACCCGAGGACTCACGTGGAATGAGTGCAGCACGTGGAACGCGTGGTAAAGTAGAACCGTGCAGCGGAACATCACACTGACGCTGGATGAAGATCTCATTCACAAAGCGCGGGTATTGGCGGCTCGCCGTAACCGCTCGGTCTCGGCACTGCTGCGTGAAGAGCTATCTCGGCTCGTAGCCGAAGATGACACCTACGAGACCGCAAAGCGGGCCGCTCTCAAGCGCCTCGAACAAGGTGCCCACCTCGGCGGCGGTCTCCTTCCCCGCCGAGACGAGCTTCACGATCGTGCCCGTCTTCGTTGACACCAACATCCTGGTCTATGCCGAAGACCGCGACGCCGGCGACAAGCACGCCATCGCGCGGGACCTGGTAGCGGACCTCTGGCGCTCCGGGGAGGGAGTGCTGAGTGTGCAGGTGCTGCAGGAATTCTTCGTCACCGTGACCCGCAAGATGCTACGGCCTTTGGGCCAAGACGAGGCCCTCGCCATAGTCGAGCAATATCTCACCTGGCGAGTGGTGGAGAACACGGGGGGCCTGCTCCTCGCGAGCATCCGCCTGGCATCGACTCTCAAGGTCTCGTTCTGGGACGCGTTGATTCTTCAAGCAGCCCGCATGGAGCACTGCACCCGGCTGTGGACCGAGGACCTGAACCACGGTCAGCGGCTCGGGGATCTCACCATCGTCAATCCATTCCTCCCAGAACCGCCCACGGCTTCTCCGTCCTCACCCGTTCCCCTTCCGTAGCGCCACCGCCACTCCCACCAGCACCAGCGCCGCGCCCACGACGATCCGCGCCGTGAACGGCTCTCCCAGGAAGAGCGTCCCGATCAGCACCGCGAGCACCGGCGTCGCGTAGTTGATCAGCGACATCCCGGTCGCGGTCTGGCGCTTGAGCAGCCAGAAGTAGAGGGTGAAGGGGAACGCCGAGCCCACGACCGCGAGGTACAGGACCGCCAGCACGGACGGCCGGTCGAAATGGACGGCCCGGCCGTGCTCGAAGGCCAGCGCCATGGCGCCCGTCAGCAGCGCCGTGATCCCCATCGGCACCGCCCCGATGGAGATCGGGTGGATGCCCGCTCCCCACTTCTTCACGGCGATGCTGCCGAACCCGGCGCAGAGCGGCGAGACGAGCAGCACGGCGGCCGCCGTTCTCACCTGCGCGCCGCCGAGCGCCTGGAAGTCCTCGGAGAAGATTACGGCGATGCCGGCGAAGCCGATCAGGACGCCGATCGTGCCGCGGACGGTCAGCCCCTCCCCGGGCAGCGCCAGGTGGGCGATCACGGCCACCATCAGCGGCATGGTGGCGAACAGCACCGAGGCGAGACCTGAAGGGACGGACTGCTCGGCCCAGTAGAGGACGGCGTAGGGGATGGCGAAGGTCAGCAGGGTGTTGACCAGCCAGAGGCGGCGCTCGATCGGGCTGCGGCCCAATTTCACGCCGAAGAGGGGCACCAGCGCCAGCAGCACCGCCGAGGCGATGGCGAAGCGCAGGGCCACGCCGGTGAACGGCGGGATGCCCCGCAGTCCAACCCGGATCGCGGCCCAGGTGGTGCCCCAGATGAGGATCAGCGCCGCGAGCGCGGCTCCCGTCGAGAGGCGTTCGGGCTTCAGCGCGGCGCCTTTTTACGGGTAGATCTTGTACAACATCCGCGGGTACGGGATCGTCTCGCGCAGGTGCGAGAGGCCGGTCATCCAGGCCACGAAACGCTCGAGGCCCATGCCGAAGCCGCTGTGGGGGAAGGCGCCGTACTTGCGCACGTCGAGGTACCACTGGAACGCCTCAACGGGCAGGTTGTGCGACTGGATGCGCTGCAGCAGCAGGTCGTGATCATGGATGCGCTGGCTGCCGCCGATGATCTCGCCGTAGCCTTCCGGCGCGATCAGGTCGAGGCCGAGCACGACGTCCGGGTTCTCCGGGTCGGGCTGCATGTAGAAGGCCTTGAACGACGCCGGGAACCTGGTGACCATCAGCGGCCGGTCGTAACCGCTGGCGAGGAGCGTCTCCTCGTCGGCGCCGAAGTCGTCCCCCCACTGGATGGGATTTCCCTTGTCGTTGAGGATCTTCACCGCCTCGGTGTAGGTGATGCGCGGGAACGGCGGCACCACGGACTCGAGCTTGGCGGTGTCGCGCTCCAGGATCTTCAGCTCCTCGCGGGCGCGGTCGAGGACGCGGGCCACGAGATAGCCCACGAACTCCTCGGCGAGCGAGCAGAGCCCCTCGAATTCCAGGAAGGCGACCTCGGGCTCCACCATCCAGAACTCCATCAGGTGGCGGCGGGTCTTCGACTTCTCGGCGCGGAAAGTGGGCCCGAAGCAGTAGACCTTGCCGAGGGCCGCCGCGGCCGGCTCGAGGTAGAGCTGGCCCGACTGCGACAGATACGCCTTGTCGCCGAAGTAGTCGGTCTCGAACAGCGTCGACGTCCCCTCGCAGGCGGCGGGGGTGAGGATGGGCGAATCGATCAGGGTGAACTCGCGCTCGTAGAAGAAGTCGCGGATCGCCTGCTCGATCTCGCTGCGCACCCGCAGGGCCGAGCGCTGGCGGCTGGAGCGCAGCCAGAGGTGACGGTGCTCCATGAGGAACGCCGTGCCGTGCTCCTTGGGAGTGATCGGATAGTCGGGAGTCAGGGAGAGCATCTCGAACCCGGAGCACTGGATCTCGACGCCGATGGGGGACCGCTTGTCCTCCTTGACGACGCCGGTGACGCGGACGGTCGACTCCTGGGTGGCGCGCTCGATCTCCTCCCAGTCCTTCTCCGGAACGTCCTTGCGGCCGGCCACGGCCTGCACCACGCCGCCGGTCAGGCGCACCTGGAGAAAGGCGATCTTGCCGCTGGAGCGCTTGTTGTCGATCCAGCCCCGCACCTCGACCGTCTGGCCGATGTTGCGGGTCAGCTCGCGGATGGTGGTGACGGGTATCGCGGCGGTCGTGGCGTCGCTCATGGGGGCGGGATTGTACTCTACTTCTCCGGCAGCTTCGCCAGCGCGTCCGCGGCGGCCCGCTGCTCGGCCACCTTCTTGCTCGGCCCCTCGCCCCGCCCTCCGAGCGCCCCCGCCAGCCAGCATTCCACGACGAAGGTCTTGTCGTGGTCCGGCCCGAGGGATTCGGTGAGCCGGTACTCGGGGAGATCCCAGCCGAGCGCCTGGGCGACCTCCTGAAGCTGGGTCTTGGCGTCGGTCACCGCCTGCCGGGAGCGCTCGTGGTAGGCGCTCTCCACCATCTCGAGGATGGCCCGCCGCGCCGCCTCGAGACCGCCGTCGAGATAGACGGCCCCGAACACCGCCTCCATGGAGTCGGCGAGCAGCGACGCCTTGGTCCGGCCTCCCGAGCGCTCCTCCCCCACCCCGATGCGCAGCGACGCTCCCAGGTCCAGCTCCAGCGCGTGCTTGGCCAGGGTGTCGCGGCTGACGAGCTGCGCCTTGTGCTTCGACAGCTCGCCCTCGGGCAGCTCCGGATGGCCGGCGTAGAGCCACTCGCCGGTCACCAGCCCGAGGACGGCGTCGCCCAGGAACTCCAGGCGCTCGTAATGCTCGGGGATGCCCTGCTCGTTGGCCCACGACCGGTGGGTCAGCGAAAGCTCCAGGAGGTCCGGGCGCTTGAACCGGTAGCCCAGGCGCTTTTCGAGGGGTGTGGGATCGCGGCGGCCGAAAGCCATGGCGGGAGATAGTAGCAGCGGGCGCGCCAGGCGGGGACCTGCTAGAATCAGATCTGTATTCAGGTCTGGAAACAGACCAGGAGGGCCGCATGAAGTCCATACTGCTGTCCCAAGACGTTCTCCCTTTGGGCGAGTTCAAGACCCAGGCGTCCCGGGTGCTGCGCAATCTCAAGGAAAACCAGCGACCGGTGATCATCACGCAGAACGGACGCGCTGCGGCCGTGCTCATCACGCCCGAGGAGTTCGACCACATGCGGGAGCACGAGCGCTTCATGGGTGCGGTCCGGCAGGGGCTTGCCGATTCTGAAGCCGGGAGGGTGCTCGAGGACGATGAAGTGGAACGGCTGCTCGACGAGAGATTCGGGAGCCTGAAAGACGCGTGAGAGTTCGATGGACCCGGCAGGCGATACAAGACCTGGAAGCCATCGGCGACTTCATTGCGTCGGATAAACCCGGAGCGGCACGCCGCTGGGTCGCCCGCCTTCGAGAGCGAGCCCGCGACGTTGCCCCAGCTCCTTACTCGGGACGGAGAGTCCCGGAACTGGACCGAGAGGACGTCAGAGAAGTCTTTCTGGGCAGTTAGCGGATCCTCTACAGGATTTACCCTGAGTTCATCGATGTCCTGACGGTATTCGAGGGTCACCGTCTCTTTCCTCTGGAGCTGATCCCTCCCGCCAACGAGTAGCTACCGCCGCCCGAACCGCCGCTCCAGATCCGAATCCGTCATCTGCAGCACGATCGGCCGGCCGTGGGGGCAGGCGTAGGGCTGCTCGGCGGTGAACAGCTCGGCGACCAGGGCTTCCATCTCGGGCGCCGAGAGCGGATGGTGCATCTTGACCGCCGCCTTGCAGGCCATGCTGGCGGCTAGGTTCTCGAGGATCTGGCGGGCGAGGTCCGCTCCCCCGTTCGTGCCGTCGCCGGAATCCGCGGCCAGGCTGCGCAGCAGGGACTCGGCATCTCCGGGTGAGAGGGCGGCCGGAGTCGAGGTGAGCGCCAGCGTGTGGCCCGAGAGCGCCGCCACCCCGAAGCCGTGCTCTTCCAGGCCGGGCGCCAGCTCCGAGAGGCGGAGCCGTTCCGCCGGGGCGAGATCGAGCAGGACCGGCGTCAGCAGGTGCTGCACGGGCGGACGCTCGGCGGCCATGGCCCGGCGCAGCCGCTCGTAGAGGATGCGCTCGTGCGCCACGTGCTGGTCGATCAGATAGAGGCCGTCCGGCCCCTCGAGCAGGATCAGCGTCCCCTTGTACTGGCCCAGCAGCCGGAACGGGCGCGCCTCCCCATGGCGCCCGGAGAGGGGGACCATCGGCCTCTGGAGTGGAGCGTAGGACGGCGTCGCCAAGCGCGTGGGGATGACGGGAAGCTCCACCATCGCGGGAGATCCCGAGGTTCCCGTCACCTCCGCGGGCGCTGCCGCGGGGCGATTCCAGGCGACCGGAGGCCGGTTCTCGCCCAGCCCCTGCCAGGCGAAGGGGACGTAGGGCTCCGAGGCCGGTTTCCGGAGCGGGGCGTCCTCCTCGCCGCGGGCGCGCTCCAGGGTGCGGCGGAGGGCGTCGTAGACCCGGTCGAGCAGGCCGGGATCGCGGAAGCGGACCTCCGCCTTCTGGGGATGGACGTTGACGTCCACCTCCTCCGGCGGGACGTCGAGAAACAGGAAGAGGGCCGGGAAGTCCTCGTGCTTCCACTCGTCGCGCACGGAGCGGTAGAAAGTGGCGAGCACGGCCCGGTCGCGGATCAGCCGGTGGTTCACGTAGACGAACTGGCGCCGGCCGCGCGCGGTCCCGGGGGTGCCCACGAAGCCGCGGATCGCCTCCTCGCCGGCATGGACCGAAGGGACCGAAGGGATCTCGGCGAGCTGTCCGGCGAGCTCGGCGCCGAAGATCTGCCCGATCCGCTCGCGGGAGCCGGCCGCCGTGCCCGGCGCCGGCAGGGCGTCCAGCAGCTCCCGCCCCTCGTGGAAGACCTGGAAGCGCACGTCGGGCCGCGCCAGGGCGTACCCCTGCACCACGTCGACGCAGCGGCGCAGCTCCGTCTGCGGGGCTTTGAGGAACTTGCGCCGGGCCGGCACGTTGAAGAACAGCGAGCGGACGTCGAGCGTGGTGCCGCGCGGCCGGGAGAACGGCTCGGCCACCCGTACCCGTCCCCCCTCGATCACCACCCGCTGGCCGTCCCCGGGCTGCTCGGCGGTCGTCAGCTCCACCCGGGCGACGGCCGCCACCGTGGCCAGGGCCTCGCCCCGGAATCCCAGGGTCGCGACGCGCTCCAGGTCATCGAAGCTGGCGATCTTGCTGGTGGCGTGGCGGTCGAAGGCGAGGAGAGCGTCGTCGCGGCCCATGCCGCTGCCGTCGTCGGCGATCGAGATGCGCGCCTTGCCGCCCCCCTCGAGCTGGATCTCCAGGTGCGAGGCCCCGGCGTCGAGCGAGTTCTCCACCAGCTCCTTGACCACGGACGCCGGGCGCTCCACCACCTCGCCGGCGGCGATCTGGCTGACCAGGGTGTCGGGGAGGAGATGGATGCGGGACATGGACTGACAGAATTAATTGCGCCGGAACGATCCCCACGGTTCTGTGCGGACCGGCGGAGGGGAGTTTATACTTACTGCGAGTTCCTCGGAGACTGGAGCCCAGATGAGCGCCTACAAGGTTGCAACCCGGATCGACGACAGCGGCGAAATCCGCCTGTCGGAGCTTCCCTTTAAAGCGGGGGAAGAAGTCGACGTCATCATTCTCTCCCGCGAGCCGGATTCCACGGCCGCCAAGGCACCCGAGGCTTTCCGGGAGCAGTTGCCTCCCGTGACGCGGCGCCTGCTGGGGATCGCCCATGGAGTCAGCGATGAAGACTACCGCCGCTATCTCGAAGAGAAACACCGTTGAAGGTTCTCTTCGATACCAACGTGGTGCTGGATGTCCTGCTCAACCGACAGCCCTTTCGGAACACCGCCGCGCAACTGATGGGCAGGGTCGAGCGCAAGGAGCTGGACGGCGTTCTGGGAGCTACGACGCTGACGACGATCTATTACTTGATCGCCAAAGCTTCCGGCAGAGACACAGCCCGCTCGACCGTCCGGGAGCTCATCAACCTTTTTCAGATCGCGGCCGTGGACCGTCAGGTCCTTTCAAGAGCGATCGAGTCACCCGCCAAAGATTTTGAGGACGCAGTGCTCGCCGAAGCCGGCGTCGCGGATAACGTGGATGCCGTCGTGACACGCGATCCGGAAGGATTCAAGGACAGCGGAGTTCCCGTTTTATCTCCCCAGCAACTGCACGAGACTCTCGGATAGGCCCCTCAATCCGGTCTGAAATGCGTTCCCCCTCTCCACGCGAGTGGAGAGGGGGCCAGGGGATGAGGCTTCGAAGGGTGTATCGCCCCAAGGGTAAGGATCTTCAAGGCTCGCGCTTGGCGGGCTCCAGACGCTGCTCGGCGAGGCTCGGCTCCTGCTTCTTTCCGGGCTTACCGGCCGCTTCGGCCTTCGGCTCCGGCTTCTTGTCGGTCTCCGAGAGATCCCAGGTGAAGGACTCCGTGGTGCCGAACTCGCCCTCGCGGCCGTAGTCGTAGGAGCCGGGCGCGGTGGCTTCCACCGTGTCGTCCGGGCGAGGGCCTTCGACGTGCATCGCGGCCTCCTCGGGGCTCAGCTCCTGGCCGTCCATCTCGGCGGGGTTTTCCGCGCCGTATTCGTAGCTCTTCTCATCCTTCCGGTCGTGGGGACCGTGGTAGATGTCGTCGCTGTATCCGTACGTCCGTTCGGAATCGTCCATGGCGTACCTCCTCTCGGAACCGGTTGCAAGGAGCGGGCCGCTCGGGGCTCCGGCCCAGCCTAGCGCTCGGCCGGAGCGGCGGCGATGGGAGCCGCCGTTCTGCCACCACCTCCGGAAGCGGACCGCCGGCGCGAGGGCTTGGCCGCCGGCTTCGGCGTCTCCGATGCCTTCGCCGCGGCCCTGCGGGCGAGGCTCGCCCGCGCCGCCGCCAGACGGGCGATCGGCACCCGGTAGGGGGAGCAGGAAACGTAGTCGAGGCCGGCCCGCTCAAAGAAGTCGATCGATTGCGGATCGCCGCCGTGCTCGCCGCAGATGCCCAGGTGGAGGTCCGGCCGCATTCCCCTCCCCCGCTCGCAGGCCATGCGGACGAGTTGCCCCACCCCCCGCTCATCGATGCACTGGAAGGGATCGTGATCGAGGATGCCGAGCTTCACGTACTCCGGCAGGAACCGTCCGGCGTCGTCGCGCGAGTAGCCGTAGGTCATCTGCGTCAGGTCGTTGGTGCCGAAGGAGAAGAAGTCGGCGTGCTGGGCGATCTTGTCCGCCATCAGGGCGGCCCGCGGCACCTCGATCATGGTGCCGATCAGGATGCTCAGCCGGACGTCCTCCTCCTTCAGGATGCGATCGACGACGGCGGTGATCGCATCCCGCAGGCGCACCATCTCGGCCTCGGTGCCGACGAGTGGCACCATGATCTCCGGCCGCACCTCCTTGCCCGCCTTGGCGCGGACGCAGGCGGCGCGGACGATCGCCTCCACCTGCATCTCGTAGATCTCGGGCGCGGTGATCCCCAGGCGGCAGCCGCGCAGGCCGAGCATGGGATTGGCCTCGGCCAGGGCCTCGGCCCGCGCCTTGACCGCGGCGGGCTCGATCTTCATCTGCTCCGCCAGGATGCGCTGGGACTTCTCGTCGTGCGGCAGGAACTCGTGGAGCGGCGGATCGAGCAGGCGGATGGTGATCGGCAGCCCGGCGAGAGCCGTGAAGATCCCCTCGAAGTCCTTCTGCTGCATCGGCAGCAGCCTGGCGAGCGCGGCGGCGCGGGTCTCGGTGTCCTCCGCCAGGATCATCTGCCGCACCCAGGGGATGCGCTCGTCGGCGAAGAACATGTGCTCGGTGCGGCAGAGGCCGATCCCCTGGGCGCCGAGCGCCGCGGCCACCCGGGCGTCGCGCGGGGTGTCGGCGTTGGCGCGGATGCGCAGCCGCCGCTCGCGGTCGGCCCAGTCCAGGAGCTTGAGGAAGCCCACGGAGGTCGGCGAGGGCGCGGCGCCGTCGAGCAGCACCCGCAGCACCTCGGACGGGCGGGTGGGGAGAGCCCCGGCGATCACCTCGCCGGTGGTGCCGTCGATCGACAGCTCCTCTCCCTCGCGGAAGGCGCGGTCCCCGACCCGCACCACCCCCTCCTCCTCCACCACATCCAGGTCCCCGGCGCCGACCACGCAGGGCTTGCCGAGGCCGCGGGCGACCACGGCGGCGTGGGAGGTCATGCCCCCCCGCGCGGTCAGGATGCCGGCCGCGACGTGCATGCCGACGATGTCCTCGGGGGAGGTCTCGGCGCGCACCAGCAGCACGGGGCCGGCGGACGCCGTGTCCGCCGCCGTTTCTGCCGCCATTTGGGCCGCTCTCTCGGCGGTCAGGGCGATGCGGCCGGAGGCGGCGCCCGGGCCGGCGGGCAGGCCGTGGGCCAGGAGCGCTCCGCCGGCGATCGCCTTCTTCTTCTGCTCCAGGTCGAACTCCGGGGCCAGGAGCTGCGCGAGCTGCGCGGGCTGGACGCGGTCGAGCGCCTCCCGCTGGTCGATCATCCCCTCGTCCACCATCTCGACGGCGATCCGCACGGCGGCCGGGCCGGTGCGCTTGCCCGAGCGGGTCTGCAGCATGAACAGCTCATCGTGCTGGATGGTGAACTCGACGTCCTGCATGTCGCGGTAGTGCCGCTCCAGCTTCTCGCAGACCTCCTGGAGCTGGCGGCTGGCCGCGGGGAAATCCTCGGCGAGGCCGTTGCGTCCGTCCTCTCCGACGACCTGTTTCGGCGTGCGGATGCCCGCCACCACGTCCTCCCCCTGGGCGTTGATCAGGTACTCGCCGTAAACCCGCCGCTCGCCGGTGGCCGGGTTGCGGGTGAAGGCGACGCCGGTGGCGCAGTCGTCGCCACGGTTGCCGAAGACCATGCTCTGCACGTTGACCGCCGTGCCGAGGAGCCCGGAGATCCCCTCGATCTTCCGATACTCGCGCGCCCGGGGGTTGTTCCAGCTCGCGAAGACGGCCCCGATGGCGCCCCAGAGCTGCTCGCGCGGCTCCTGGGGGAACGGCCTTCCGCAGCGCTCCTCGATCAGCGTCTTGTAGGCGTCCGCCACGCCGCGCAACGACTCCGCGGTCAGCTCGGCGTCGTTGGCGGCCCCCTGCGTCTCGCGGGCACGCCCGAGGATCGTCTCGAACTCCGCGTGCGGCACGTTGAGCACCACGTCGCCGTACATGGTGAGCAGGCGGCGGTAGGCGTCGAGCACGAACCGGGCGTCCTCGCCGCGGTCGATCCAGGCGGCCACGACCTCCTCGGAGAGGCCGAGGTTGAGGATGGTATCCATCATCCCGGGCATCGAGCGCGCCGCGCCGGAGCGCACGGAGACCAGCAGCGGCTTCCCGGGATCGCCGAAGCGCTGCCCGATCTGCCGCTCGAGCTTCACCAGGTGCTCCTCGACCTCGCGCTCCAGACGGTCCGGATAGGAGCCTTCGTGTTCCTGGTAAAACGTGCAAACTTCCGTCGTGATCGTGAAGCCCGGGGGAACCGGGATTCCGATCCGGCTCATCTCCGCGAGGCCGGCGCCCTTCCCTCCGAGAAGATTTTTCTGGGTTCCGTCCCCTTCCGCCGAGCCACCGCCGAACGCATAGACGTACTTGGGCCGCATGGTTTCCTCCAGATCGGGCTCCGGATCGCGCACAGACACAACAGCTCCAGACGACGCCGTCTGGAGTAGCAGGATTCTTGCCAGCGCCGGCCGAGGCCCACCGACGCTAATCGTCGCCGTCGCCGCCGCGCTCCTCGACCGGCCGCACGAAGGCGGCGTGGACGGGGGGCGGCATGGGGGAGCCGGCGCCGCGCACCGACTTCCAGAGGATCTCGTTCAGCTCCCCCTCGGGAGCGAGGTCCACGTCGTGGAAGTCCATGGCCATGGAGGCGGCGGCGCCATAGGCGAGGGTCCCATTCTTCTCGTCGATGGAGACCCGCGCCTCGCGATGGGTGAACGGGGCGAGGTTGGGAGCGGCCTGGAAGGCCCGGTAGAAGGGGGCCGCCGCGGCGTCGTACTGGCTCATCGGCGGCAGGCCCAGGATCAGCTCGATCGTGCGCAGCACGCCGGCGGTGGTGTAGAGGGTGCTGTCCACCGCGTTGCGGCGGGTGTAGGGGCTCGCCACCAGCGCGACCGACCGGTGGGCGTCGACGTGGTCCGGGCCGTTCTGGGCGTCGTCCTCGAGGACGAAGACGGCCGACTCCTTCCAGAAGCGGCTCTTCGAGATGGTCTCGACGACGCGGCCCAGGGCGAGGTCGTTCTCGGCGATCATCGCCCGTGGCGTCGGCGCGTCGGGGCGGGTCCCCACCGTGTGATCGCCGCCGAGCCGGAGGATGGTCAGCCGCGGCAGCCCGCCGTTCTTCTCGAAGCGCGAGAACTCCTGGAGCCAGAGATCCACCCGCCGGTTGTCCGGGACGTCGAGGTCGAACGGCGGATAGTCCGGATCGATCCGCCCTTCGAGCCCCGGGACTGAGGCCGCGACCTGGCCGTCCTTCTGGTTCTTGTACGCCACGAACTCGCCGTAGCTCCGGACGCTGACGCCGGCGCGGGCGCAGGAATCCCAGAGATAGCCGTTCCGGGGCGCCGTGATGTTGCCGTAGGGGTTGCGCTTCTCTCCCCCGCCCTCGACCAGGTAGTCGCCGCCGCGGCCGGCATAGTTCATCGGCCAGACCTTCTGCACGAAGTCGGTGGCGTAGGCCCCGGTCGAGTAGGCGTGGCCGCCGTAGCTCACCTCGGCGTTGGCGTAGAAGTTGTCCAGGAGGACGAAGTCGCGGGCCAGGGCGTGGGCGTTGGGGGTCGCCTCCGCGCCGAACAGGCAGAGGTTGGGATCGCCGTTGCCCCGCTCCACGTCGCCGAGGATCTGGTCGTAGGTCCGGTTCTCGCGGATGACGTAGAAGACGTATTTGATCGGCGACGGCCCGCCCACCCGGGCCGGGATGGGTGAGCCCTTGGGCGCGCCGGCCGGGGCCAGGCGACTGGCCGCGGTGTAGGGAGTTACGCGGTAGACGGTCCGGGTGTAGGCGGCCAGGGCCTCATCGTTCGGAACGGGGAGCACGGAGAGCGAGCCCTGGAGCAACTCGGCGATGTATTGCCCCTTGGCGCCCGGGATGCCCGGCTGATTGCCCCGCGGGTTCGCCGCGGAGGTCAGACCCTTGCCGCTGAGCACGAAGATCCGCCGGCCGTCGCGGCTGAACTGCGCCGCGGTGGGATACCAGCCGGTGGGAATGAACCCGCGGACGGCGCTGGCGCCCGGCCGGGAGACGTCCACCACGGCGACCGTGTTGTTGTCGGCGTCGGCCACCAGCAGGGTGCGGCCGTCCGGCGACAGGCCCAGGCCGTTGGGCGTGCTGCCCGGAGGAGCGGCCGGATCGAGGGCGATCGAGATCTGCTCCCGGGCCGTGCGCGCGGCGAGGTCGGCCACCCAGACGGCGTTGGTGTTGGCGCAGGCCACGAACAGGCGGCCGCCGTCCTTCGAGAGCGCCATGGCGTTCGGGTGCTCCCCCACCGCGATCTCGCCCCGCGGCGCGAGCGTCGCGGCGTCGAAGAGGAGGACCCTGGCGCCGCCCCAGAGGGAGACGAACAGCGTCCGGCCGTCCGGCGTCACCAGGGTGGTGTACCCCTCGGCTGGGAGCTCGATCTCCCTGGCGATCTTGCCAGTGCCGAGGTCCACGGCCGAGAGGAGCTTCCCCAAAGCCTGCACGGCGAACAGCCGCGAGCCGTCGGGCGTGATCGAGAGGCCGCCGAGGAAGCTCTCGTCGGTGGGCTTCCTCAGCTTGATCGCGGTCCCCGTCTCGAGCCCCTTCTCCGTGACCTTGAGCTCCATGACCGTGCTCGCGGCGCCGCCGGAGGTGTAGAGCCGCTTGCCGTCCGGGTGCCAGGCGAGGCCCAGCCAGGCGTCCTCCACGTCGACCTTCTGGCGCACGTAGAGGCGCTGCAGGTCGACGACGGTGAGGGTGGGCTTGGCGTAGCCGTTGTTGGTGATCACGAGCGCGCGGCCGTCCGGGGACTCCGCCATGGCGAGCGGCAGGTCTCCCACCGCGAGATGGCGGCCGGCGGGGGCGATCCGCCAGCCGTTGGGCAGCAGGGTGACGCCGCCGGCCTCATGGCCGGGCCGCTCGGCGGGCTTTCCGGAAGGCTTCGGAGCTGGCGCGGCGAACGCGGAGCCCGCCCCGAAGAGCGAGATGCCGAGCAGGAAGACGAGGACGGCCGGCGGTCGGCTGGACATGGGGGGAATCATATGCCGGGGCCAAGTTATACGCACGATCGCCGTGCCCTGCGTATAACTCGATCCGTGTGCCGAGAACCTTACGGAATCGCTCGGGTTCGGGTTACCCTTGGCGCCCATGTTTCAAGCCGCACTGCTCGCGCTCGCCCTGCTCGTTCCCGCTCCGCCGGCCGCCACCGCCAGGAAACCCGTGACCCCGCCCACCCTCAGGTCCGCCCCCGAGAGGGTCAAGGGGGTGCCGCTGATCGAGGTTCCGGCCCGGGCGCCGGGAGGAGGCGAGATGGCCGTCCTGCTCAGCGGGGACGGCGGCTGGGCGGTGACGGACAAGGGGCTCTCCGAGCGGCTGGCCAAGGGGGGAATCCCGGTCGCGGGCTGGAACGCGCTGCGCTACTTCATCCGCCGCAAGAAGCCCGACCGGGTCGCCAGAGACCTCGAGCGCGTCCTGCGGGTCTACCTCCCGCTCTGGCACAAGGAGAAGGTGATCCTGATCGGCTACTCCTTCGGGGCGGACGTCGTGCCCTTCCTGGTGAACCGGCTGCCGCCGGATCTCGCGGAGCAGGTCTCGCTCGTCGTGCTGGTGGGCCCCACCGGCACGGCCGACTTCCACTTCCACCCCTCGGAGTGGCTCCGCAAGCCCTCCGACGACAGCCTGCCGCTGCTGCCGGAGATCGAGAAGCTGCGCGGCCGGGAGATCCTGTGCGCCTACGGCCAGAAAGAGAAGCACAGCTTCTGCCTCGATCTCCCCGAGGGTCTGGTCCATCTGCTGATCCGCCCGGGTGGGCACATCGTCGGCAAGGACTACGGACCGATCGCCGACTGGATCCTCGGCGACCGCGCGGCCGGGGCTTCGCCCGGCGGCGGGGTTGGTGCACAATGAGCGCCCTATGAGCTCCACGAAAATCTCCTCCATGAAGAAAACCACGGCACTCCTCACCGGTCTGCTCCTGCTCGCTCTCGCTCTGCCCGCCGCCGCTACCGACCCCGCTGAAAGTACGTTCGAGCTCGAACCCTTCGGCAAGGTGACCGTGTACCACCAGACCCCGCGCCCGTCGCACGTCGCCCTGTTCATCTCGGGGGACGGCGGCTGGAACCTGGGGGTCGTCGACATGGCCCGCGAGCTGGCGGGCATGGACGGCCTGGTCGCCGGGGTGGACATCCGCCACTACATGAAGGCCTCCACCGCCGATCCCGACAAGTGCTGGGACCCGGGGACCGACTTCGCCGAGCTCGGGCGAGCGATCGAGAAGCGGTTCGGCTACACGTCCCACGTCAAGCCCGTCCTGGTCGGATACTCCTCGGGAGCGACCATCGTCTACGCCGCCATGATGCAGGCGCCGCCCCACGCCTTCCGCGGGGGCCTGAGCCTCGGCTTCTGCCCTGACCTGATCGTCAACCACCCGATCTGCAAGGGGCGCGGCCTCGCCTGGACCCACGACCCGCACGGCAAGGGGGTCGACTTCTCCCCCGGCGACGCCCTGGAGGACCCCTGGCTCGCCTTCCAGGGGGACATCGACCAGATCTGCACGCCGGAGGACACCCGGACCTATCTCAAGAAGGTCCCCAACGGCGAGCTGGTCTGGCTCCACAAGGTGGGCCACGGCTTCTCGGTGCCGAAGCACTGGATGCCGGAGCTCAAGGAGGGCTTCGCCAAGGTGACCGGCCAGAAAGCAGCCAGCCAGTCCAGGTAATAAGATCCATGCCATGGAGACCTCCAGTCAGCGGCTGACGGCCGAGGAGAAGTACCGCCTGCTCCTGGAGGTCTCCGAGGCCGCCAACTCGCAGATCGAGATCGCCGCCGTGCTGGAGGCGGTGGTCGAGGGGCTGGAGCCCGCGATCCACGTCGACGCCCTGGCGGTGACCACCATCGATGACGGCGGCCACCTGGTTCCCCACGCCGTCTACATCCGCGGCGTCGAGCGGCGGCAGGGGGACTCCTTCGCCGACATCCTGGCGCGCTGGATGCGCCTCTCCGGCGGCGAGCCGCCGCCGAAGCCCCACGGCAGCCTGCCGCTGGCCGGCACCGGCACCGAGCACGTCGGCCGGACGGGGCGGGCCTGGATCTGCGAGGACCTGACGCAAGGGAGCCGCTTCCCCGAGGACTCGCGACTGCTCGCGGCCGGAATCCGCTCCTACGTCCGCGTCCCCCTGCGGATGCGCGACCGGCTGGTGGGCTCGGTCGCCTTCTCCCGCGGCGAGCCCGGCCCCTTCCAGTCTCACGAGGTGGACGTGTTCGAGGCGCTCGCCCGGCCGATCGCCGCCGCCGTGGCCAACGCCCGCGCCTTCGAGGAGATCGCGCGGCTCACCGGCCAGCTCCAGGCCGAGAACCTGGCGCTGCGCCAGGAGATCGACGAGCGCTCGATGTTCGAGGAGATCATCGGCTCCTCGCAGGCCCTGCGCGAGACGCTGGCGCGGGTCGACAAGGTGGCGGCCACCGACACGACGGTGCTGATCACCGGCGAGACCGGCACCGGCAAGGAGCTGGTGGCGCGGGCCATCCACCGCCGGTCGCCGCGCTCGAACCGCGCCCTGGTGGCGGTCAACTGCGCCGCCCTTCCCCCGTCGCTGATCGCCTCGGAGCTGTTCGGCCACGAGAAGGGGGCCTTCACCGGCGCCCTGCAGCGCCGCGTCGGCCGCTTCGAGCTGGCGGCCGGGGGCTCGATCTTCCTCGACGAGGTGGGCGAGCTGCCGCCCGAGCTCCAGGCCTCGCTGCTGCGGGTGCTCCAGGAGGGGACCTTCGAGCGGGTGGGCGGCGGCCAGCCGATCGCCACCGACGCCCGCGTCATCGCCGCCACCAACCGCGACCTGGAAGCGGCCGTGGCCGCCGGCGCCTTCCGCAACGATCTCTTCTATCGCCTGAACGTCTTCCCCATCGCCATGCCGCCGCTGCGGGAGCGCCGGGAGGACATCCCCATCCTGGTGGAGTATTTCGCCGCCCGCTATTCGCCGCGCTTCGGCAAGCGGTTCCAGAGCATCGAGAAGAGCTCGATGGACCGCATCCTCGCCTATTCCTGGCCGGGCAACGTGCGCGAGCTCCAGAACGTCATCGAGCGCGCCGCCATCCTCTCCGAGGGGGAGGTCCTGCGCATCGACGAGCCGCTGATGGCGGGCGCCGGGGAGCCGGGCCCGCGCTCCTCCGGGGCCCCCCTGCCCGACAGCCTGCGCGATAGTCTGCAAGATGCGGAGCGGCGGCAGATCGAGGAGGCGCTCGCCCAGTCCGCCGGCCGCGTCTCCGGCGCCAAGGGGGCCGCCGCCCGCCTCGGCATCCCCTCCACCACCCTCGAATCGCGCATCAAGCGGCTGGGGATCGACAAGTACCGGTTCCGCGCTCTACCTTGAAAATCGAACGGTCGGTGTTCGAATTTCAAGGTGGCAAACCCGGAACCCTGTGGATTGAAAGTCCGACTTTCAATTTGCAGGGATCTGCTATCCTGAGTGCATGATCGAGCGGCTCCTTCAACCGCGTCTCCTCGAGTTGGCGACGCGGTATCCAGTTCTCACCCTGACGGGTCCGCGCCAATCGGGCAAGACGACGCTCAGCCGCATGGCCTTCCCCGACCGCCCTTACGTATCACTGGAGAATCCAGCCCAGCGGGAGCTCGCCCAAGAGGACCCGATCGCCTTCCTCGCCCGCTATCGGGACGGCGCCATCATCGACGAGGTGCAGCGGGTGCCGCAGATCTTCTCCTATCTTCAAGGCATGGTGGACGAGGACCCTCGCCCGGGCCGTTTCCTGCTCACCGGCTCCCAGAACCTGGCGCTGGTCAACGCGGTGACCCAATCCCTCGCCGGCCGCACCACCCTGACGGAGCTGCTGCCGCTCTCCCTCGAGGAGATCCGCCGCTTTCCCACCCCGCCCACAGACCTCGACACGCTGCTCTGGCAGGGCGGCTATCCGCGGATCTACGAACGGCATCTGCCAGCCCACGAATGGCTGGCGGACTACACCGCCACCTATGTGGAGCGCGACGTTCGGCAGCTCGTCAACGTCGGCGATCTGCTGCTCTTCCAGACCTTCCTCCGTCTCTGCGCTGGCCGCACCGGACAGATTCTGAACCTCGCATCCCTGGCCAATGACTGCGGCATCTCGCATCCCACGGCACGCTCGTGGCTGTCGGTGCTGGAGGCAAGCTACATCGTCTTTCGCCTGCCTCCGTTCTTTGCCAATCTCGGCAAGCGGCTCATCAAATCGCCCAAGCTCTACTTTTACGATGCTGGGCTGGCGGCAACCCTCCTCAACATCGAGAGCCCAGGCCAGCTCCAGAGCCATCCATTGCGGGGAGCCCTGTTCGAGACCTGGGCCGTCGCCGAGATCGCCAAGGCGCATCTGCACCGGGGCCGGCGCCCCCGGCTCTCCTATTACCGCGACAGCAACGGGCTGGAGATCGATCTGATCCTCGAGCGGGGGACCGATCTCAGGCTAGTCGAGATCAAATCGGCGCAGACGCCGTCAGGCCAGTACTTCACCACCTTCGAGCGGTTCGCCGCGGCTCTGGGCGGACAAGAGGCTCCGGGGATCGCCGGCCGGGTCGTCGTCTATGCCGGCGAGGAGTCTCAGACGCGCAGCCGGGGCATGCTCCTGTCCTGGCGGGACCTCGACACCTTCGATTGGACGGCGGGCGTCGCTTAGGTTTCAGCCCGGCTGGGACATTACCTTGAAAATCGGACAGTCGGTGTTCGAATTTCGGCGACCGCTTCGCGAACGAGCGCCTTGAAGGCGGACTCGTCAACTTCTTCTCCTTCGTGGATGTCGATCGCGCGGCGTACGTTTCCATTGGGGCCGACCCGGTACGTAGATCATGACCGCCATGGCGGCCACGCAACGTCCGCACGCACGAGGTATGCGACGCCCGTGACCATGCTGAGGAGCAGGATAACGCGCCAGTGATGCGGCATGGAGTCGCGAGGGGACAAACCTCCGCCGGAACGCGGCCCGGTCGCGCCGGGCCATGGCGGCGAGAGGATGTCAACGGACGAGCTTGCGGCGGCTCGTTGCAGGCTCGCGACGGCGCGTCGGAGGGAGGGAACGCCACGTTCCCTCCTTGCGACGGCCGGTCGCAAAGAGGGAAGGCGGCCTTCCCTCTTTCCGACGGCCCGTCGGAAACGGGGAGCGCGATCTTCCCTCTTTGCGACGGCTTGTCGGAAGCAGGGAAGATGGCGTTCCCTTCTTGCGACGTCTCGTCAGAAGAAGGGAAGACGGCGTTCCCGGTTTCCGGCGAGCCATTGGAAACCGGGAAGAAGGTAAGCGTCCGGTGAACCCCATGTAGGCCCCGGCGAGGTCCCTCGCCCCCTGGGGGGCGGGGTGGTCAGGCGGCCTGGGCGGCGACCCGGGAGAGCTTCCAGGCCTGCGGGGTGAGTTCGGCGAGGGCATCCGGGGAGTG